>NZ_CAJXKH010000051.1 GCF_913055755.1 uncultured Microbulbifer sp.
GGTCGACGTAGTGGGTGAACCCCTGGTCGACGCGCAGATCGGTTACGACTTCGCTGAGTCCGGAATCGGCGGACTGGAAGGCCTGTCCGTGTTCCTGCAGGGGCAGAACCTGACCGACGAGCCGTTCACTACCCTGAGTGGCGATAACTCGCTGCAGGTTCGCGACTACCAGAGCTACGGCAGCACCTACCTGCTGGGTTTCAGCTACAAGCTGTAATTTTCAGTAGCTAGTCTCACGGGAAAGCCCTTGTAATCTCCGGTTACAAGGGCTTTTTTTATGCTCGGGCCAGACTATCAATAGGGCTGGTGAAGCGGAATGCGAAGCTGATAGAGGTACAGACTGTGCAAAATACAACAATAAAAAATCTGGTGATTCTCGGTGGCGGTACCGCCGGCTGGATGACCGCGGCGCTGATGGCCAAGGTACTGGGCAAGGTAATCAATATCACTCTGGTGGAATCCGAACAGATCGGCACCGTCGGCGTGGGCGAGGCCACCATCCCGCCCATTGTCAGTTTCAACCAGGCCCTGGGGCTGGAAGAAAAAGAATTTTTACGCGCGACCAGTGGCAGCATAAAACTGGGCATCCAGTTTGAAAGCTGGTCGCGGGAGGGCGAGCGCTATATGCACGCCTTTGGCGGCATCGGAAAAAACTTTCCCTTCTGCGATTTCTACAATTACTGGCTGCGCGCCCGGGCCGCCGGTGATACCGCCTCTTTCTGGGATTATTCGCTGAATTACCAGGCGGCGATGCAGAATAAATTCGCCCCGATAAAAAATATCCCCAACACCAACCTGCCGGGTATTTCCTACGCGTACCATTTCGATGCGGGGCTCTACGCGCAGTTTCTGCGCCGCTTTGCCGAGGCCAAGGGTGTCAAGCGAATAGAAGGCAAGGTCTGCGATGTGCGCCGCAACAGCGACAGCGGATTTGTAGAGAGCCTGTTGCTCGACAGTGGCCAGGTTGTCGAAGGCGACCTGTTTGTGGACTGCTCCGGATTTGTCGGACTGCTGATCGATAAAGCGGTGGCTAGCGAATACGACCAGTGGGACCAGTGGCTTCCCTGTGACCGCGCCATGGCGGTGCCGAGTGCGTCGGCGGGGGAAATCGTACCTTACACCCGCTCCATCGCCCGCGCCTGTGGCTGGCAGTGGCAGATTCCCCTGCAACACCGCACCGGCAATGGGCTGGTGTATTCCAGCCGGCACTGGAGCGATGAGCAGGCCCGTAAAGTGCTGCTGGCAAACCTCCCCGGTGAAGCACTGGCGGAACCGCGGGTGATTCCATTTCGCACCGGTCACCGCCGCCAGCAGTGGTGCAAGAATGTGGTGAGCCTGGGCCTTGCCAGCGGGTTTCTCGAGCCGCTGGAAAGCACTTCCATCCACCTGGTGCAGACTGCCGCAACGCGACTGCTCAAGTGCTTTCCCCATCGCGGAATCCGCGGCGAAGAAGTGGCGGAGTTCAATCGCCAGTCGCGGCTGGAGATGGAACGCATCCGCGATTTCATCATCCTGCACTACAAGGTCAACCAGCGCCGCGACAGCGACTTTTGGCGCCACTGTGAGGAGATGGCGGTGCCCGACAGCCTGCAGGCGAAAATCGATCTGTTCCGCAGCAGCGGCAAGGTATTCCGGGACTACGACGACCTGTTTACCGAGGTGGCCTGGCAGCAGGTGATGCTCGGGCAGGGAGTAGTGCCGCAAGACCATCACGTCATTGCCGATGGCCTGAGTGAGGGGCAGTTGCGCGACCTGATGCAGAGCCTGAAAACCCTGATCCGCGGCACCGTCAAGCAAATGCCGCCGCACCGGGCATTCCTGACCGCTGGTCGGTAATCGCAGCGGGCGGTCGCCGCGGCGCGGGGCGCGGGATTTGGTGCCGCAGGGCAGGTACAATACCTGCTTTGCCTGATCCCTTTCCCCGACACGAGGAGTGACCTGTGAAATTCCGATCCAAAATTGCGCAGATTGCGGCACCGCTGTTGCTCTGTCCGCTGGCTGCGGCGGCGAATGTTTCGCCGGTAGCCCAGAAGACCGCGGACTACGCGGTGGAGCACTACGAGGCGGCGATGACCGACACTCTCGCCGAGCTGGTGCAATTCAAGACCGTGGCGCGGGAAGACCTGCCGCTGGAGCAGAATCCGGAGTTCACCGGTTTCAAGCGCGCCCTGTGTGGCAAGGCCGAGGCGCTGGGGCTTGCGTGCGAGGACCACGGCTACGTGGTGATCGTGGCGCTGGGGCAGGGCAAGGAGAAGATCGGCATCGTCACCCACGGCGATGTGCAGCCGGCCAATCCGGCCAAGTGGAGCAAGAGCCCGTTTGAGCTGGATCGCACCAGCGAGCCGGGCAAGCTGATTGCCCGCGGCAGCGAGGACGACAAAGGGGCGATTGCCACCGCCCTCTATGCGATGAAGGCGATTGCGGACAAGGGCGTGCCGATGCAGCGGCGCGTGGAGCTGATTGTCTACCTGGGCGAGGAGTCCGACTGGGGACCGCTGCAGGCATTCCTGAAAGAATACGAGATGCCCGCCCACAACATCACCATCGACGCCAGTTACCCGGTGGTGACCGCGGAGAAGGGCTGGAGTGAGGTGCGCGCCACCTTCGCCGAAGCCGCGGTGGCGGACCAGGGCAAACCGTATCTGGGCGAATTCCACGGCGGCTATTTCCGCAGCCAGGTGCCGGACGAGGCCCACGCCAGCATCGTCAACCCGACCGCTGAGCTGGAAAAAGCGATCCGCGCCCGCGCAGCACAGCATCCGAAGGTGAAGTACGAGTTTGCAAGCAAGGACGGCGTGCTGGAAATCACTGCGCGCGGTGTCGCCACTCACAGTTCCGAGCCGGAACACGGTATCAATGCCATTGCCTTCCTGGCGGATGCGCTGGCTGCCTACGAGTGGCCGGCGAATGCCGCCGGCGCCACGGTGCGCTATATCAACGACCTGATCGGCACCGGGATCGTCGCGGAACAGTTCGGGGATATCGCCTACCGCGATGACTTTATGGGGCCGATGACCGGCGCCCTGACCATGGTGAAGGCCGACGACAAGGGGCTGACCAGCTACCTGAACCTGCGCCGCCCCACCGGCAAGAGCGCCGAGCTGCTGGACCGGCAGATCCACGCTGCCATCGACCGCTGGCAGCAGCACACCGGTATCCAGATGGCGGACGTGGGCGTGCACCTGGGGGAGCCCTACCGCGCGGATAACGCACCCCAGGTGGAGCCGCTGCTGCAGGTGTTCCGCCACTTTACCGGTATCGAGGACGCGGGGCCGGTAGCCATCGGCGGTTCCACCAACGCCAAACTGCTGCCCAATGCGGTGAGCTTCGGTCCGTCGATGCCGGGCAAGGCCTACACCGGGCACTCGGAGCACGAATTCATCACCGTGGATCAACTGCGCCTGAACCTGAAAATGTACACCGCGATGATGATCGAGATCGCGAACCTGCAAGCGGCCAAGTGATTCCGCACTGAGAGATCGACAACAAAAAAGGGACTGAAAATTCAGTCCCTTTTTTGTTTTCATTTTTGCTGCTGCTACCGTTGCCGGTAGACAGTCGGCCTCAGTGTTGGGTGGTGGTAAATGCGTTACACACCACCACATCGATATCCAGGGAGCCGATCACCCGCTCGGCAGTGTTGCCGCGCAGCAGCGAGCCGGTCTCGCCGTACTGGTTGAGCGTTCCCATCACCACCACGTCCGCACTGATCTCTCTGGCAATCTCCGCCACCACCTCGTTGGTATATCCGTGTTTCACATGGATGCGATCGGTGGGAACGCCGGTCTTGTCCGCCAGTTTGGCCAGGGCGCCGCGATCCGGATAGCGCATGGAGTCCAGGTAGGCATTCACCAGGTGCAGCTCGGCGCCGTACACCTCGGCAATGTAGCTGGCGCGCTCGGTGATCTGGCGGTTGAGCTGGCGCTGCTGGGTAGTTTTGGCCTGGTAGTTGACGGTAGCCAGCACCACCTTGCGGCGGTCCTTGGCACCGGGGCGGATCAGTACCACCGGGCACTTCGCCTGCTTCAGTACCTGCCACTTGGACTCTGCAAAGGTGAAGCGGCGGCTGCTGGTTTTGGCGTGCACCGGCAGGTAGATCATTTCTGCATTGCAGCGCTTGGATTCCTGAATAATCGCGGCCTGCCAGTCACTGGACCAGCACACGGAAATTTCAAACTCCACCCCGGCTTCCTGGATCGGGGTGCGGATCTGGTCGCGGAACCAGAATTCGTCGCGGAACAGGTGATCGTTCACCGCGCGGGTATCTACCGCCTCACCATCTACGGCGACGAATACCGCCAGCTTCGGCTGCGGATTGCGCTCGCGCGCGGTGGTCAGGGCGCGCTCCAGGGCAACGTGTTTGTCATCGTTGGGGTCTACCACAACGAATACCACGGGTTTCTCTTGCATGGTCACTCCTTAATGCTGGAATTTGCTTCCTTGGGATCAGTTTTTCTCTCTGGACCGCACCAACCGCCTGCGGCCGTGAATCATCGACTGCACGGTCAAGGTTATCACCGGGGCGCACAGTTTTCATCTCGCGCACGCCGACGGGCTACGCCCCACCCGGGGTTGATGCGAGCGCGCGGCAGTTGGTTAAAGTGGGCTGAAGTGATGACCGTTCGATAACGAATGAGAGAACATAATGAGAAAAATTGCCGGCATCATCGCCGCTCTGTCCCTTTCCACCTTGCCGCTGGCAGCCTGTAACGGCGAACACAGCGAGCAGGGTGTTGTGAAAGCAGAAGAATCTTTGCCGAAAGCGGCGGACGCCGCATTGACCCAGATCAAGGGCGGCCATCCGGACCCGTACTGGAACAACGCCACCATCTATTTCATGTTGCCGGACCGCTTCAACAACGGCAATCCGGACAACGATTTCGCCTATGGCCGCAAGGATGATGCCGCCTATATGCGCGGTTTCGTCGGCGGAGACCTGCAGGGCGTGATCGACAAGATCGAAGCCGGCTACTTTACCGACCTGGGTGTGGATGCCATCTGGATGTCGCCGGTGATCGAGAATATCCACGGCGCTGATGACGCAGACAAGCGCACCTACGCCTTCCACGGCTACTGGCCGAAGGACTGGACCGCGGTGGATGCCAATTTCGGCACCGAGCAGGACCTGGCTCGCCTGATCGAGGTGGCACATCAGCGCGGTATCCGCGTGCTGCTGGATGCGATCATCAACCACACCGGCCCGGTCACCGAACAGGACCCGGTGTGGCCATCAGACTGGGTGCGCACCAATCCGGTATGCGACTGGTCGAGTTTTGCCGGCAACGTAACCTGTGCAATTCACCCGAACCTGACCGACATCCTCACGGAAAGCGAAGCCCCGGTGGAGCTGCCGCCACAGCTGGTAGAAAAGTGGCAGGCGGAGGGCCGCCTGGCACAGGAGCAGGCGGAGCTGGATGCCTTTTTCGCGCGCACCGGTTACCCGCGCGCGCCCAAGTACTACATCGTCAAGTGGCTGACCGACTGGGTGCGTGAATACGGCGTGGACGGTTTCCGTGTGGACACCGTGAAGCACACCGAACCGGAAATCTGGGCGGTGCTCAAGAAGGAATCTGAACTGGCCTTTGCCGACTGGAAGGCGGCGAACCCGGACAGCAAAGTCGACGACCGCGACTTTTTCATGGTGGGCGAGGTCTACAACTACGGTGTGAATGATTTCTCCAGTAGCGACGGCCGCTTTTACGATTACGGCGACCGCAAGGTGGACTTCTTCAACTACGGTTTCGACAGCCTGATCAATATGGGCTTCGCCAGCCACGCCGCGCAGGATATGGACAGCATCTTCACCAGCTATTCCAACATCCTGCACGGTGGCGAACTGGACGGCGTGTCCATTCTCAATTACCTGGGCTCCCACGATGATCACGGCTCGTTCGATCGCGAACGCAAGCAGGTCAGGAGCGCAGCTCTGAAGCTGATGCTGGCCCCCGGTGCTGCACAGATTTATTACGGCGATGAAATCGCGCGACCGATGATCGACGAGCGCGCCTTCGGCGATGCTTCCATGCGTGTGCCGATGGACTGGGGCAGCCTGCAACAGCAAGGCACCCGCGAAATCCTGCATCACTGGCAGAAACTGGGGCAATTCCGCAAGGCGCACCTGGCGGTAGGTGCCGGTATACACCAGAGCCTGCAGCAGACGCCGTATGTTTTTTCCCGCGCACTGGCGGACGACAAGGTGCTGGTAGCGCTGGATATGCCCCCGGGCAAAAAGACCGTGGACGCATTCGGCGTGTTTGCCGAGGGCACTGTGGTGCGGGACTACTACTCCGGTGCGGAAGCGGTGGTACAGGATGGCAAGCTGCTGTTTGATACCGAATTTGATCTCCTGCTGATGGGCGCGCCATCGTCCAGCAGCGTGGTTTCGCGCTGACCGGGTCGGTAGATAGCTGATGAATCGTTTGATGGATCGTTTTGGTGCGGATCTTTTCCGTGGCGGTGTCTGACCGCATGTGACTCACTCTCTTTCCTCGTCGAAAGATTTGCCGGCATCAGCGTTGCGCTGTTGCCGGCTTTTTTATGCCTGCGTTCCGCCCGGGATGTGGCCCGGGGCGCCAGTTTGGCACCCGCGGCGTTTCTTAAGTTTGTCTTAATTTACCCCCCGTACACTGCCAGTCATTGCAGTCCAATCGGGAGAAATGGCAATGGCAGTAGATGTCCCCGCACAAATGACACCGTCCCCCCTTCTATTGAACGGTGTGCCTGGTGGCCTGGTGGTAAAGGGTGAGCAGGTGGTCGGGACTTCCCGTGCCCGCAGCATCGCGGGCAATAGCCCCCTCGGTTTTCGCCTGTGCGGCATCGACGGGGATCAGCGCATCCCGGTCGAAAGCTATATCACAGCCCAGTTTCGGGATGTTTACGGCGCCCGTATCCGCCACTTCCTGCCCTGGCTGCTGACCTGCGGCAAGGGCGATGAATTGCACGGAGTACTGGGGTTGCGCCGCGCCGAGCAGGAGCCGTTGTTTCTCGAACAGTACCTGGGGCTTCCGGTAGAGGAGGTGTTGAGCGCCGCGGCGGACGAACCGGTGGCGCGGGACGGCATCGTCGAAATCGGCAACCTGGTCGCCACCGCCCGCGGCAGCAGCCGGCTGCTATTTCTGATGCTGGCGGAGCTGTTCGCCGCCGCAGACCTCACCTGGGCCATTTTCACCGCCACCCCGGAAGTGCAGCACCTGCTGCAAAAGCTCACCGATAACCAGCGCGTGCTTTGTCGGGCCGACGGCGCCTGTCTGGGGACAGCGCTGGCGGACTGGGGGAGCTATTACGCCTGCCGCCCCGCCGTGGTCGCGATCAACGTCGATGCCGAGCGCCGCAAGCTCCTTGATCGCCCCCTGGTCGGGGAACTCCTCGCCGCCTGCCGGCCACAGGCCGCGGTCTTTGCCCGCCTGATGCAGGAGCAATGACGATGAACACCGCAAACACTTCACTGTTGATTGCGCAACTGCGCGAAGCGGCGGCAACCTTTCCCGGCCGTGCGGCACTGCTGGGGGACCGCCAGGGCTATACCTATGGCGAATTGCTGCAGGCGGTCGAGGCGCTCGCCGCGGACCTGCAAGCGCGCGAGTTGCGGGTGCTGGGGCTGTATGCCAACAACGGGCCAAACTGGCTGCTGGTGGATCTGGCCTGCCAGCTGGCCGGGGCTACCCTGGTACCGTTACCGGGATTCTTCTCCCCGCAGCAGTTGCAGCACACCATCAGTGCCAGCGGTATGCAGGCGCTGCTTACCGACATGCCGCTGAACTCTGCTGCCACCTTCGCCGACGCTTTTGCCGGCGACAGTGTCGAGCTGCCGGGCGGCCTGACCCTGCTGCGGGCGAAGTCGGTGCACCCGGCGGTGCTGCCCGCGGCCACCGCCAAGATCACCTTCACTTCCGGTTCCACCGGTACGCCGCGCGGGGTGTGCCTTTCCAATGCAACCCAGTTCGCCACCGCTCAGGCGCTGGCGACACGCCTTGCACCACTCGATTGCGCCACCCATCTGTGCCTGCTGCCGCTGGCAACCCTGCTGGAGAATGTCGCCGGTGCCTACACCTGCTGGCTGCTCGGAGGCACGGTGCTGGTGCCGGGACTCGAGCGTATCGGCTTCTCCGGCAGTTCTCAGCTGGACATGGCGCAGCTGTGTGAATGCATTGACGACCACCAGCCCGACAGCATGATTCTGTTGCCGCAGATGCTGAAGGCATTGCTGGACCGGGTCGAGCGCTGTGGCTGGCAGCCCCCGGCAACCCTGCAGTTTGTCGCCGTGGGTGGCGGCAAGGTGTCGGCGGATCTGTTGCGCTCGGCACACCTGCACGGGCTGCCGGTTTACGAGGGGTACGGGCTGTCCGAGTGCGGCTCGGTGGTGGCGTTGAATGTACCCGGCGCAGTGCGCGAGGGTGCGGCGGGCAAGCCGCTGCCTCACTGCGAAATTGCCCTGCGCGACGGCGAAGTGGTGGTGCGGGGCCCGCGTTACCTGGGGTATCTCGATGATGGCGATGCCGCACAGGACGAATGGCTGGCCACCGGTGACCTCGGCTCACTGGATGCCGACGGTTACCTGCATATCACCGGACGCAGCAAGAACATTCTGATCAGTTCCTATGGTCGCAATATTTCTCCGGAGTGGATCGAGAGCGAGCTGCTGCGCAGCCAGTCGATTCTGCAGTGTGTGGTCGTGGGCGATGCGCGCGCCTATTGCAGCGTGCTTTTACTGGCGCGCCCGGGAACCGAAATGACGGAGATCGAACAGTGGCTGGCAACGGTCAACGGCCTGCTGCCGGACTACGCGCGTGTCCGGCGCTGGGCACTGCTGCCGCAGCCGCTGTCCTTTGCCGACGGTCTGCTCACCGCCAACGGGCGCCCGCGCCGCGACGCTATCGCGCAGCGTTACGCAGACATCATCGAAAACCTGTACCCGTCATCCGAAACGCACGGTGCCGCTGCTGCGGAAACCTCTGCCGACGTATCTAAACCTGGAGTTGCCTGATGAATTTCTTTGACCAGTTACAGCGAGAAACCGAAAGCGAGCGCCAGCAATTGCTCGGTATCCCCGTGATCCAGCGCGGTGCGCGGGGGGAGATTCGCCTCGAGGAATACGTCGGTTTTCTGTCCCAGGCCTACCACCATGTAAAGCACACGGTGCCTTTGATGATGGCCTGTGGCAGTCGCCTGACAGACCGCCAGGAGTGGTTGCGGGAGGCACTGGCGGAGTATATCGAGGAGGAAACCGGTCACCAGGAGTGGATCCTGAACGACATCGCTACCTGCGGTGGCGATGCCGAGGCGGTGCGCCACGGCGCGCCCAACCTGAGTACCGAACTGATGGTGGCCTATGCCTACGACACCATCACACGGGGCAACCCGCTGGGCTTTTTCGGCATGGTGCACGTGCTTGAGGGCACCAGTATCCAGCTCGCGGATATGGTCGCCGGTGCCATCCAGCAATCCCTGGCACTGCCGAAGAAGGCCTTCAGTTACCTGAGTTCCCACGGCGCCCTGGATGTGGGCCACGTCGAATTTTTCCAGGGGCTCATGAACCGCATCGAAGATGACGATGACCAGCGCGCGATTGTGCACGGGGCAAAGGTTATTTATCGCCTGTACGGGGATATCTTCCGCGAGGTCGAATCCCGCGCGCGCCTGCCGGAGGTGGCCTGAAATGACTGCTGAGAAACTGGGACTGAATATCCTGTTGACCGGTGCCAGTGGCGGCATCGGCAGGGCCCTGGCCCACAGCCTGGCTGCCCGTGGGCACTGCCTGCTACTCCAGGGGCGCAACGCCCAGACGCTGGAACAGCTGCGCGAAGCGCTGCCCGACAAAAGCCGGCACATGACGCTCGCCGCTGACCTGTGCGATCCGCGCCAGCGCCAGCAGGTGGTTGCAACCTGCGCAGGGCTTGCCGGCGGTGTGGATGTGCTGATCAACAACGCCGGCGTCGCGCGATTCGCCCTGCTGGGCGATACCGATGATGCTGAGGTACGCAAAATTCTCGAGACCAATCTGCTGGTACCCATGGCGCTGACCAGGGACCTGCTGCCGCTGCTGCAACGCAGCGCGCAGGGGGCGGTGATCAATATCGGTTCCGCCTTCGGTCATATCGGCCACCCGGGATTCAGTATTTACGGTGCCAGCAAGTCGGGGCTGCACGGATTTACCGAGGCATTGCGCCGCGAGCTCGGAGACAGCCACGTAAAAGTGCACTACCTGGCCCCGCGCGCGGTGGACACCGCGCTCAACACGGAAGCCGTCAACGGGCTCAATCGCGCCCTCGGCAATCGCTCTGACTCGCCGCAACTGGTGGCGCAGCGCTGCGTGGACCTGCTCGATGGCAAGACCAGCGGCCGCCGCTTTATTGGCTGGCCGGAGCGTTTGTTTATCAAGGTCAACGCCCTGCTCCCCGCCGTGGTGGATGCGGCACTGATCAAGAAAATGCCGGTTATCCGCCGCTTTGCCCAACAAAACCTGACTGCCGGAGAATCCCTATGAGAATTTTACGCGCCACCAAACCAATTTTGCGTCCGCTGGTATTTGTGCTCCTCAGCGCACTTGCGTCACCTCTCCTGGCGGAAACCGCCGATGACAGTGTGCAGGCACTGCAGCGCCAGTGGGCGCAAATTCAATACCGCACGCCCGAGAAAGAGCGCGCCGACAAACTCGGCGCACTCACCCGGCAGGCGCAGGCCGCCACCGAGCGCTTTCCGCAAAGTGCGGCGGTGTGGACCTGGAGCGGTATCATTCGCGCATCCCACGCGGGCGCGATTCGCGGACTCAGCGCACTCTCCATCGTCAAGGCCGCCAGATCTGACCTGGAACGCGCGATTGAAATCGACGGCAGTGCGCTGGATGGCGCAGCCTATACCAGCCTCGGATCCCTCTATTACCACGTGCCCGGCTGGCCGATCGGCTTCGGGGATGATAAAAAGGCCAGAACCTATCTGTTGAAAGGGCTGGAATACGGCGCCCAGGATGTGGATGCCAACTATTTCTATGCCGACTATCTTTTCCAGCAGAAGGATTACACCCAGGCTCTGGATTACGCCGGCCGCGCGGAAAAGATCCCTGCAGACCCGCAGCGCCCGCTGGCCAGCGAGGGGCGCCTGGGTGAGATCAAAAACCTGCAGGCCAAAATACAGAAGAAACTGCACTGATACTGTGTGAATTTCCGGGGATATGTCCGGCGGGGGTATGCGGATAAGGTATGCGGATACTGTTGATTGAAGACGATCAATCCCTGGCGGATGGCATTGCCACGGCGTTGCGCCGTGAAGGTTATGCGCTGGATCACGCGCCATCCGGCAAGCAGGGCATGGCCCTGGCCCGGGCGGCGCAGCCCGACCTGATCGTGCTCGATCTCGGCCTGCCCGATGTTGACGGCCTGTCGGTACTGAAATCCCTGCGCGGTTACCAGATTAAAACCCCGGTGCTGATCCTGACCGCCCGCGACGACCTGCCGTCAAAGGTGCAGGGCCTGGACGCCGGCGCCGACGACTACCTCACCAAGCCCTTTGCGGTCGACGAATTGCTGGCGCGCCTGCGCGCGCTGGAGCGCCGTGTCGGCAGCGCCGGGTCCGCGGAAGTTGTCATCGGCAAGGTCGCGATCAACCTGGCCACCCACTCGGTCAGTTATGCCGGCGATCCGGTGCGCCTGTCGCGCCGGGAGTTCAGTCTGTTGCGCGCGCTGGCGGAGCGGCCCGGGCATATCCTCAGCCGCGAGCAGCTGGAGGACAAACTGTACAGCTGGGGCGAGTCGGTGGCGAGTAACACCGTCGACGTGCACATCCACAACCTGCGCAAAAAAATCAGCCCGGAAATCATCCAGACCATTCGCGGTGTCGGTTACAAACTCGGGTCGCCCCAGTGAAGTCGATCCGCACGTTTCTCCTGATTGCCCTGCTGTCTACCATTACCCTGGTGAATTTTATCGCCGCGCTGCACGGTTACCGCGCCAGTATGGAGGAAGCGCAGAAGCTGTTTGACCGCCAGATAATGGCCACCGCGGGACTGCTGGCGGCACTGCCGGTGCCGCAAACCGGCGACCGGGTTGTGGAAGAAAATGACCTGCAGGCATTTCAGGTCTGGAGCGACGGCGGACAGCTGTTGTTGCGTTCGGGCAACGCCCCCGAGACACAGATTGGCCAGAGGTCCGAAGGTTTCAGCGAACTGAATTTTTCCGGCTTCCGCTGGCGGGTATACAGTCAGCGAGGTGCCGCCGGTCACTGGATTCAGGTGGCAGAGCGGGTGGACCTGCGCTACCGGCTGGCGGATGAGGTGATACTGCAGTCGGTACTGCCAATCCTGCTGGGATTGCCCGCCGCCGGGTTGCTGATCTGGCTGGTGATCGGGCGCGGTCTCTCGAGCCTCAGGAATCTTGCGGAGGAATTGCGCAACAAGCGCGCCGAAGACCTGAGCCCGCTGACTCTGGCGGCGCCTCCGGAGGAACTACAACCGCTGGTGCACTCCACCAATGCGCTGTTGAACCGGTTGCGTGCCTCGTTTGAGCGGGAGCGGCGCTTTTCCGCGGATGCCGCCCACGAGCTGCGTACACCCATCAGCGCGATACAGGTGCACGCGGAAAACCTGGCAAAGGAACTGCAGCTGCGCGATGGCGGTGAGCCGCCGGAATCACTGGCGCAATTGCAGCGCAGCGTTGCGCGCATGACGCATCTGGTGGAGCAGATGCTCAACCTGTTCCGCACCACACCGGAACACTACCCGGCGCGTTTCGAACCCATTGACCTGCACCGGCTGGCGCGTGAAATGATCGCGGAACTCTACCCCGCCTTCGCGCAAAAAAATCAGGAAGTGGAGCTTGAGGGGACCGCTGCGCAAATTCAGGGGGACCAGTTTGCGCTGGTAATACTGCTGCAGAACCTGCTTGCCAATGCCAGTAAATACACCCAGGACGGCGGCCGTGTCGTGGTCACAGCCATACCCGAGGGAGAGCAAGTTCTGCTGCGGGTGGAAGACAACGGCCCGGGCATTTCCGATGCCGAGCGTGAACGGGTATTTGAGCGCTTTTACCGGGTCGGTGGCGACCGCCACGCCAGTGCGACGTCCGGCTGCGGCCTCGGGCTTTCCATCGTACAACACATTGCCGAGCTGCATCGTGCGCAAGTCCGGTTGGGCACGTCTTCATTTGGTAGCGCACAGACGCCGGGGTTGTCGGTAGAGATTGTGTTCCCGAAAACAATAAATACCGTGAACGATACGGCTGAGGATATCCCCGCTAATGAAACTACCCTCTGAAAACCCGGTGCGGATTTTTGTTGCTCTCACCGCACTGTTGTTGCCCATGGTGGTGAATGCCGCGCGCCCGGTACTGGAGCTGGAAATCCGCGATCATCTGTTTTATCCGTCGGTATTGAAAATACCGGCGAATACCAAGGTAAAACTGATTGTCTACAACCGCGACCCGACACCGGAAGAATTCGAGAGCTACGAGCTCAACCGGGAAAAAGTGATTATGGGCGGGCAGAAGGCGATTGTGTTTATCGGGCCACTGGCGCCCGGCGAATACCCCTTTTTCGGCGAGTTCAACCCGAAAACCGCCCAGGGCAAGGTGGTGGCGGAATGAATAGGGTGAGAATAACAACATGTTGCTGACCAGTGTCATTCTCGTGCTGCGCGAAGTGCTGGAGGCAGCGCTATTACTCAGCATTCTGCTGGCGATGAGCCGCTTCCTGGCGCTGCAGACCCGCTGGATCTATATCGCGTTAACCGCGGGGGTTCTGGGTTCGGTGGTCTATGGCCAGTATCTGGGCACGGTATCGGAGCTGTTCGAGGGCATGGGCCAGGAAATCGTGAATGCGGCACTGCAGTTCACGATCTACGGGTTGCTGCTGCTGATCGGTGTGTTGCTGATTCTCAACCGCAGCGGGGAAGCGCGATATCTGCAGCTGCTGCAGTGGGCGATGGTGCTGGCGGTTGCGCTGGCGGCCCTGCGCGAGGGGGCGGAAATCTATATCTACCTCATCGCATTCCGCGAGCAGGCGGAATTGCTGCAGGGAGCGCTGCTGGGTGCCCTGATCGGCGGCGGCATCGGGTTCAGTATCGGTGCGCTGTTTTATTACCTGTTACTGGGGCTGCCGCGCCGCCGTCGGCTTATTTGCGCGCTGGTGTTGTTGTCGCTGGTCGCCGCGGGACTCTGCCTGCAGGCGACGCAGTTGCTGGAACAGGCCGACTGGCTGCCGGCACAGCAGCCACTGTGGGACACCTCGGGATTGCTGTCGGAAAACTCCGTAATGGGGCAGTTGCTGTATGCGCTGTTGGGCTACGAGGCGACGCCCACGCCGAATGTCATCGCGGCGTATTTGATCGGCCTGGTGTTGATGGTGACGCTGTTGATTTCTGTGTGGTTGAAAACCCGTATGCCGGGGGTGGCTGTTGATGTATATGTGTAGATTCCGCTGGTTGTTGTCACTGCCGTTGTTATTGCCAAGCCTGCCGGTCCTGGCCGACGGCAATCTGGTGGACCGGGTGTACGATCCCTACGTGCAGCCGCTGGAGACCGAAATCGAATGGCGCACACTGCGGTTGCGGGACACTGATGACCCGAGCAGGGACCGGCAGTGGCTGCACCGGCTGGGGATTGGCTACGGCTTTTCCGAGCGGTTTTTCGGCGAGATCTACGGCATTGGTGAAAGGCGTCCCGACGAAAGCTTCGAGCTGGAGGCGGTGGAGCTGGAGGGAAAATGGCAGCTCACCGAACAGGGAGAGTACGCCGCGGACTGGGGCATGCTGTTTGAACTGGAGCGGGAGTTTGGCGCTAACGCCTGGGAGGCATCGGCCACCCTGATTGCGGCCCGCGAGTGGGGGCGCTGGGTTGGCACGGCCAATGTGGCGGCGATTTACGAATGGGGCAGCGGCGTGGTCGACGAGTCCGAGTCTGAGGTCCGCGCCCAGGCGCGCTATCGCTGGTCGCCGGTGTTTGAACCGGCGCTGGAGCTCTACGCGGCGGAGGATCTGCTCGGAGTAGGGCCGGTAATCGTCGGTGCCTGGCGCCTGTCCGGAGGCCGGCAGTTGCGCTGGGAGGCGGGGATTATCCAGGGGCTGACGGACGAAAGCCCGGACCAGAGCCTGCGCCTGTTACTGGAATACGAGTTCTTTTGACCGCGGCCTGTGTGCCGGCGCAGGTTTGCGGGCACACAGGCGCAAGCGCCGGGCAAGCCTGTTATTCGCTCGGCAGGTTCTGCAGCGCCGCTTTCAGCTCCCGCAGTTTTTCCTTCACCCGCGCGGCATTGTCCGGTCCCATGCGAATCATCAGTTTGTGCAGGCCGGGCATTTTTTCCAGCTGCTCGTCTTCAAACTTGTAGTACACGGTGGGGCGCACCAGCTTGACCGGTCCTTCGATCTCCGGCGCTGCCAGCGCCTGGTCGATGGCGGCCAGTACTGCCGCGTGGAAATTCTTGTTCTTGAGGCCCAGCTCGCCGTAGGCCTGTTTCAGGCGCGGGTACCAGAACTGGTAGAGGCCGACGGCCTTGTCGGTGTCCACCATGGCAAACAGGCGCACCGGCTGGTCGTAGCGCTGGTAATTTTCCTGGGAGAGTACATACACCTTGGCGCCGTCGGTGCGGGTTTCCAGATCTTTGACCGCGATACTGCCCTGGAGGTTGGTAAAGGGGCGGTTCTTGTGCATCAGGTCGCCCTTGGTGGCGGTATTCACCGCGGCAACCCATTTGCGCACCACTTCGTCCGGCACTATCCATTTGGCCAGGGCGCCATCGGCGGACAGGCTGATGATATCGTTGCGGGCTTCCTTGTCACTGTCATTCAGCGCGGGCAGTTCCCGCGGAGGCTCTTTCGGCTCGGCGGGTTCCGGTGCCGGTGGAATTTCCGGCTCCTCGGGCTCCTCCAGGTCGACGCCGCTGTCGGCAACCGGGGGCTGTTCGGTCACCGGTGCGGGTACCTCGGGTTCCGGCGCGTCCCGCATCGCAAACCAGTAGATGCCAAACAGCACCGCTGCCACCACCAGCAGTGCAATGAACCAATCCCGTATAGACCCGCCCATCTGCCTTCTCCTCCTGTTGAATTCTGCGCGCTCTCATCAGTGTAATCCACTGACTGTGAAGTCTACGACAGTATCCGGTGCTTAAGGTTTCCGTGCAAACGGTGCGGGTATTACTGCGGGATTTGCCCTTATCGCTGTAGTTTCAGGATGCGGCCGGACAGGGGCGCCAGTTTGAGTGTGGCCGCGCCATTGCCCTCGCTGTCGACCACCAGTTCCGCGCTGCCCTCCTGCAATTGGTCGGTAAGTGCGTACTTACCGGGAGCCAGTTCCCAGCTCTCGGTCAGGGCCTGCGGCAGTTTGAGCGCAATCTCCCGCGCGCTGTCGGCGAAGTTGGCGATCACCAGCAGTCTTTCGCTGTCGTCGAACCGCGCAAAGCTGAACAGCTGCTCGTCGTAACCTTGGCCGTGCTCGCGGTTGAACCTGTGCAGGTCGCGGTATTCGCCGGTGAGTGCGCTGCTTTCGCGGGTGAAATTCAGCAGCGTGCGGTAGAAGCCGCGCAGCGCCTGTTCGTCTTCACGGAGATTTTCGCTGTTAAATTCACCGTGATTATTCCAGCGGCGAATGGTCGGTACCGACCAGTAATCGAAGATGGTGGTGCGGCTGGCCTTGCCGAAGCCCGCATCGCCGGCGCCGGGCTCGCCCAGTTCCTGGCCGAAGTAGAGCAGGGTGGGTGCGCCGCTGATGGTGGCGGAAACGATCATTGCGGGAACGCCCGCGCGCGGGTTGCCGGCAAACTCCGGACTGGCGATGCGCTGCTCGTCGTGGTTTTCCAGGAAGCGCAGCATATTGTCCTCGATACCTGCGAGGCTGGTCTGAATGCCTACCAGCGGATCGGTGCCGGCCTTGCCTTCCATCACCGCGCGGATTGCATCGTAGGTGCCGACCTTGTCGTAGAGGTAGTCCATCTTGCCCAGGTGAATGTAATCCCGGTACAGGTCGGGCTGGTAAATTTCCGCAAGCAGCAGGGTGCCCGGTTGCTGCATTTTGATCCCGGAGTTGAGGTAGCTCCAGAACGCCACCGGCACCATGCCGGACATGTCGAAACGGAAGCCGTCTACCCCCAGCGCAAGCCAGTAATCGGTGATCTGGCGAAACTTCTTCCAGCTGTCGGGCACGTCTTTGTCCGCCCAGAAGGCGGCGTGGGCACGGTAATCCTTCTGCGCATAGTCAGCGGGCAGCTCGGGGAAGTCGTGGCTGCCGTCCGGGCGCACACCGAAATTGATTTTTACCGCCTCGTACCAGTCATTCTGGGCCGGCTGTGGTGCACGGCTGCCGTTGCCGGTCCACTTTGCGGGCACTTCTTCGAACTTGCCGTCCGCCAGCGGGTGGCTTTCTCCATTCAGGGGCTGGTAGCCATCTTCCGCCGCCGGCACCCGGAAGGGTTCGCCCGGCACATAGTAGAAATTATTGTCGCGGGCATAGGCCACGCTGGTGTCGTCATCGGCACCGAAGTCGCGCACGCCTTCCGGCTTCGCCAGCGAGTGATATTTGCGTGCAACGTGGTTGGGCACGATATCGATAATGACCTTGAGGCCGGCGTTGTGGGAGCGCTCGATCAGCGCGCGGAATTCCTCCAGGCGCCTGGACGGGTCGTCTGCCAGGTCCGGGTTGACGGAATAGTAATCCTTGATGGAGTAGGGAGACCCGGCGCGGCCCTTCACCACATCCGGATCGTCGTTGGCAATGCCGAATTCACTGTAGTCGCGCACCATCGCGTGGTGCAGGGCGCCGGTGTACCAGATGTAATTGGCACCCAGGTCGCGGATCTGTTGCAGCGCTTCCGGGGTGAAGTCGCTGAACTTGCCCACGCCATTTTCTTCGATGGTGCCCCAGGGTTTGTTGGTGGTATTGGTGTTGCCGAACAGGCGTGTCAGCACCTGGTAGATCACCGGCTTGCCAAAGGTGGACACCGGCGATTCAGTCTCCGCGGTGGATGTAGTTGCGGCAGGCGTAGCAACAACCTGTTCAGCGCGCTCGGTTTTAAACTCGGTCTTTTCGTCAGAGGGTGTGGAATCACAGCCAGTGAGTGCGGTGGCGGCGATTGTAGCGGCCAAAAGCAGTCGGGAAAAATTTTTCATAACAGCGGATACTTTCTTTGATTATTCGGTGATCGCGAGGGCGAGGTCTTCTTTGCCCCAGGGGAATTTCACCCGCAGGGTCTTGCTGCGCTTGTCGAAGTAAGCGGTGTTTTCGGTCAGCTCGGACTCCCGTTTTACCAGCGGCACTGCCACGTTGCCGAGCGCAATGCTCGCGGGTGCCTGCTGCCAGTTGTGCAGTACCAGATCCAGCGAACGGGTGTCTGGGGCGCCGGCGTAGCCGTTGCCGCTGCGGGCAAAGGCAAAGCGACGGGTGTTGTTCTCGCGTTTGCTGCTGAAACTCAGTTTTTCGTATTCCCCCCTGGCGAAGGCATTCGCGGTTACACCGTCATCTTCATAGATGTAGGCAGACGAGGCATCGACGGATCGATCCGCGTAGTAATCGAGGCGCAGATAGCGACTGGAGTACTCGCGGGTATTCTTCATATCCGCCACGGTGGGGATAAAGGCTCCGGCGCGCACCAGCACCGGAATGGTGTCCAGTTCCACTTCCACTTCTGCGGTGTCGCCGCGGTAGGCGTCGTCGGTCCAGTAATCAAACCAGACACCACCGGGCAGCTGGATCTCCACCTCGTCGATATCCTCATCCGTAACCGGTGCCACCAGGAAGTCGTTGCCCCACAGGTAGGCATCCTTGTTGTCCATCAGCGCCAGGTCGGAATCGTTTTCGAAAAACAGCGGGCGCATCAGTGGCATACCGGTCTGGCTGTTTTCAAATGCCAGGGTGTAGTTGTAGGGCAGCAGGCGGTAGCGCAGCTTCACATACTCCCGCAGGATGTTGCGGGTCTTGCGGTCGTGGAATACGGGCTCCGGGGCAATGTGTTCCTGGGCGTGGGGGCGGTATACCGGCTGGAATACACCGTACTGCAGCCAGCGGATATACAGTTCGCGATCAAACTTCTCGCCGTCGGCAAAGCCGCCGAGGTCGGAGTGGGTGTAGCCGAAACCCAGCAGTCCCATCTGCAGGGCCAGTTCCACCTGGGGTTTGAGACCGCCCCAGCTGCGGGCCACATCACCGGTCCAGGGGATCATGCCGAAGCGCTGGGAGCCGGGGAAACCGGCGCGCATCATGATGAACGGGCGCACGTCGGGGCTGCCCGCTTTCTCGTTATCAAACAGCATCTGTGCCCAGCGGTGGCCGTAGGCGTTGTGGATTTCGTCGGCCATACCGATTTCGTGCACGGTGTCGGAGGGGTGTACTTCCGGCTCACCCAGGTCGCCCCACCAGCCGGCCACGCCCTGATCCTTCAGGCCCTGGTAGATATTCCAGAACCAGTTGCGGCCGTCTTCGGAAAAAACATCAATCAGGCCGGTGTTGCCGAAGTAGAAATCGAATTGCTTGGGGTCGCCGGCCAGGTTTTTCGCCAGCGCATTCTGCGCAACCGCATCGTCCCAGCGCTCGGAGGTGGAGAGCACGAAAGGCTCGGTGACCAGAATGGTATTGATGCCGCGCTCCTGCAGGTCCGACATCATTTTAACCGGCTGCGGGAAGGCATTTTTGTCCCACGCCAGGTTGCCCATATGGCCCTTGATATCCGGGCCGAACCAGTAGAGGTCCAGCACCAGTGCATCCAGCGGGAAATCTTCCTCGGCAAACCTGGTCACGGTATCGCGCACTTCCCGCTCACTGTGATAACCGAAACGGGAAGCGAAGTTGCCCAGTGCCCAGCGCGGCGGCATCGGCTGGTGGCCGGTGACGTCCACGTAGTTGTTGATCAGCTGCGGGTAGGTTTCGCCAGCGACCACGATATAGGCGGTGCGCCCGGCAACCGCTTCAAACTGCATCACATCCTTTTCACTGGCACCGAGATCCATGGTGCCGGTGGCGCTGTTGTCGAACAGCAGGATGTATTTGTTGCTGCTCATCACCGCCGGTAGGCCGAAATACATCTGCTCGGATTCGGTGGAGTAGCCGTAGTGGGCCTTGTTGTACAGCGGCAGGCGATGACCGCGGCGGTCCATGCCCAGCACACGCTGGCCACCGCCGATCAGCTTTTCCTGATCCTGCAGGGCGAAGCGGAAACCGCGCATGGTTTCATTGGCGAAGAAACCGTGCTCTTCCGCCAGCAGCGGCTGGCCGTCGCGCAGGTATTCGATGGAGAAGGGCGACTTCTGTACCACCGCGGTCAGGGTGCCGAGGGAGTAGTGCAGGGCAGTTTCGGATTCACTGAGGTTGCCGGAAATGGCCGGCAATGACTTCTGTGAATGCTGGTCTGCGCGCGCAAACGACGGCAGCTGCTTGAGTCCCTCGCGCTGGTACTGCACTTCAAATGCGGCGTTATTCAGCGGTGTCAGGGTAACCTGGCTGTCGCTGGTCTGGATAACCAGGGCGCCGTCCCGTAGCTGGTGGCTTAGGTAGGCGCGCTGTTTTTCTGCCGCGTCGGCCGCCGCGGCCTGCAGGGCCGTAAACGGCAGTGCCAGCATCATCAGTCCCAGGCCCCAGCCAAAGCCTAAACCCAGTGTCGTGCGCGGCTTATTGTGTTCTCTCATTCTTTCTCTCTTTTTCCTCGCAGCGCCTGCGCGCTGTTGCAATTCTGTGTTTCCTGACGCTCAGTGAATCTCGAAAACCCGGGCGTCATTGGCGGCAAAAGTAAGATCGGCCAGTGCGGTCTGCTGGCCGCTGACCACATCCCGCGCGGCAGACTTGCCTTTCAGCATTTCTGCGTAGTGTGCGCGGTCGAATTCGATGGCTTTATCGCCTTTGTTGATGACCACCATGACCGTGTCCTGGTCGTCGTGGCGGAAATACACGTATAGCCCGGCGATGGGCGCGAAGTGGGTCAGCTTGCCGTTGTGGACAACTTTACTGTCCTTGCGCCAGTTGAACAGGGTGCGCACAAACTGTTGTGCCGCTTTTTGTTCGTCACCGAGGTTCTCGCCGCTAAAGCCGTTGACGGAGTCGCCAGCCCAGCCGCCGGGGAAGTCACTGCGCACCACACCGTCGTCGCGCTGCTTGGGGCTTTTCGCCAGCAGTTCATCGCCGTAATAGAACTGGGGGATGCCGCGCATGGTGGCGAGGTAGGCCACCGCCATACGGAATTTGCCCGGGTCTTCATCCAGCTGGCTGTAAAGGCGGCTCATATCGTGGTTGCCGCCGAGGATCACCAGGTTGTTGGGGTTGGGGTAGAGCACATCATTGGCCAGGGTCTCGTACAGGGTGACCAGACCGGTGCTCCAGCTCTCCGGTTTTTCCAGCCCGTCGCGCAGGCCATACAGCAGCGGGAAATCCATCATGCTGGGCATGTGCGAGACGTAGCCGTTGCGGTTGTTGTTGCCCGCCTGCCAGTAAGCCACCAGCGCCGGCTGGCGGGTCCATTCCTCGCCCACCAGATTGAAGTTGGGGTACTCGCGCATCAGCCGCCCGGACCACCGGGTGAGGAAGTCCGCATCGGAATAGGCGTAGGTATCCACGCGAATGCCGGACAGGTCCGCGTACTCCACCCACCAGATGGCATTCTGGATCAGGTAGTTGGCCATACGCGGGTTGCGCTGATTCGGGTCCGGCATGGAATCGGTGAACCAGCCATCGGTAAACAGCTGGTGGTCCCTGTGGCTGGCATAGGGGTCCATGTGCACGGTGCGCGCGTGATTGGTGTACGCGTACTCGCCTTTTTCAATGCCGCTGCCGTTCAGCCAGTCGTCGCCGGGCAGGTCCCTGAGCCACCAGTGCCCGTCGCCGATATGGTTAGGCACCATGTCCTGGATGACGCCGATGCCTTTTTCCCGCGCCGCCGCCACAAACGCGCGGAAGCTGTCGTTGCTGCCGAAGCGGGAGTCGATGCGATAGAAATCGGTCGCCGAGTAGCCGTGGTAGGAGTATTCGGGCTGGTCGTTCTCGATCAGCGGGTTGGGCCAGATCTGGGTGAAGCCCATGCCCGCGATATAGTCCAGGTGTTGCCGCATGCCGGCGATATCGCCGCCGTGGCGGCCGCTCGGGTTGCTGCGGTCTGGTCCTTCCTGGGTGTCCGCGGTGCGGTCGTTGGTGGGGTCGCCGTTGGCGAAGCGGTCCGGGGTGATCAGGTAGATGGCATCGCTGGAGTCGAAGCCCTGGCGCTCGGCAGAGCCGGGGCGTCGCTGCCTCAGCTCGTAGGCGAGGGTCTGTTGCCAGCCGTCTCCGCTGAGTTCGATCAGCAGGGTACCCGGTTGCGCGCTATCGGCAATGGCCAGGTTGATAAACAGGTAGTTGGGGTTCTGCTCGCGTTCAGTGCCGGTGACCGTCACCCCGGGATAGTCCACATCCACCCGGGCTCTGTCCAGGCGCTCGCCGTGCAGCATCAGCTGCAGGTTGGGCTCCGCCATATTTGTCCACCAGAAGGGCGGCTCTACCCGTTCAACTCGTGACCGCTCATGCGCCTCCTGGTCTCCGGCCCGGACACCGCCGGCCGCCAGGATCATCAGCAGCCCAACCAGTAGGGGTCGGAGTCGGAAAATACGGCGGCTTGTGATCTTTGTCATCGCGGGCACCTGTGGACATTGGACTGGCGGGCATTTGATCGCACTTTTTTCGCCATTGTGCCCGCCCAGCCGGCGGCTGTTATCCCCCTCCCCGCAGGGGGGAGCCGCTACCGCCGGGGCAATTGGGCTCCGTGGCCTTGGGCAATGCCGTGATTCTGGCGTTGCCAGCACCGCCGCCGGTCAATGAAACGAGAGTTATGCTACATTGCGCGCGCTTCCCACTCTTCCCTATCTCCACCCACCTACTGTGAGCGTTTGCGATGAAACCCTGGATCGAACTTGGCACCGCCCAGATACCCAACAATGGCGGCGTGCTCACACTGCGCCAGCGCGACCAGGAGTTCTCCATCTCCCTGTCCGGCCCCCGCGGCGAACTGATGAACAGCCGCCGTTTCAACAGCGAGCAACAGCTGTCGGTACTGGGCTGCGCCCACCTGAAAAGCCGCAACAACGCCCGCGTCGTCGTCGGCGGTATGGGCATGGGCTACACCCTCGCCGCCGCCCTGGAGGTCATTCCTCCTGGCGCTGAAGTCATCGTAGCCGACCTGATTCCCGAAGTTGTGGAGTGGAACCGTGGGCCGCTGGGGGAATGTGCCGGCCGGCCGCTGGATGACAGCCGCGTAACCGTGCATATCGGCGATGTCGGTGAGTTGCTGGTGAAGCCGGCAGAAACATACGATGCGGTACTGCTGGATGTCGACAACGGCCCCGAAGGGCTGACCCACAGCGATAACAACTGGCTGTATTCCGTCGAGGGCACCAGCAGTATCTACGACTGTCTCTCGCCCGGTGGTGTGCTGGCGGTGTGGTCGGCGGGGCCCGATAGCATGTACGTCGGCCGGCTGAAGAAGGCGGGGTTTCGGGTGGAGGTAAAGACCGTGCGCGAGCGCCCCGGCAAGGGCGCGCGACATACGATATTTCTGGGAAGGAAAGTAGCTCGCCGGAACGCGAACAAGGCATAGCAGCGAAGTGCCGCAAACACTGGGTGTCAATCGTGATGCCGAAATTGTGGTTCAGTCTTGCTCAGAAATTTTGTAGTGACGCTCGACGTCTTTGGTTACCTTGCCCCAGTATGACGCTCTGACGCGCTGCTGATGGTAATCAAAAGCTTCACGACTGGAGAATTCTTCATACACGTTGAAGCGACCCGTAACATTTGGGTCTTGTTCGACGGTAAATTTTAGGCAGCCGGCCTCTTCCCTTGTCAGCTCGATATGGTTTGCCAGTTCACTTTCGACGATTTCGATATCTGATTCAGGCACGACGATGTGCCCCTGCAAAATAATCTTGCTCAATATTGGATCCCTGTAGATGCAAAGAACTCGCAACTGGCATAAGCAATACCAGGGTTGGATTCCGTATGTTATGTACCTCGGATGTCAGTTTTCAACAAGATTGACTGGGCATAACAAAAGGTTGGAATGGCAACTTTTTTCCACACCACGGGCAGTAGTTAATTACTGTCTGTCCATTTAGGAACCATTGCAGCCCGGAATCTCGTGCCATTGAAAGTTGCAGTCGAAGGTTTTTTGGCTCTTCAACCGCCCCAAACATTTGCGGGCAGCAGTACTGCGACAGCTTGCTTTGCCGCTCCATGAGCGAGGGGCCTGCATACTCATGAATCCATTCTCTACACGAGTCGCACGTGCGCAAGTGCTTTACTGCTTCACCGTCTACTTCCGGATCAAATGTATTGTTGGCGATTCTGGGAACTTCAAAGTCAGAAAAATAACGAAGCGCAACAATAGCTTTATCTTTATATTGCGTTTCCATCCAGTCTCTAGCTATTGAACAGTTCATCCGTGAGCTCTCTAAAATTGCCTTGTGCCACAGTCAGTGGCGGTCGTATCGCCCGGTACGCGTTGCAGACATTGGTATAGCTGCAGACTGCAACACCGAGCGTTGGGGCGCCTCATTGCCCTGCAGGTGGTTGCCACAACTCAACCTTGTTTCCCTCGGGATCGATTACCCAGGCAAACTTGCCATACTCAGAGTCTTCGACCTTTTCAAGCACGTTGCAGCCTTCCTGCTTAAGTGCCGCCACCAAAGCAGCTTTGTTCGTTTTTTTTCATGATATGTATTTTCTCTTCCGTTGAGTGTTAACTGACATATAGCGCTGCCGCCAGGGCAGCTTACCTGGTGCGCGTTTTGCGCGAAAATGGGAGCGCAGAGACCGTGCAAAAAAAAGCACAAAGTAAGGCGTCGGCTGCATTGCTTGTTAACCTGCTTCATTGGTGTTGCAGACCACTTCACCAGATGCTACAAGCCAATTACGACACTGATTGACAACACATCGAAAGTCCTCAAACCGAGATTCTTCCTTTCTTATGACCGAAACATCACTTTGATATCCGCTCGGACATAGCTCACTGGATCTTCTATGAAACTTCTTTAAAACGGAGTCATCACTTGAAAATCCGTTACCGTAGTATTCGACTAAATATCTATTTTTATCGATTCTTTGATTGTGATAACCGAGCCAAGTGTTAAAAGATCCTCCAGGTATCGCCGCTCGATATGGAGCGCAACCCGATAGAATGCAGGCAATTAAAGTTGTAATTAATGTTATTTTATTCATTGCTCATCTTAGGTAATCTGTCCCGCGGTGGGCCATAGGCCCGTAGCAAACTGCCCGGCTTTGTTAAGCAAATGACTGCACAAGTGCCATGGCCAGTCCCGCTATCATTATGATTAGGCCCAAGATAAGACCATATCTTACTCTACGAGCCTTTATATGTGCCCTTTTTCCTTCTGCAACGATCTCCGGATTATTTGAATCCAAGAATTTCTTAGAAAGAACCCAACTGTAAAGTGAAAGCGTATTACCTAGGTCCGCGAAGGAGAATCCTGATGGTGCCCCCAGGAATCTCCAGGTTGTCGGCTCTTCATTTTTTAAAAGAACAGCTAAGTTTGGAAATCGAATTTGCAAAATACTTACAACGAAAATCAGACATCCGAAAATAGTTACGATCATCTCTGACTCTCCATTGCTTAACGCCCGGCTTTGGGGCGGCCGTGGAGCCGCGAAGCGGCGGAATGGCCGTCCCAGCGCCGAAGGCGCGACAATAGTCGCTTGTTAAATGCATTTGCTACGCAAGGGGCATGCGCATAAACTATGCACATGAGCCACGCGAGGACTGTGACCATGAAGTCAATTTATGACCGTTCAGCGGCCAAGAAACCCACAAACCTTAGCCTAAACAAAGACTTACTCACTAAGGCAAAGCAGTTGAATATTAACCTTTCCGCGACACTTGAGAAGGCTTTGGCTGCCGAAGTCAGTAAACGACAGGCTGAAGAATGGCTAAAAGCCAATCAAAAAGGCCTTGAGGCATGCAATGAGTTCGTGGAAAAGAACGGCCTTTTTTCTGACGCATTTAGGGATTTCTAGTGAGCCAGTTTACTCTCTACGAAAACACAGATAAAACCACCAAAAAGGCCTATCCGTATTTTTTGGGTGTTCAAACTGACCTTATCTCCGTATTGAACTCCAGAATCGTGATTCCGGTAATTCCCGCCCAGAACCTGGAGAGAGAAGCGCCAGAACGTTTATGCCCAATTTTTCAAATTGATAGCAATGAGTACGCGCTACTTACACATCAGCTAACCAGTGCTCCGGCGTCGATTTTGAAGCGCCCCGTCGAAAACCTAGAAGCTTTTCGCGATGAAATTATAAACGCGATAGATTTTCTGATTACTGGCATTTAACGCCGTGCGCAAAGTAAGACGTCGGTCTGCCGCACCTTGTTAACTGCTGAGCGAAGTGATGATACCCTGGATATTGCCTTTCCACTCTGGGTAATCGTCTTCATTCTCTTCCCAAAGTTCATTTAACTCGGAATTTGGGCCAATAACTCTTTTAAGCAAAGATACCAACTTCATCTTGCTCTCAGCTATTGAGTTTGGATCTTGACGAGACAGCCAGATTTCAGCACCCTCCAACTTACAATGGCTTGCACCATTTAAAAGAGAATCAACCATGGCTGCGGACACAATAATTTGATGGCAATCGTCATATTCAAGATATTCTGATTCATCGATCGAAGTAGACTTTTCAACCATTGCTTGAATAGTTGTCTCATCGTCTATCGCGTCCTCGATAATGTCACAAGATGTATCATCATCGAAAACACCCATTCCCCAAGCGCCCATGTTTGTTCTCCTTATTGCAGTTAACGCCCAGCGTTGGCTGTCGCTCTGCCGCTGTTTGTTACGTGTTTCCGGGGTTTAGGAGCGACGTCAAGACGTGATTCTCCCAGACTCCGTTTATTTTCAAATATCGCTTTGCCTCGCCTTCAATACTAAAGCCAAGACTCTCAAGCAACTTGGCTGATCTATGGTTTTTCGGCATTTAATTTGCCATTACACGATTAAGCAATAGATCTTCAAAGGCGTAATTTATTACATATTGACAAAGAGCTTTCATAACTCCTTTGCCTTCATGCTTCTGATCTACTGAAAACCCCATATGACACGCCATGAAGGGACCTCTCACAATATTTGTGAGTGAACATGTGGCCATGACTTCGCCGCTTTCTGGCGCCACAGAGATAAAGTGAATTGATGTAGCATTTCCGTTCGGCGAGCACCAGTCTTGCAACCGTTGCCTCCAAGCCTCAACAGTATGAAACCCTTTCTCTCTAGCTGGTTCCCAGGCACGCAGATGTGAGTCGTTTACCTCATAGAATTTTGACAATCGAGAAGCATCATCTAAAGAAACGATTTTTACATCCATGCTTTATTCTCAATGACACGTAACGTCCCAGCCCCGCAGGGGCGATAACAGCCGTTTGTTAAGCGTCCGGCGCGCTCGGCTTCGTTGTGCCGATAAGCTTTGGGTTAAATCTAATTTGTAATGGCTCATCATCCTTCCATGCGACGATATGTACATGAGGGGCTCTAGACATGCCATTGTTTCCGATTAAGCCAACTTTGCTCCCTGCCGATACAAGCTGCCCCTCACTTACGAAAATTTCACCCAAATGAACCAAAATAAACGATACGCCGCCTTCTGATATTAAGGATACATAACCGACTTCATCACGGTTTCCCGTCATTCCAGGCACATTAACTTTATTGCTCCTTGAAATCTCCTTTACAAGGCAATCACATGGAGAAAGAACCGGCTGTCTCCAACCATAGTAATTCTCGTTTTTTAATCCTTCATCAGAATATATTTTGAGAAACTTCTTTTCTCCGACCTTATGCATTCTAACGATTACACAATCAGTTCCGGTCTTCCTAAAAACGTCGGGAGCCTGGTCGTTGTAAGAGTGATCGCTACAGGTGTAATTCTCTTCATATGGTGGATGCACTAATATATCGTTTAGCCTATCCTCGGCCACCGCATTCCCACCTAAACCCAGCAATAAAATAAATAAACGTATCATGCTTTCCTCGCTTAACGCCCAGCGCAGGCGCAGCCAGCGCGGAGCGCCTTTTGTGTTAATGTTTGAGCGCCAGCGAGTAACACAAAAGGTGCGTAGCGTTGGCTGTCGCTCTGCCGCTGTTTGTT
>NZ_CAJXKH010000052.1 GCF_913055755.1 uncultured Microbulbifer sp.
TGGCAGAACAGCTTCATGCCGCCGCCGGTACCGGTGGATTCCACCACCGGCGTCTTGAACTGGGTGGCGCGGCTGAAACGCTCGGCCACTACGGTGGTGAAGGGGTATACGGTGGAAGAACCAACGATGCTGATATGGTCGCGCGCAGCCAGGGCGGCGTTGGAAGCGGCGATGGTCAGGGCCGCCAGGGCCGTGGCCAGGGCTTTCTTGCTTGCAGAGCGCTTGTTCATTTGAGTCTCCAGTGTGTTCAAAATATCTGCACGCGGCGCATGCTATGTCGATCTGGTGACGATTCTATGAATGAAACATTACAAACAGATGACAAATACAGGATAGTTTTTGAACAGCGGTCCGCTTTAACGGTGGCGCCGCCTGTGGCCAGGGGGTAGGCTTCCACACTGGCACAATAAACAGCCAATACAAGAATAAGATTGTTTGAGAGAACACACATGACCCTTCTGTTGCGGGCCGCCAGTGGCCTGGACCGCTTCGCCGCCACTACCGGGCGGGCGCTGGGCTGGTTCACCCTGGCCATGGTTGTCACCCAGAGCCTGGTTGTGGCACTGCGCTACGGTTTTGACACCGGCTCCCTGGCACTGCAGGACGCCGTTACCTACCTCCACGGGGCCGCCTTCATGCTGGGCCTTGCCTATGCCCTGCAAAGCGGCGCCCATGTCCGGGTGGACGTCTTCTACCGCAATATGACCCCCCGCGGCAAAGCCTGGGTGGATGCGGTGGGTTGCCTCATTTTCCTGCTGCCCCTTTGCACCTTCATTGCAGTGGGGAGCTGGCACTTCGCCGCCAACAGCTGGGCGGTGCAGGAGACTAGCGCCAGTGCCGACGGCCTCGGCGGTGTCTACCTGCTGAAAAGCCTGATGCCCCTCGCCGCCGCCACCCTCTCCCTGCAGGGGCTGTCACAACTGTCCCGAAGCCTGTATACCCTGATGCAGGTGGAGGCAGCGGACAGCGCCCGCGGCGCGGATCCGGCTGCCGACCACAAAAATCGCACCGCGGAGGCAGAGCAGCCGATGATGCGCGCGTCCGCGAACAAGCTCAGCGGGGAGGTGAGCGCATGATCGAGCTGATCCCCCTGCTGATGTTCGTCGCGGTGTGCGCGGCGCTGACGTTCGGCTACCCGGTAGCCTTCACCCTGGGTGGCACCGCGCTGCTGGCTGCGGGCCTCGGTATCGTCGGCGGCATCTTCGATGCGGAGCTGCTGCGCGCCTTCCCCGACCGCCTCTACGGCATCATGCAGAACGGCACCCTGATGGCGGTGCCGCTGTTCGTACTGATGGGCGTGATGCTTGAGCGCGCGCGCATCGCCGAGGAACTGCTGGTCAACCTGGCGCGGGTGTTCTCGGGTATTCCCGCGGGGATGGCGGTTTCCGTGGTGGTGGTGGGCGCGCTGCTCGCCGCCAGTACCGGCATTGTCGGCGCCACCGTGGTCACCATGGGCCTGATGTCCCTGCCGACCATGCTAAAACGCGGCTATTCGCCCAGGCTTGCCACCGGCACCATCTGCGCCACCGGCACCCTGGGCCAGATCATCCCGCCATCCATCGCGCTGGTACTGCTGGGGGACACCCTGTCCAACGCCTACCAGCAGGCCCAGCTCAGCCAGGGCATTTTCAACCCGCAACCGGTGAGCGTGGGCGACCTGTTCGTCGGCGCGATCATTCCGGGCCTGATGCTGGTAGCCGCCTACATCTGCTATCTGCTGTTCATCGCCCGCCGCGAACCAGCAGTCACCCGCGACAGGCACGAGGAAGTGGAGCTGCTGCAGACCCTGAAGAGCCTGTTCCCGCCCATCGCGCTGATGCTGCTGGTGCTGGGCTCCATCATCACCGGCGCCGCCACCCCTACAGAGGCCGCGGCGGTGGGCGCCCTCGGCGCCGGCATCCTGGCCTGGAGCCGCGGTGCCCTGGGCTGGAAGCGCGCCGGCGAGGTGGGGCAGAGCACCCTGCAGGTCACCGCGATGGTGTTCGCGATCCTGATCGGTGCATCGCTGTTTTCACTGGTATTCCGCGGCTTCGGCGGTGAGGAAGTGGTTACCCACCTGTTCGAGAGCCTGCCCGGCGGCGTGGTCGGCGCGACCCTGCTGGTGATGCTGGTGATCTTCCTGCTGGGCTTTATCCTGGACTTTATCGAGATCACCTTCGTGGTGGTGCCCATCGTCGGCCCGGTACTGCTGGCCATGGGTCTGGACCCGGTGTGGCTGGGTGTGATGATTGCGCTGAACCTGCAGACTTCCTTCCTGACACCGCCGTTTGGCTTTGCCCTGTTTTACCTGCGCGGCGTGGCCCCCGTGGAGGTACCCACTGGAGCGATTTACCGAGGGGTAGTGCCGTTTATTGCGATTCAGCTGCTGGTGATGCTGTTGCTGGCGGTGTGGCCTGCGCTGGCGACCTGGCTGCCACAGCTTACTCAAGCCTGATGCACTTCTGATGCGAAGTGCAGAGCCCGTCGGCCACACCCGGCCTTTCGTCTCAATTCCCCCACCGGCGCCGCAGGCGCCGGCACCATCCATAAAAATCACAAAAAAACAACTGATAAAAGGAATTTGCCATGCTGGAAATCACGAACCTTTCCAAGACCTACGACAACGGCGTGCGCGCGCTGGACAAGGTCAACCTGAGCATCCCCAAGGGCATGTTCGGCCTGCTGGGCCCCAACGGCGCCGGCAAGTCCTCGCTGATGCGCACCATCGCCACGCTGCAGTTCGCAGATAGCGGTTCCGTGGTCTTCGACAGCGTGGACGTGGCCGCAGAACCACACAAGATCCGCGCGACCCTCGGCTACCTGCCGCAGGACTTCGGCGTCTACCCGCGCATCTGCGCCGAGGACATGCTCGACCACATGGCGGTATTGAAGGGCATCGGCAATAAAAAGGAGCGCCGGGAACTGGTGGCGGAGCTGTTGCACCAGACCAACCTGTACAACGACCGCCGCAAGAATCTCAGCGGCTACTCCGGCGGCATGCGCCAGCGCTTCGGCATCGCCCAGGCGCTGATCGGTGACCCGCAACTGATCATCGTCGACGAGCCCACGGCCGGCCTGGACCCCCAGGAGCGCAACCGCTTCCACAATCTGCTGAGTGAGATTGGCGAGAATGTGGTGGTGATCCTGTCCACCCATATCGTCGAGGATGTGGCGGACCTGTGCCCAAACATGGCGATTCTCGCCGGCGGCCGTATTGTCGCCCAGGGCAAACCGGAGGAACTGGTAAACGGGTTGCGCGGCCGCGTGTGGCGCCGCACCGTCGCCAAGGCGGAGCTGGCCCAATGCCGCGAGGAATACGATGTGATCTCCACCCGTCTGCTGGCGGGCCGCCAGGTGATTCACGTGCTGGCGGATTCGCAACCCGACGCGGGCTTCGAGCCGCTGCAGCCGGACCTGGAAGACGTCTACTTCTCCACCCTGTTTGGCCAGCGCCAGGCCACAGAAGAAGCCGCTTGAGGCGGGGGAGGACACAGACATGCTGTTATCCATCGCGAAATTCGAATTTCGCTACCAGCTGCGACAGCCGGTATTCATCGTCACCAGCCTGATCTTTTTCCTGCTGACCTTCGGCGCCACCACCGCGGACAATATCCAGATCGGCGGCGCCAACGGCAGCACCCTGATCAACTCCCCCTACGCGATCATGCAGACGCTACTGATCATGAGCGTGTTCGGCATCTTCATTACCACCGCCTTCGCCGCCAACCCGGTGCTGCGCGACCGCGACATGAAGATGGACGGCATCGTGTTCAGCACGCCGATCCGCAAACGGGACTATCTGCTCGGGCGCTTTACCGGCGCATTCGGCGTCGCCTTCCTGGCCTTCTCCACCACCGCACTGGGGATGCTGATCGGCTCCTGGATGCCGTGGCTGGACCCGGAGCGCCTGGGGCCAACCAATATCATCCACTACCTGCAAACGCTATTTGCGATGGTGCTGCCCACCATGCTGTTCTGCGCCGCGCTGTTTTTCAGCCTGGCGGCGGCAACCCGCAGCATCATGGCCACCTACCTGGGCCTGATCGCCTTCCTGGTGCTGTATTTCACCAGCCAGGGCGTTATGGATGAGCCCGCCTACCGCGCTGTTGCGGCGCTGGCGGACCCCTTCGGCCTCGCCGCCTTCGAAAATACCACCCGCTACTGGACGGCCTTCGACCGCAATTCCATGATGGTCCCGTTGAGCGGGGAATACCTGCTGAACCGCCTGGTGTGGCTCTGCGCCAGCGTGGCGCTGCTGTGGTTCGGCTACACCCGCTTCTCCTTTGCCGACCGCAAACCCCTGTGGTCGCGCCGCAAGGCCGCCGCAACTCAGGAAACACAGGAACCGGTTCAGCAGCACATTGCACTGCCGCGGGTTACTCCCACCTTCAACGCCGCCGCCACCTGGGCACAGTTCCGCGCGCGCTGTGGCTTTGAGGTGAAATCGGTGGTGAAGAGCCTGGCCTTCTGGGTGATCCTGGCCCTCGGCGTGTTCAATGTGCTGGGCGCCGCGCTCAATCTGGAAGCCTTCTTCGGCACCTCCGTGTACCCGGTCACCCGCTCCATGGTGAACCTGATCCAGGGCGCCTTTGGCCTGATCATGATGATCATCCTGATCTACTATTCCGCCGAGCTGGTGTGGCGCGAGCGCCAGGCGGGCTGCGACCAGATCTTGGATGCGGTGCCCACCCCCAGCTGGATCTTCGTGGCCAGTAAATTTATCGCCATGCTGGTGGTGCTCGCCGGCATTCTGGTGGCGAGCATGCTGACCACCATCGCGGTGCAGCTGGGCAAGGGCTACCTGACGCTGGAACCGGGGCTCTACTTTTACGGCCTCTGGTACCAGTTTGCGATGCCGTTTTACCTGCTGGCGATGCTGTCGATTTTTGTGCAGGTGGCAGTGCGCAACAAGTTCCTCGGCATGCTGATCATGGTGGGCTACCTGATCAGCACCATGGTACTGGACGGCCTCGGCTTCGAGCACAACCTGTACCAGTTTGCCGGCCGCCCCGCGGCGCCCTATTCGGATATGAACGGCTACGGCCACTTCGAGCAGGGACGCGCCTGGTTCGCCTTCTACTGGGGCTGCTTCAGCCTGTTGCTGGCGGTGCTCAGTTACGGCCTGTGGCAGCGCGGCGCCCTGGAACCCCTGGGCCGCCGGCTGCGCGCGCTGCGCTTCCAGCTCGACTGGCCAAGCCGCACACTGGCGGCCAGCGCGCTGGTGTTATTCGTGGCCAGTGGCAGCTTCATCTACTACAACACCAACGTGCTCAACCACTACGAAACCAGCAAGGACCTGGAACAGCTTTCTGCGGACTACGAGAAGCAGTACAAGTCCTACGCCTCGGCTTCGTTCCCGCGCATCACCGACGTGCAGGCCGATGTGGATATCTACCCGGACGAGCGCCGCTACGAAGTGCGTGGCAGTTACCGGCTGGAAAACAAGACGGACACCCCCATCAGCGAGATCCTGGTGGGCGTCGACCGCAGCCTCACCGTCAACCAGCTGGAAATCACCGGCGCCTCGCTGCGGGAAACGGACGACCGCTTTGGCCAGCGCTTCTTCGATCTGGACAAGCCGCTGGCACCGGGCGAATCCCTGAACCTGGAATTCGACCTGAGCCGCATTAACCGCGGTTTTGTCAATTCCGGCTCTGCCACCACGCTGGTGGACAACGGGACCTTTTTCAACAACATGGAGGCCTTTCCCTACCTCGGCTATAACAAACAGGCCGAGCTGACCGACCGCCACCTGCGCAAGAAGCACGACCTGCCGCCGCCGCAGCGCAAGCCCAAGCTGGAGGACAGCAGCCACTACGGCGAGTCCTATCTGCGCGGCGACTCCGACTGGGTGAACTTCGAGACCACCGTCAGCACCCGGGCCGGGCAGATCGCGCTGGCGCCCGGCTACCTGCAGGAGGAGTGGGAAGAGGGCGGCCGCCACTACTTCCGCTACAAGATGGACGCGCCCATCCACAACTTCTTCTCCTACCTGTCTGCGGACTACACGGTGGTGAAGGACCAGTGGAAAGACGTGGCCATCGAGGTCTATCACCACAAGCCCCACGCCTACAATGTGGAACGCATGATCGAAAGCGTGAAAAAGTCTCTCGACTACTTCAGCGAGGCCTTCAGTCCCTATCAGTACCGCCAGCTGCGTATCGTCGAATTCCCCGGCTATGAGACCTTCGCCCAGGCGTTTCCGAATACCGTTCCCTACTCGGAAGCCATCGGCTTTATCGCCGACCTGCGCGATCCGGACGAGATCGACTACGTCTTCTACGTCACCGCCCACGAGGTGGCACACCAGTGGTGGGCGCACCAGCTGCTGGGCGCCAATGTGCAGGGGGCAACGATGCTGTCGGAGACCCTGGCCCAGTACTCTGCGCTGATGGTGATGGAACACGAGTACGGCCCGGAGAAGATCCGCAAGTTCCTCAAGTACGAACTGGACCGCTACCTGAGCGCCCGTGGCACCGAGCTACTGGAAGAGTTGCCGCTGGCGCGCAACGAGGATCAGGCCTACATCCACTACCGTAAGGGCTCGGTGGCCATGTACGCGCTGAAGGACGCCATGGGGGAAGAGGCGGTAAACGCTGCGCTGGCTTCGCTGCTGAAGGACAAGGGCTTCTCCAGCGACCCCTATCCCACCAGCATGGATCTGGTAGCCCGGCTGCGCGCCCGCGCCAGTGCCGACGAGCAGGAGCTGATCACCGATATGCTGGAGCGGGTGGTACTGTTCGATCTCAAGGTGGACAGCGCCACCATGGAACCGCTGGAAAACGGCCACTACCGGGTGAAGCTGGATGTAGACGCGCGCAAGTTCGAGGCGGACGGCGAGGGCCAGGAACAGGAACTTCCCGTGCACAACAGCTTCGATATCGCGATTTTCGCCGAAGATCCCGACAAGAACTCCGACCCGGAGAATGTGCTCTACTTCGCCAAGCAGGCGCTGGACGGGCACGCCTCACTGGAATTTGAGGTCGACCGCAAACCGGCGGTGGTGGGTATCGATCCTTACATCAAGATGATCGACAAGAACCCCGAGGACAATTTGCGGGAGGTGAAGGCGTTGTAGGGCCTGTAGAAATGGCCACCGGGTTCGTTGAGAGCCCTGTGGCCATTCCAATTGATAGTCCGGTGGCGGTGGAGCACCAACTCAGTGTCCCGGCGGCCCCACAACAGTGGACAGGACCCCGGTAACCACCAGAACACCCACCGCCAGCGCAAGGTCGATCACCAGCGCGACAGTCAGTGGCCGGGCAGAGCGGCCGCGGTTGAGGGCGGGCACCAGCCGCCAGCGGTTAAGTATCGCAATAGACAAAAGCCCGCCGACTAACAGCAATTTGCCCAGCAACAAAGCCCCCCAGACCGACACCAGCGTCACCGGCAAATCGCCACCCAATCGCAGCAGCAGGTAGACGCCGCAGACGAGCAACAGCACAACCGGCATACCAATGGCGCGGCCAAACTGTTGCATTGCCCGCGCCACTACCGCCTGCGGGCTTTTTACCACCAGCCACAACAGCAACGGCAGCGCACCGATCCAGAAGCCTGCAGCCAGCACGTGAATCGCCAACGTCCATTTTGCCGCGGCAGTTTCCTGACTGAGATGTCCGGTCAATGTAAATGCGTAGGCCTGAATCAGCAGTGCGCACAGTCCGAGTCCCCATACGAACAGCAATCCCGCGCGCCCGGGTTTTGCCAGCGCGAACGCCGCTGGCAGAGCCAGCAGCAGACCCGCCACGCGGGTTTTCACCAGCGCACCGGCGGAGGTGTCCCACAGCATCTGCGCCACCGCCCCGTCAAACAGACCGGCGAATCCGGACTCCGCGAAACTCCCCACCTGAAACAGGAAATACAGGATCGCCCCCGGTATTCCCAGCAGAACACTCAGCCAGATGGCCCGCGCGCACTGGCGACGAACCGGGGCGGCCAGCATCGCCAATAGCAGACCGCCGGCGAGCGCCACAAAGCCCGTGTAATAGACGAATTTTGCGGAGACCAGCAGCCACTCCCAGCCGCTCACGGGTCAGTTGGATCCGTGTTGCATAAAGCCGAAATTACCCGACATCTTGTGCCCGTCCGGGCCCATGGCGACCCAGTGCACCTCGTAGCTGTCCACCGCCAGTGCCGGGATTTTCACACTGTATTTCTGCGCGCTCTCCGCCGCCGGCTTGAAGTCGATAGCAATGTCCCCGGCAGCACTGCCGCGCAGCTCGACTTTCATCAGTCGCACCGGTGCGCTGAACTGCAGCTCAATGGCGGGCACACCTTCCATCAGCATGCTGCCGTCGGCCGGCTTGGAGTTCACCAGTTTCGAGTGGGCGAATGCCGAAGTGGCTGTGAACAAGCCGATCACCAGCGCCAGTACAAATGACAATTTCTGCATCTTGATTCTCCGTTTTATCAATGGTTAAACACTCAGAACTGGAACATTCGCGGGATCAAGCCCCACTGTTTCCACCGGTAATGCCGCGCCCTTTCCACAGGCGGTAAACCGCCGGTAGCACCATCAAGGTCAGCAACATGGCGCTGACCATGCCGCCAACCATCGGTGCGGCAATGCGCTGCATCACCTCGGAACCGACACCGGAACCAATCATCACCGGCACCAGGCCGATAAACACCGTGGCGGTGGTCATCAGTACCGGGCGCATGCGCTGGCCGGCACCGCTGCGGATCGCATCGCGCAGATCGTCCAGGGTGGGTTTGCGTTCGGCGGCTTCGCAGTCTTCCTGTGCCCGCTTCCAGGCCTGGTTGAGATATACCAGCATGATCACACCGATCTCCACCGCCACCCCGGCCAGCGCAATAAAGCCCACGCCCACCGCCACCGACAGATTGAAGTCGAGCCAGTACAGCAGCCACAGACCGCCGATCAGCGCCAGCGGCAATGTGCCCATGATCACCAGCACCTCGCCCACATGGCGGAAGCTGAAGTACAGCAGCAGCACGATGATCCCCAGGGTCACCGGCAACAGCAGCCCCAGGCGCTCGCGGGCGCGCTCCATGTATTCGTACTGCCCGGACCACGCCAGGGAATAGCCCGGCGGCAGCTCCAGGTCGTCCGCCACCAGCTGCTGCGCCTCCGCCACCCAGCTGCCCAGGTCGCGCTCGCTGCTGATATCGATGTAGATCCAGCCGTTGGGGCGCGCGTTCTCGGTCTTGATCATCGGTGGGCCGCTCTGTACGGCAATGGTCGCCACATCCCCCAGGCTCAGGTGGGTACCGTTGGGAGCCACCAGCGGCAGTCCGCGCAGGCTTTCCGGGGAGTCGCGCCAGGCCTGTGGATAACGCAGGTTGATCGGGTAGCGCTCCAGCCCCTCGGTGGTTTCGCCCACCTTCTTGCCGCCCACCGCGGTGTCGATCACCGTCTGCACATCCTGAATATTCAGGCCGTAGCGGGCCGCCGCGCTGCGGTCGATGTCGATATCGATATAGCGGCCGCCCTCCACGCGCTCGGCAAATACCGACGCGGTGCCGGGTACATTTTTCAGCAGGGTTTCCAGGCGGGTGCCGATCTGTTCGATCTGGTGCAGGTCGGGCCCGGCGATCTTGATTCCCACGGGGGTCTTGATACCGGTGGCGAGCATGTCGATGCGGGTCTTGATCGGCATGACCCAGGCGTTGGTGACGCCGGGCAGCTGCACCGCTGCGTCCAGTTCCGCGCGCAGTTTTTCCGGGGTCATGCCCTCGCGCCACTGGTCGCGGGGCTTGAAGCGCACGATGGTCTCGACCATGGTCAGCGGCGCTGGGTCGGTGGCGGTTTCCGCGCGGCCCATCTTGCCCCACACCTGCGCCACTTCCGGCACCTGCATGATCATCTTGTCGGTCTGCTGCAGCAGCTCGCGGGCCTTGCCGATGGAGATGCCGGGATGGGTGCTGGGCATATACATCAGGTCGCCCTCGTCCAGCGGTGGCATAAATTCACTGCCGGTTTTCGATAGCGGATACAGCGCACTGACGAGCAAGACTAGCGCAGTGATGACCACCGGCAAGGGATGGCGGATCGCCAGTTCCAGCATTGGTCGATAGGCCGCGGTAAAGGCGCGGTTGATGGGGTTGGCCTGTTCCGGCTTCACCGCGCCGCGCACCAGGTAACCCATCAGTACCGGCACCAGGGTGATGGCGAGGCCGGCGGCCACCGCCATGGCATAGGTCTTGGTGTAGGCCAGCGGCGCGAACAGGCGTCCCTCCTGACCTTCCAGCGCGAATACCGGCAGGAAGCTCAGGGTGATGATCAGCAGGCTGAAAAACAGCGGCGGTCCCACCTCGCTGGCGGCCTCACCGACGACCTGCCAACGGTTGTCGTCCGTGAGCGGGGTGCGCTCCATATGCTTGTGCAGGTTCTCGATCATCACGATGGCGCCGTCCACCATGGCGCCGATGGCGATGGCGATACCGCCCAGGCTCATGATGTTGGCGTTGATCCCCTGCAGATTCATCACGATAAAGGCACCGATGATCCCCAGCGGCAGGCTGATGGCGATCACCAGCGACGAGCGCAGGTGGAACAGGAACAGCGCACACACCAGTGCCACCACGATGAATTCCTCCAGCAGCTTGTGCCACAGGTTATCCACCGCGCTATCGATCAGCTCGCTGCGGTCGTAGGTGGGGACGATTTCCACCCCCTCCGGCAGGCTGCGCTGCAGTTCATCGAGTCGCTCGCGCACGCCGTCGATCACCGCGCGCGCGTTTTCGCCAAAGCGCATCACGATCACGCCGCCCACGGCCTCGCCCTCACCGTCGAGCTCCGACAGCCCCCGACGCATCTGCGGGCCCAGGTGCACATCCGCCACATCCCGCAACAGCAGCGGGGTGCCGGCGGCGTTCACCAGCAGCGGCAACTGGCGCAGGTCTTCCACGCTCTGGATATAGCCGCTGGCGCGGACCATGTACTCCGCTTCCGCCATCTCCACCACCGAGGCGCCGGACTCGCGGTTGCCGCGCTCGATCGCCGCCTGCACCTGGGCCAGGGTGAGGTCGTAGGCGCGCAGGCGCAGTGGGTCCACCTGCACCTGGTACTGGCGCACCATGCCGCCCACGGTGGCCACCTCGGACACCCCGGGCAGGGTCTGCAGCTCGTATTTCAGGAACCAGTCCTGCAGCGAGCGCAGCTGTGCAAGGTCGTGGTGGCCGCTGCGGTCCACCAGGGTGTAGCTGTAGATCCAGCCGACGCCGGTGGCGTCCGGCCCCAGCTCCGAACGCGCAGCACTGGGCAGGCGCGGCGCTACCTGGCTCAGGTATTCCAGCACCCGGGATCTTGCCCAGTAAAGGTCGACATCGTCGTCGAAAATGACGTAAACGTAGGAGTCTCCGAAAAACGAGTAGCCGCGTACCGTGTGCGCCCCGGGCACACTCAGCATGGCGGTGGTCAGGGGGTAGGTGACCTGGTCCTCCACCACCTGCGGCGCCTGGCCCGGGTAGCTGGTCTTGACGATCACCTGCACGTCGGACAGATCCGGCAGCGCGTCCACCGGTGTGTTGCGCAGGCTGTAGAGGCCGGCGATGGCCAGCACCACCGCGCCGATCAGCACCAGTGCGCGGTTGTGCAGGGACCATTGAATGATACGCGCGATCATTTCTGCGGCTCCTGCTGGCCATCGTGATCCATTTCGCCGTGATCCATATCGCCGTGGTCCTTCTGCGAATGGTCCATTGGCTCTTGCTGCTCGGGTACCAGGGAACCACCGGCCACGGCGCGGGTGGCGATCACCTCGTATTTGCCGTCATCGCGCTGGCGCATCTGCACCCGCAGCGGTGCGCCGCTTTCCAGCGCCGCGCGCAGCGCCTGTTGTGCGGCCTCCGCCACATAGAAACCCATCACCATGCCGGGCCAGTCCCATTCCGGCACCGGACCGTGTTCGAGGCGCGCGTAGTGGTTGTCGTCGGGCATGCTCACCACCGTGGCCTCGGCCCAGGCGGTGTCGGCTTTTGTCGACTTTTTGCCGCTGTTAGCGTCGTTTTCACCTTCGATACGCTTGAGATCGGCACTGATACTGGATTCGGAATCCAGCAGGAACTGGGCGGACGTGACCACCTGGGTACCGGGTTCTATTCCGGCGAGGATTTCCACCCGGTCTCCCAGCTCGCGGCCCACCCGCACCCGCACCGAGCGGTAGCGGCCATCGCCCTCGGCGATCACCAGGCGATCCATGTCACCGGTACGGATCAGCGCGCTGCGCGGTACCGTCAGGGTATCCACCTTCGGCCCTTCCAATTGCAGGCGCACGAACATGCCCGGGCGCAGGGACTTGTCCGGGTTGTCCACCAGCACCCGCACGCGCAGGGTGCGGGTCTTGGGGTCCAGGTCCGGCAGAATGTGCACCAGCTTGCCGGTCCAGGTGCGCCCGGGTGCGAAGTCGCCCTGCAGGGTGGCGGTATCCCCCACCCGTACCTGGGCGCCCTGTTTCGGGAAGAGTTCGCCCTCGATCCACACGGTTTCCAGTGGGCCGATACTCATCAGGGTGGTGGCGGGGGTGATGTACATTCCGTCGCGGGCGGCGAACTCATTCACGTAGCCATCGGTGGGTGCGTACAGCGTGATAGTCTGGCTGACCTCGCGGGATTTGCTCAGTGCGCGCACCTGCTCGGCGGGTACGCCAAGGCTTTTCATGCGCTCGCGGGTGGCCTCGATCAGGGTGCGGTTGCCACTCTCCAGTGCCGCTACCAGTTCGCTCTGCGCCTTCACCAGCTCCGGCGAATAGATCGCCGACAGCGGCTGCCCCTTGCGCACATGGTCGCCCACCGCCTTGACCCAGCTCTTCTGGATCCAGCCGCTCAGGCGGGTGTGCACATGGTGCAGTTTGTCCTCGTCCAGCTGCACCAGGCCCACCGTTTCCACCCGGGTCGCCACCGGGCCTTTTTCGGCCCTGGCGGTGCGCACCCCCAGGTTGTTTTCCACCTGCGGCGAGATGGACACGGTACCCGGTGCGGATTCTCCTTCCTCGCCCTCGTAGACCGGCACCAGATCCATACCCATGGGCGACTTTCCGGGTCCGTCGCGGCGATAGTTCGGGTCCATGGGCGCAACCCAGTAAAGAATTTTCTTTTCGCCACTGGCGCTTTGCGCGGCGTCATCTCCGCCGGACAGACCGCGGCCGATCAGGACCCCCGCCACCAGGGCGATGATGGCGAGGACGGCAATCAGTAGTTTGTTCATAGTTTCAGGGACCGCTGGTTATTTGCTGTTGGCGTCGATGTCGGTATCGACGGCGCGGAAGTAACGGATGCGCGCCAGCGCGCGGAAGTAGCCGTAGGTGAGGCGGGCGGCGCTGATCTGGGTCTCGATGGCGTCCATACGCGCGGCGATCACCGCCTCCAGATCCGCGGTGTTGCTGGCGTAGCCCGCGAGCACCGCGTCGGCGGTATCCTCGGCCTGGGCCAGCAGGTCCTCGCGGTATTCGTCGCGGCGACGGTCCAGGGTCTGGGCCATGGCCACAGCACCGTTCAGTTCTGCGTGCAATTGCTGCAGCAGGTTCTGGCGCTGCAGGATGCCGGCGCTCTCGCGCGCGCGGCTGGCGGCGAGCCGCCGGTCCTGGCGGTTCTGGCGGAACAGCGGCAGGTCGAATGAGACCATCACGCTGGCGAAGTCCGAGCCGTCGCTCGCGGGAGTACGGTCGCGCTGGCCATAGGCAAAATCGACCCCGAACTGGGGCTTGTAGGCCTCCTGCGCCAGCGCCACATTGGCCCGCTCCGCCGCCACCCGGGCACTGCTGGCGGCAACAGCCGGGTGCTGTTCCACCAGCGCCATCGGTACCGGCAGGGACTGTCCCGCCAGCCAGTCGCGGGGGTCCCGCCAGGCCGGTGGTGCGGTGTCCAATGCGCCCCAGGCGGCGCCGCCGATCCAGCGGCCGAGCGCGCCGCGGGTGCGATTGATCTCGCCATCGACGGCCGCGATACGATCCTCCAGCCGCGCCAGCGCCAGCTGCGACTGCAGCAACTGCTGGGACTGGATCTGGGCACTGGCAAGGCGCGCGCGGTTGTAGCCCACCAGCTCCTGCATCCAGCGCAGGTTTTCCGCCAGCAGTTCGCGCTCCCGCAGTTGCTCGGCAACGGTGAGATAGGCGAGCGCCACATCCCGCGCCAGTGCCAGCTCCATATCCGCGGCACCGGCATAGCCGGCCTCCGCGGCGTGGGCGCCGCGTTCGCCGGCGAGTAACGCGGAATCCCCGCGGGGCAGCTTCTGGCTGATACCGATGACTTTCTGGGTCATCGGCTGGTCGTCGAAGGCAAAGGTATCGGTAGGCAGGTTGGCGATACCCAGTTTCACCATCGGGTCGGCCCACTGGGCGTCCGCCACCGCGGTTTCTGCCGCGGCGTCGGCGGCGGCGAGGGCGGCGGCGGTCTGCGGATCCTGCTCCCGTGCCAGCTGGATGGCGCTATCGAGGGTCAGCTGCGCCCACGCAGGTGCGGTAAATGTGGCAATCAGCAGCGCCGGGGCCAGCCGGCCCAGGGCGCGCGTAACAATTCCCATGGATAAATCCTGTATGACTGATGCTGGATCGCGGCATAGGTTGCCGGACGATCGTCGATTTATGCGCCAGGCAAGGCGCGGATTACCGGAGCATCAGGCGCCGATGGGCGGGCGCAACAGGTTTCGCTGTGAAGCAGCAAGCGGGGAGGGGGAGATTGGCTGGCGCGGAGCGATGGACGGCAGGGCATTGATCTGCCACTCCAGGGCGACGAGCACCGCCGCGCCGCAGCCGCCGACCGCACAGGTCAGCAGGCACAGGTCTTGATCAGAGGTGTCCGCCGAATCCTGACAGCAGGGCATGTCGCGGTGATCGCCAGACATACCTGCGTTGCCATGATTGTCGCCATGTGAGTCTGCCTGCAGCATCATCGCCGCGTGCCCGCCGTGGGGCTCGGCGCCCTGATCACAGGCAGGGGCAACCGCCAGAGCCAGGCTCTGGGCGGCAAAACACCACAGGATCAGGGTCAAAATCAGTGCACGCATGCTGCGCAGTCTAGGAGATGTATGAAACCCATACAAGCTGGCGCGGATTATGCTGCGGTTTCGGGAAAAATTAACAGAACTGGCGCTGGCTAATTAGTACCCAGTTTGTGCTAGAATGCGCCACCCCGACGGGCACCCACCACACGGGTCCCGGCGGACCAATAAATCTAAAAACCTGTGAGCTCCAGCGATGTCTGCCATAGATGAAGAACCGCAACCCAGCGGCACCCTGACCCTGCAAACCCAGTCCATGCCCCGGGATACCAATCCCCAGGGTGACGTCTTTGCCGGATGGCTGATGTCGCAGATGGACGTGGCTGGCGCCATCCTCGCCCAGAGTATTGCCCGCGGTCGCGTCACCACGGTTGCCGTCGGCAGCATGGTGTTCCTGCGCCCGGTAACGGTGGGCTCCACCGTCAGCTGCTATGCGGAAACCCTGGAAGTGGGTCGCTCCTCCATCAAGACCCTGGTGGAAGTCTGGCTGACCCGGGTGGACACCGGCGAGCAGGTAAAAGTCACCGAAGGCGAGTTCGTATTCGTCGCCATAGACGATCGCGGGCGCACCCGGCCGCTGCCCTGATATCACCAGGATGCTGGAACTCTGCATCGGTAGCCCGCATATTTACCCGGGATACGACGGTGATCGTGCCGCCGCCACAGCGTGGCGGCAAGATTCTCAACCATTTGTGAACACCGGGACCAGTAGCCCTTCTGGAACCAGCAACCCTTCTGAATTGGTATCTCACGGTACCGGTCACCAGACCTCTCCGTAAGGGGGCTCTGGCCTTTGCCAATTTCTCCCCCGTACCGCACCCACTCACTTTGCCGCCCGCTCGGTCAACCACCGCACACGACTGAAACAAATTAGCCGCAAAACCGTCAACTACCTCCCATCAATCTGTCACCTCCGTCAACTAGCCTCGCGCACACTCGTCTATTGATCCAAGATAACAATTCAATGAGGTGCCCCATGGCAGCCGGGAAAAAACTATTCGCTTGCTCGCTTCTTGCCCTGTCCATCACAAACATCCACAGCGCCCTGGCCCAGGAAACGGACACTACCCTTGAGGAAGTTTCCGTAACTGGCCAGCGTCTGGCGCGGATGAAATCGCTGGATCTGAAAAAGAATTCACCGATGATCATGGAAGCCCTGTCTACGGATAACCTGGGCCGCCTGCCGGACAAGAATGCCGCGGAGTCCCTCAACCGCCTGCCCGGTGTCTCCATCCTGATCGAAAAGGGTGAGGGGCGTTTCGCCTCAATCCGTGGCATCAAGCCGGACTGGAACCGCGTCACCATTAACGGCTTCGAGTCCGGGTCTCCGGAAAAAGATGGCAGCGGCCGCTCCATGCCGCTGGATGTGCTGGGTGGCGAACTGTTGCAGAGCGTCGAAGTGTACAAAGCCAAGACAGCCGACCTGGACGGTGAGGGCATTGGCGGCACAGTCAATATCATCACCAAGAAGCCGCTGGATACAGAGGGATTCCAGGCCACCGCTAATGTCCGCTACGGCCAAGAAGAAGCCGACCAGAGCAACCCCTTCTACGACAGCGAGGATCCGCACAACTTCGATATCGCTGCCTCCGGGCGCATCAGCGATACCGTCGGCTGGAGTCTCGGCGCCTCCAGCAGTCACCGCCAGTACCTGGCCCAGGGGATCTATCAGGACGACTGGGCTGAGACCGCTGGCATCGCCTATCCGGAACAGACCAAAAACAACTATTACGTAGTGGGCCGGGACCGCAACACCCTGGTGGGCGGGGTGCAGTTTCTGGTATCCGAAAACACCAGCCTGCTGGCGCAGGGGTTTTACAGTGAGTTCGAAGAATTCCAGCACCGCAACCGTTTCCGTCAGGGCATCGAGCAGGACGAGAGCCTGATTGCTTCTAGCGACGGCGACACCGTCACCATGGCCGAGGGCGGCACTTTTATCCGCGCGGACCTGCGCAGGGAAGACGTCCGCAAGACTCTGGCCAACTTCAGCCTGAGCGGTGAAACAGAACTGCAGGACTGGAAATTCAGTTACGGCACCAATATCGGTCGCAACGAATTGGAAGAGCCCAACGCCGATTGGGACTTCCGTCAGGACACCAGTTCGGATCTGGGGCCGGACAGGTTTACCGTCAATGGCAACGGCGTGGTGGAAATCACTGAGGGCGGACTGCAGCAAAATCAGGCGGGCAACCTGCGCTTCCACGAGGTCAGTTTCCAAGACGACCGGGCGCAGCAGGATCTTGCCTCATTCAAATTCGATTCCGAGTACTTCTACAACCTCGGCGGTTATGAATCGACCCTCAAGTTCGGTATCAAGTATGCAAGCAGCGACAAAGAATTCGATTACCGCAATGAAGCCTATGACATACAGCGGGACAACCTAGCGGGCTACGATGTGGATCGCGGTGCCTTTCTGAACGATGTTGACGGGCAGATGCGCCACAATGTCTGGTTCGACCTGGCCGCACTGAACGCGCTGTTCCGCAACAACCCGGAACTGTTTGAGGCGAGCGGTGGCAACCTGGCGGCGGCTGAGGCCAGCGATCGCCGGGTAGAGGAAACCACTTCCGCAGCCTACGCGATGAACACCGTGGACCTGGGCAAACTGCAGCTCATTACCGGGGTGCGCTTCGAAACCACCGATGTAACGTCCTCTGCAAATCAACTTACCGCCGATGGCGTCTATGAAAATATTTCCGTGAGCGGTGGCAACGACATAATTCTTCCATCACTGCTTGCCAATTATCGCCTGCGCGACGACCTGATTCTACGCGCCGCCTATACCACCAGTATCGGCCGCCCGAATTACGCCGATATCAGCGCGACCTCCCGCTTCAGCTTCGATGAAGACGGTGATGCCCAGCTCAGTATCGGCAACCCGGATCTCGAACCCTATACCGCGGACAACCTGGATGTCTCCCTTGAGTGGTACCCGACGGAATCCAGCGTGGTTTCCCTGGCGTGGTTCGACAAAGATATCGACAACATCATCATTACCGACGAGCGCCGTATCGACGGTGGCAGCTACCTCGGTAGCGACTATGGTGTCGAGGAACTCACCGTCAGTACCCGGATTAATGCCGATACCTCCGATGTTTCCGGCTACGAATTCAATATCCAGCACCAGTTCAGTAAACTGCCGGCGCCGTTCAATGGCTTGGGGGCAAGCTATTCCTTTACCGCCATTGATGCCACTTTCTTCGACAGCAACCTCGGTATAGAGCGCAAGCTGGAAGGACAACCGGAAGAAATCCAGAGCTTTACTGCGTTCTATGAGAACTACGGTTTCTATGCCGGCTTTACCTACAACTACAACGCCTCGTTCCTCACGGATATCAACGCGCTGGACGATGTCAGCGATGATGTCGAGCAGGGCGAATTCGGGCGCTGGGATTTCCGCGCGTCCTACGCGGCTACTAAGCAACTATCGGTCTATCTGGATATCAACAACCTCAACAACGAGCCCACCACCGAATTCCAGGGAGGTAACGAAAGCTGGAATACGGAATACGAGTACGTGGGCTCCACTTATTACCTGGGAGCCAGCTACACGTTCTGATGTTTCCGGTCCGCTGCGATCATTTGATTTTACGGGCCCCAAAAGGGGCCCGTAAATTATCTGTCCCCCGATAAAAGGTGCAGGATGAAATCACTTTTATATTTACTGTCCCCGTTGTGGCTCCTATGCGGCTGGCTGCCAGCAATAGCTGCGGATACCCCGCTATACAAAGCGGAAACCCTGCAACAGATTTCCACCTTCGATGCGCGCCAGGGTGTGGCTGTCGACCGCCAGTATTTTTACGCGGTCAACAACTTCCGCATTACCAAACACGCCCGTGACAGTGGTGAGCCCTTACTGCAATGGGACGGCGAATCTGATGAAACCGGTCCGCTTGTTCACCTCGACAGCGGGATGGTGTGGCAGGGAAAACTGTATGCGGCACACTCCAACTATCCCCAGTGGCCGATGACCAGCTCCGTTGAGGTATGGGATACCGAAACCATGCAACACCAGGCGTCCTACAGTTTCGGCATCGCGCTCGGATCACTCACCTGGGTGGATCGCCACGGCGGATACTGGTGGGCGGGTTTCGGCAATTACGACAAGATCCAAAAAGGCCAGTCCCACCCCTACGGCGATACCGGTAATACCCGGGTAGTGAAACTGGATGACCAGTTCCGGGTACTGGAACAGTGGACCATCCCCGAGGGTATCCTGCAGCGACTGCGGCCGATGAGCAATTCCGGCGGTTCCTGGGGACCCGACAACCTGCTGTACCTCACCGGCCACGATCACCCGGAAATCTATGTGATGCAACTGCCCCGGCACGGCACCGAGCTAGAATGGCTGGCCACTGTATCTGCACCTGAAATTCACGGCCAGGGCATTGCCTGGGATCGTTCATCAGTGGGGCGGGAGCTTTGGGCAATTCGCAAGAGAGACCGCCAGGTATTCCGCCTACAGATACCACAGATCTCGCGCAGCGCAAATCCTGATGTGAGCCCCCACTTGCGGGCACCTGGACAATTCAGTCGGGACTGATTTTCTGCGTCATTACGCGCGCCTCAGTCCCCTGGGCCGGGCTGGCGCGCCGGTGGCCTCAGATATCCATTGCCGCGTATACCGCCGACACCACCTCACCGTAGCGTCCAACCGCAAAGAAATCCCCGATAAACCTGCCGGTATTCTTGCCGGTCTTGATCACCGGGGAGTGCTTTTTGTTGGTGAGCAAAACAATGCCCAGATCGTATTCCGGGTCTATGACGGTGAGGGTGCCGGTCCACCCGGTGTGGCCATAGGCGCGATTGCTGGCGTGTTCGCCGAACATCCACTGCATGCTGTCATCGCCATTGGTTCTCCAGCCCAGGGCGAAGGTGGGGTCCACTTCCGACGGCGCGGTGAATGCACTGATGATCGGAGCATCAAATACCGAGACCTGGCCATAACCACCGCCATTCAGCATCAGCTGTAGCAACACCGCCAGATCTCCTGAGGTGGAAAATAGCCCCGCGTGACCGGAGACCCCGGCCATGGAGTAGAACGCCTTCTCGTCGTGCACCTGACCGAGCAGGGTGCCGGTGCGGATATTGGGAAAGGCAATGCTGCCACCGCGGGTATTGCCCTGCAGTTCGGTTGCGGCAAAGTCCGCTGCTGCAAACCCCTTCTGCAACGGATTGAACCGGGTATGTGCCAGCCCCAGGGGAGCGTATATGGAATTTTCCACGTAGTCGTCGAGCCTTTCCCCGGTAATGCGCTCGACTATCAGCCCCAGCAGCATATAGTCCACATCGCTGTAAACATTGTCGGTGCCCGGAGGGTAGGCGAGCGGTGTCCGCGAAATCATTTGATTGGTTGTGCTTCGGTTCTGGGAATAGAGCCCCTTGGCTACCGACCGATTGTGGTATTGCGGGTCCGGCATAAAGCCGGCGCTGTGGTGCAGTACATCCGCGATGGTCAGCTGGTCTTTTCCACGGATCTGATCAGCATCCCCATCCCGAAACTCTGGCAGGTAGTCGCGCACCCTGGCCTGCAGGTCCAGCCGGCCCTCACTCGCCAGCTTTTGCAGCGCAAAGTTGGTCGCGTACATTTTTGTGTTGGAGGCCAGATCAAACAGCGTGCCGGTGGTCATGGGCACAAACGTTTTCAGCGGCTCTGTACCCGCAAACTTCTGCCGATAGCCGTAACTCGTGTTCTTGACGATCTTCCCATCGCGGATGATCAACAGCACCGCGCCCGGGAACCCGGCGGCCACGTCGAGGGAGATCAGGGTATCCAGTTCTTTAAGCTTGCGTGTGGAAAACCCGGCTTCCTCCGGTGAAGCCGCCGGGCTCAGCTCGGGGAAGCTTTGCGGTTGCGCCGAAGCGGCGAAGCTCGGCAGCGCCGTGCACAGTAGGGTGCAGGCAAGGATCCAGTAAACCGTTTGCCTGGCCAGGTAGCTCAGCCGTTTCTCCTGCTTTTTCTGCAGCCCGTTATCCATCCTTTTCTTCACCCACTGATTCGCTGTTGTCGCGGATTGCGATGCCAACCAGCATTCTTGCAGATACGGGATTTGTTCTCCAGCGGATGGTAATCAAGCGGTGGGCGTAGTCTACAAGCCTCGCCCATCCGCCAGCGTGGCGCTCAGGGCCTGCCTGCTGATGTCGTTGACCCTGGCGGAAAGCCTGATCAGCAGGTTGCGCAGAAAATCGTGGGTGACGCTGGCGGCATCCGGAGCCCGGGTCATCCCCAGGAACTGCATGATTTTCTTCACCAGCAACAGCACCAGACTCACACTGCCGACGAGCAGTTTAATCCCGCGATCCAGCACCATGGCCAGCTGGTCCATCAGGGTAAAGTAGGTGGTCGCGGTAAAGTTGATCACCCGGCCGGCAAATTCCATGCATTTTTTCACCACATAGATAATCGCTTCGTTCAGCCATTCAATCGCCGACATGGTCTGCCCGATCACCGCCTTGGATTTCAGCCAGGCCTCAATGCCACTGTCAGTTTTCGCCGGCGGCCGCATTGCCTGGATGTCTTCCCAGCTCTTCCTTGCCACCGATTTCTGATACAGCGCCATGTCGTGATAGGTCTTCCAGGGAATCAGCCCCGGAGAGGGCAGGAAGAAATCCCGGTCGGTACTGGGCGTATGCACAAAGGGCCAGATCGGGATACAGGGCACAATATCCGTACGGTGATATGCGCGGAATATATTCTCGTCGTTGAGCAGCCGGGTACACTGTTCGGAAAATCCGATCAGGCCGACGCGGGGGCTGCCGAAAGAATAGAGTTTTGGCAGGTGGATGGTGGTTTTTCGCACCCACTCCGCGGCAATCGTTGCCAGCGCGCCACCGAGGCTGTGCCCGAGGCAGTGGACATGGGTTCCCGGCGGCAGCGATCGGACAAAGGGGCCGATTTGCGGCAACATGGAATGAAAGGCTTTATTGAAACCATCGTGCACGGGCTGGCCGCTGGCGGAGGGCGACAGGGTTAGGTTCAGGTTGGTCAGCCAGTCTGCCAGATACTGGGTACCGCGAAACAGTATGAATGCGTTGCCTTTCAGGTTTTTCTGACCCAGCAACAGAAACCCGAAAGCCGTCCGCACCTTGATAAATGCGGGGCCACCGGTTTTCCCCTTGAGCATATTCTCTTCGTAAAATGAAAGGTGGCCGCCATATTCGTGGTTCAGGTGGGTAATGGCATCTTCCAGAACCGGGAATTTTGTCAGCGCATAGACTTCGTCGGACAGGCTTGCCGCTTGTGTGGGTGTCAGTTTCATAATTAAAAAATGTCTTCCTTGACGTCCGGATCCACATCCCATTTACACTTGGTGATAAATGGCTGTCCATCCACTTTGATAATTTCGTCTTCCCGGGTCAACTCACAGGTAACCACCAGGGGCTTACCGCGGGATTCTGCGTTTTCTTCCCGTTTGCGCTTCACACCGGACCATATTTTGAACTCTTCCTCGTTGTGAGAAACGTTGATCAGTTGTCCGACCACAAACTCCTGCGGCAACAAATTGACCACGTGTCGCTCATAAACCGCGGGGAGTTCAAAGTACCCCTCACTATCGGTAACCGTCTCATCCTGCTTTTTTTTCTGGTAATCGGTAACTCTGATTACCCTGGCACCGGAAACCGGTTGACCATCATGCAGAATGACGCCGGAAATAGCAGAAAATGTACAAACCTTACCTGCATCAAAAATAGACATAGCAAACAAAGAACCCGAAACAATTGCCAGAACGGCGCACAATACAAATTTGCGCAGCATTATGTTGGTACTCGTGAGAGGAATTTATTCAGCGCGATTTTGAAACGCGAGAGTCGGAGCAAATACTAAATGTCCTGTTGACAAAGTCAAAAATATAAAATGGTGTCAGAGTCAATTTGAACTTGGGTATTTCTTGATTACTTACAGACCAGGGAAAAAGGCAAGATAGTGGTAGCCGTCGACCCGATAGAGGCCGAAGGCGAGGTATGTGCACGGGAATAAAATCGCAGAATAAAAAAGGGCCGACATTGTCGGCCCTTTTTCTATTGCGTGGAACGGAGACCGCTCAACGGCCTCCATCCTGCGCTTAGTGCAAGGTAACCTTGCGACGACGGATCAGGCCCGCCGCTGCCAGCAGCGCCAGCAGATAGTAGACGGAGCCACCTTTTTTCTTCGGTTTTTCCTCTACGACCGGATTCTCGGTAGCTGCTGCAGCCACGGTAACGGTCACGGTGGCAGTGCTTTCTTCCATGCCGTCAGAAACGGTCACTTCGAAGCTATACTCACCTGCCGCCAGCTGTGCCAGCGTTACCACCGCAGTGTCGCCCAGGGCAACGTCGCTGCCGCTGGTCTGTGCCCAGTTGAAGCTCAGGGTATCGCCTTCCGGGTCGGTGGACGGGGAGGCGTCCAGTACCACGTCAGTGCCCTCTTCAACGGTGATGGAGGCGTTGGCGACCGCGGCCACCGGCGCATCATTGATGCCCATAACGGTCAACATGAAGGTGGTGGACATAGCGTCGTTCGGGAAAGTCGCGTCTGCAACGGTTACCGTCACTTCGGTGGTGCCACTGAAGTTTTCCGCCGGGATCAGGTCGAAGGTGGACCCGGACTCATTGCCGTGAACGTCAGCGCTTACGTTTTCACCGGTTACAGTGATCACGTTCGCACCATTGTCTTCATCAGCGTAGAGCACGGTGATGCCTTCGAGCACCTCGTCCTCGTTCACCTGCTGGTCAGCAATTTCACCCAGGGTGATGTTGCTCGCCACGGTGATGTCTGCGGTTACCTGCAGGGTATCCAGGCCGTCAACCGCATTGGCAACATCGATGGTCTGTACTGTGCCGGTCGCTTTGGCATTCACCCGCGCCTGGAAACTCACCTCGAAGGACGAGGTTTCCGGACCGCGGTAATCGAAGCAGAACACCTGGTTGTCGTTCAGTACGGATGGCAGGTTGCCGTTACCGATCGCGGTAGACAGGTCACCGTATTCACCGATGCCACCGAAGGCGTCCGCCGGCGATTTCATACCGCGCACACCCGCTGAAGCATAATCACCAACGGTCATCATGCCGGTGAGCTGGGAACCCCAATTCAGGTTGTCGTACGCCAGGTACATCTCGTAAGCACCTTCGCTGTGGTCGTAGCCGCGGCTCAGGATAAACTCAACATCGTGGTGATCATCCTTCGGTGTCATGGGCGACGTGGACGGATCGATGGTACCGATACGGTCCCACTCGATAATCAGGTGGTTATCGGTATACGCCACGGAGGTACCGGAGTTGACTTCGTCGTCGGCGCTCGGGTTATAGAGCGCGCCGAATACACGACCCGGTAAGCCGTACCACATGCCACCCACTACCTGGAACGCTGTACCCAGGGTATAGCTGTAGTCACCAAACCAGGCGTTAGTGCCGTAACTACGCGATATCAGGCCATTCAGATCGATGGCGCCGTTCGGGTGGATGTAGATGGCATCGGTCGCCAGCGCTGGCGCTTCCGTGTTCATGTAGAAGCTGTAGCCTTCAAAGCCCGGCCACACCCAGCTGAACGGGAAGGGCGTTACACCGTCACCCCAGGTACTGCCGAAATAGGGATCCGGGTAAATACCCGCCTGCTTCAGGTCAATATAACCATCGCCAAGGCCCACGTCCGGAGTGCGACACATGCTGTCTTCCAGGGAGTTGGTGATGACATACTCCGGCTTCCAGTCAACCGAGCTGGGCTGGCTACCGGTCACCATGAAACCATTGTCGGTTTCCACCACACCTTCCTGGTACTGGCCGTAGCTAGTAACACTACCGTTGACCAGAGACAGACCTTCCGGCAGTACGCTCGCCAGCTCGAAGCTGCGGTCGTAGCCACCCAGGTTTGGCTGCACCTTGACGGTAACATCGATCACATCGCCCACGCGCGCGCGGGTCTGCGAAGTTTCGATATCCACATCGTTGGCACCACGGGTGATTTTGAACGGCACCATGCCCAGGTTGCCGGCGTTGATCGCGCTGCTGCCGAGGTCAAAGGCGCTGTAGAAGAACTCGCCCTTTTCCAGGCCCAGTTCCTGCCAGCCAATGCTCAGATCGAAGGCTTCACCGGCTTCTGCGCTGGAAGGAATCGACAGGGTCAGATCGCTGTCCTGCTCGCTGGTGACAACACCGGTTGCCACGCGGAAGCCATCTACCGGCGCTTCGCTCAGGCTGGCTGCCTTGACGGTGTGGTTTTGCCAGGCGATCCAGTAGTTGCCCGCTTGCGGGTAGTTCACATTACAGAAGTCCTTGGCATCGACACTGCTGAGCCTGGACATGCACACGGCTTCGGAGTCGAACTGCGGAATACCGTCACCGTTGAGGTCGATACCCACGTACAGGCCCAACTGACCGTATAGGCCGACTGCCGGAGGTTCATCACCACGCAGGTTTTCCACCACTTCGGCGACCAGGCGCACGGCGTTCTCCGGTACGGAAACCCAGCTCATGTGCACCGTTGGATCTTCGGGGTCGCTGGTCACTTGGAACAGGTTGGTACCGCCGCCGGTGGTACGCTGTGCAGCTTCGATGGTTTCGATGGTCGGTGCGGTTTTGGCAAATACGCGGCCAGTCAGCTGGGGTGCATCTTTCACCTGAATGCCGGACAGGGTGTATTTGTCCTGATCGCGGTGGGCAGTGATATTGATGTCGGTTGGCAGATCGCCTGCGGCCAGGTTCATTTCCACCGGCATACGCGCCACGGTTTCACCCGGGGTACCGGCGTTCTCGAACAGCACTTCACCAAAAACGCTCAGGCCGTAGGGTGCACCCTCGAAGCTCTGGGAGTCGACCCACTTGCCGGTGATCACCACAGTTTGCTTCTGGCCCGCCTGCAGGGTGAAGGTGGCCGGGCTCGCGCTCAGCTCCACGCTGGCCTCTTCGGCATTGGTGGAGATGTTCCAGGTGCCATCCACCGTGGCTTCCACGGTGCGCACCCAGCTACAGCTCAGGCGACAGTTCATGTCGATCATGTACGGGGTATTCAGCGCACCCACGTTGCCACCGTTGGCCGGGTTGGCGTCGAGGTACTGCGCTACCGGTACATCCATGATCAACTGGGCGTCGATCGCCGCGGCCACATCCATGCGCCCGGAGCCGGTGGCCCAGGTCATGGCTTTTCCGTTGCGCGCGGGATCCCATACCTCGGTTACCGCGGTCAGCTGCAGTGCCGACTGGATTTCCGCCGGGGTCCAGTCCGGGTGGGCCTCGGTCATCAGGGCCAGGGCCCCGGTGACGTGCGGCGCGGACATGGAAGTGCCCTGTAGGGTCGCGTAGTCGCCGGAAGCCGCTGCGCTGAACGGATGTTCATCCGCGTACGCGGCGTAAATGGACACGCCCGGCGCGGAGATGCTCGGGGACATCACTTCGCGGTTTTCCGGAATCACGGACGGGCCGCGGGAAGAGAAGTCCGCCATCTGATCGGCAGCTGCCGGATCGATGCGACGCTCAACCTTAGCCGGGCTCAGGGTGATCATATGACCGAGCTCGGAGTAGTGGTCCACCCAGTTCTTGAGACCGTAGGTCGGGTAGGTTCCGTACCACTGGCTGTAGGTGAAATGCACCGACGGCAGCTCGTAGGTTTCGGCAACGGTACCCTGATCGCGGTCCTGGTTGTACAGGATGAAGCCATCGGCGCCACCGGCCATGACGTTCGTCACCTTGGCGGTGCGCGCGTTGGCATTGGGGTCATCCGGGTGGTGGCGCTGACAGATGACAAAGACGTTTACATCGCCATTGGCAGCGGTGCCGCCGGTGGCCGGATCGGTGATCTCTGTGCCGTCCTTGTAGAAGTCAAAGGTGCCGGGGGCGTACGGCGTGGTGCAGTAGCCATTGTAATCCTTGACGCCTTCTGCATCTTCGTAGTCTTTGGCCCATACCACGACACCGGTGATTTCTTCACTGTTCAGCGAGCCGCCTGCGAGTCCGGTTTCGGACCAACCGGGTACTTCGCTGCCCCGCGCCGGGTCGATAAAACCGGCGTAGCTGACGGCAGTTTCCACCACCATTTCACGACCGTGGGTGGTCGCCGCCACACTGGTCAGCCAGGGAGACGCGTGGTTAACGGTCTGCAGGGTCGGACCCGCGTTACCGGCAGAAGCCGCAACGCTGATGCCCGCCTCGCGGGCCGCGAGGAACGCCAGCTCGGTGGAGGAGTTCCACGGATCGACGCCACCGCTGATGGAGTAGTTGATAACGTCTACGCCATCCTGGATCGCCTGTTCGATACCGGCCACCAGCGCGTCGCCGGGACAGCCCGCTTCCGGGTAACAGACCTGGTAGGAGATGATGTTGGCGTGCGGGGCGACACCGGAAATCATTTCGAAATCGAAGCCGGTATCGAGACCGTCGCTGACCTCAGCCAGTTGCGGCAGCGAATAGGGCGCGTTGTAGAGCACGTTACCGGCAACGGTACTGGCGGTATGGGAGCCGTGGCCGTTGTAGTCTTCACCGTTTGCCGGGCGAATCTGCGGGCCGGGGACGCAGCCGCGCCAGG
>NZ_CAJXKH010000053.1 GCF_913055755.1 uncultured Microbulbifer sp.
CGGCTACCGCCATTTTTGACCATCTGTACGCGCAGCTTCCGGAGGCACTCTACGAACAGTACGACCTGCTGCGGGAAGAACAGCAGCGCAGGGCGGAGGGCTGAATGGGGGCCGACAGCGAAGCCATCACCCTGGTGGAGGCAATTACCCAAGCCCTGGCCCACGAGCTGGCGCGGGATCCGCAGGTTGTGGTGTTCGGGCAGGATGTGGGGGCGAACGGCGGCGTATTCCGCGCAACAGATGGATTGCAGCAGAAGTTCGGCGCCGAGCGCGTGCTGGACACGCCACTGGCGGAAAACATGATTGCGGGCATTGCCGTGGGCATGGCCACCCAGGGGCTCAAACCCGTGGCGGAATTCCAGTTTATGGGCTTTATCTACCCGGCCCTGGATCACATCCTCAGTCACGCCGCGCGCATGCGCAATCGCACCCGCGGCCGCCTCTGCTGCCCGATTGTCTATCGCGCCCCCTATGGCGGCGGCATTCACGCGCCGGAGCACCACTCCGAGAGCACCGAAGCGATATTTGCCCAGGTTCCCGGCCTGCGGGTGGTGGTGCCCTCTTCCCCGGCCCGCGCCTACGGTCTGCTGCTGGCGGCAATCCGCGACCCGGACCCGGTGCTGTTTCTGGAACCCAAGCGTATCTACCGCGCGGCGAAGCAGCCGGTGCCGGACAACGGCGAGTCGCTGCCGCTGGACAGTGCTTTCGTACTGCGCGAGGGCCGCGACCTGACGATGATCGCCTGGGGCGCCTCGGTGAAGGAAACCCTCGCCGCCGCCGAACAGCTGGCCAGCGACGGTATCGAGGCGGAGGTCATCGACCCCGCGACCCTCAAACCGCTGGATATCCACACCATCATCGACTCGGTGGAAAAGACCCGCCGCTGCGTGGTGGTGCACGAGGCCGCGCGCTTTGCCGGTCTCGGCGCGGAGATCGCCGCGCAGATCCAGGAGTACGCCTTCGACCTGCTGGATGCGCCGGTACAACGGGTCACCGGTTTCGACACCGTGATGCCCTACTACCAGCTGGAAAAGGCATACCTGCCCGGCGTCGACCGTGTACTCGCCGGCGCCCGCGCGGCGCTGGCGTATCGCGAAAGCGCTGACCGCCGCAAAGGGGGGCGCGAATGAAGATCTTCACGCTGCCGGATCTCGGCGAGGGCCTGCCGGACGCGGTTATTCGCGAATGGCATGTGGAGGAAGGCGACAGCATCGCCGCCGACCAGTCCCTGGTGACGGTAGAAACCGCCAAGGCGTTGGTGGAAGTGCCGGCGCCCTGGTCCGGGGTGGTGGAAAAGCGCTTTGCACAGGCCGGCGAAACCCTGGAAACCGGACAGCCCCTGGTGGGCTTCAAAGGCGCCGAGAGCAAAACCCCGGAAAACCCGCAGATCGACGAGGATCGTGAAAAAAGAACCGATTCCGGCACCGTAGTCGGCCAGATCGAACAGGGCAGCGAATCCCTGGCAGTGGAGGTGCGCTCCGTCCAGCAGCGCCCGCGCGCCGCCACCCCGGCGGTGCGCGCGCTGGCCCGGCGCCTGAATGTGGATCTCGCTGCGCTGCACCCGGCCGGCTCGCGCTTTAGCGAGGCCGAGGTACTCCGCGCCGCCGGTACCCGGGCTCCCGCAGCACCGCCAGCGCCCGCGCGCAAACAGGCGGAGCCGACGGTCCCAGCAGCCACCGGCGACCCGGCGCGACGCGCCATGGCGCTCGCCATGAGCCGCTCGCGAGACCAGGTCTGCCCCATGACCCTGTTTGATGAGGCGGATATCTCCGGGTGGAAGAAAAAAGAGTCCACCACCCTGCGATTGCTGCGGGCGATCGCCGCCGCCGCCGCGCAGGAACCCAACCTCAACGCCTATTTCGAGCGGGAAGTGCTGGAGCCGCGCACGCCGGTGAATGTCGGCCTCGCCGTGGATGCCCCAAAGGGCCTGTTCGTACCGGTATTGCAGGATGTGGAATCCAGCAGCGACGACCAACTGCTGGAACGGATCCGGCGCTTCAAGCAGCAGGCGAACGAGGGCGCCATTCCCCAGAAGGACCTGCAGGGCGCCACCATCCACCTGTCCAACTTCGGCAGCCTCGGCGGTCGTTTCGCCACCCCGGTCGTGGTGCCGCCGCTGGTGTGTATTGTCGGTGCCGGCCGTAGTTACGACACCGTGGTGCCCCACAAGGAAAAAGCGCGGGTGCGCCGGCTGCTGCCGCTTTCCGTCAGCGCCGATCACCGCGCCGTCACCGGCGGCGAACTGGCCCGTTTCCTCGCCGCCCTCAGGGACCACCTGTCAGAAAAATAAATTCGCGGTTGGCAGTGCAGCTTTCGTTTCGCTATCCTTGGGTTTCGAATCGAAAGATAATCGACCCAACCGGATTCATCGCTACTCATGTCCAAGCGCAATACCCAGCAACGCCGCCACCTGATACTGGAGCAGATCAATGCCTCCGGCGAGGCCAGCGTCGAGCAGCTGGCACGGGAATTCGAAACCTCGGAAGTTACGATCCGAAAGGATCTGGCGGCAATGGAGGCCAGCGGACTGCTGCTGCGCCGCCACGGCGGCGCCATCCCCCTGCCCCGGGAATTGGTGGCGGAAGATCCCCTGTCCCAGACCAAACGCGCCATCGGCCGCGCCGCCGCCGAACTCATCCGCGACCACAACCGTATCGTCATCGACTACGGCCGCACCACTACCGGCCTGATCCCGGAACTCGACCACAAGCGCGGCCTGGTAGTGATGACCAACTCCCTGCACGTCGCCAACCAGCTGCGGGACCTGGAAAACGAACCTACCCTGCTGATGACCGGCGGCACCTGGGACCCCCACTTCGAAGCCTTCCAGGGCGCGGTAGCGGAACAGGTCCTGCGCGGCTACGACTTCGACCAGGCCTTTATCGGCGCCGACGGTATCGACCTCGAGCGTGGCACCTGCACCTTCAACGAACAGATCGGCCTCTCCCGGGTGATGGCAGAAGTGGCGCGGGAAGTGATCGTGATGGCTGAATCGAGCAAGGTGGGCCGGCGGATCCCGAATCTTGAACTAAGTTGGGACATGGTCGGTACCCTGGTGACCGACAGCGGTATCGACGACAAGGTTTGTGCGCAGCTGGAGCGCAAGGGGCTGCGGGTTATCTGCGCCCAAGTGAATTGATTAAAGAACGAATACCGAGTGCAGCCAGCACTCTGAACCATGACGAGAAGGTGCCGATGCCGGGAACGCCTTTGCGAGACCTTCACCGCCATGGATGGCGGTGCAGAGCCCCCAGGGATGGGTGCACGGCGTGTCTCGCAAAGGCGTTCCCGGTGGCGGCACCGCCACCGAACAACCCAGGTGGCACGGAATAAAAAGGTACGAGGTAATAAAAAATGTGTGGAATCGTAGGCGCGCTGGGTCAGCGCAATGTCACCGGAATCCTGCTGGAAGGCCTGCGCCGTCTGGAATACCGCGGTTATGACTCCGCCGGCGTGTGCCTGGTGAACGGCGATGGCAAACTGCAGCTGCGCAAAACCCAGGGCAAGGTCGCCGACCTGGAATCCCTGCTCGACGGCAACCCCACCGCCGGCCAACTGGGGATCGCCCACACCCGCTGGGCCACCCACGGCGTGCCCTCGGACAAAAACTCCCACCCGCACGCCTCCGGCAACATCGCACTGGTGCACAACGGCATTATCGAAAACTACCAGGAACTGCGCGAAACACTCATCGCCAAAGGCTACGAATTCCAGTCCGAAACCGACACCGAAGTCGTCGTGCACCTGGTCAACGATCTGTTCCAGCAAAGCGGCGACCTGCTGCAGGCCGTCACCGCCGCCACCAAACAGCTCCACGGCGCCTACGCCCTCGGTGTCGTCTGCTCCAGTGAACCCGAGCGCTTGGTGTGCGCCCGCTCCGGCAGCCCGCTGGTGATCGGCGTTGGCATCGAGGAAAACTTTATCGCCTCCGACCCCATGGCCCTGCAGCAGGTCACCGACCGCTTCATCTTCCTCGAAGAAGGCGATATCGCCGAAGTCACCACCGGCGGCATCGCCGTGTGGGACAAAAACGGCGAAGAAGTCAGCCGCCCGGTCAACAAACTCCAGGGCGGCCACGACGCCGCCGACAAGGGCCGCTACCGCCACTACATGCAGAAGGAAATCTTCGAGCAACCGAAAGTGGTGGAAGCCACCATGGCCGGCCGTATCGGCGAAAATACCGTACTTTCCCAGGCCCTCGGCACCGCCGCCAACGAAATTCTGCCCCAGGTACAGCAGGTGCAGATTGTCGCCTGCGGCACCAGCTATCACGCGGGTCTGGTCGCCCGTTACTGGATCGAAGACTGGGCCGGCGTGCCCTGCTCCGTGGAAGTGGCCAGCGAAATCCGCTACCGCAAAACCGCGGTGCGCCCGGGTACCCTGTTTGTCACCATCTCCCAGTCCGGCGAAACCGCCGACACCCTGGCGGCCCTGCGCCAGGCCAGGGAGCTGGGCTACCTTGCCTCGATGACCATCTGCAACGTGCCCAACAGCTCGCTGGTGCGCGAATCCGAGCTGCAGCTGATGACCGAAGCCGGCCCGGAAATCGGTGTCGCCTCCACCAAGGCCTTCACCACCCAGCTGGTGGCGTTGCAACTGTTCTGCATCGCGCTGGCCAAAGCCAACGGCATGAGCGCCGGGCGCGAGGCGGAACTGGTCGGCGCCCTGCACCAGTTGCCGCAGCTGATGGAACAGTTCACCGGTCTCGACGCCCTGGTAAAGGAAACCAGTGAAGCCTTTGCGGAAAAAAATCACGCGCTCTTCTTGGGTCGCGGGGTGGAATACCCCATTGCCCTGGAAGGTGCCCTGAAGCTGAAAGAAATTTCCTACATCCACGCCGAGGCCTACCCCGCGGGCGAACTCAAGCACGGTCCGCTGGCACTGGTGGATGCGGATATGCCGGTGATCGTGGTCGCGCCCAACGACGAACTGCTGGAAAAACTCAAATCCAACCTGCAGGAAGTCCGCGCCCGCGGCGGCGAACTGTTCGTATTCGCCAGTCCCGAAGCCGGCTTCAAGAGCGAAGCGGGATTGACCGTAGTGGAAGTGCCGGATGCCCCGGAGAGCCTGCAGCCGATTCTGTACACCGTACCGCTGCAGCTGTTGAGCTACCACGTGGCACTGCTGAAAGGGACAGATGTGGACCAGCCGCGGAATCTGGCCAAGTCGGTTACCGTAGAGTAAAAAGCAAAGGCCACCGGAATATCCGGTGGCCTTTTTTAATTTACGGTTTGATTAGACTGGTCTTTTTTCGAATCAATCACGGCTTCATCACTTTGCCATCGACCAGTTCAATCATGCTATTCAGGTAATCCAGGTCAGTCTTGATTCCTTTAGAAACCATTTTCCATCCTTGAATTGATAGGTGGCCTCGCCGCCCTGATAAACCAACTCAAAATACACAATGGCCCTGGTAAAGGTGCCATTGAAATTGATTCTGCTGATAGTGGGATCCGTGATCAGTCGCCAGCCGCCCCAGTGGCCGTGGTATATCTTGAGAAACTGGTTGAGAAATTTCATGCGCTTGTTGCTTTCTCCTTTGGCCATGGCCGGTGCCATGATATTGCCCTGGCCAGCCGGATAGGACTCACCACCCAGGAACCTGAGCAATTGACTTTTGTAGGCGTCATTAAGGATAAGTGGGACCTTGTCTCCCTGAATCTGCGGACGAAAGTGTTTGAGCGAAGCCTCGAAGATCAGGTTGTCCGGATCCGTGGAATAAGAATTCTTTGGTAATTCCCGATGGACGGCTATATCGATGGAGTTCTGCACCACATAGTACTTCACGCCTGCAAACTGCTCTGTCCCCCACTCCGGATTCCCAATACGTCCGAGGTTTGCGGGCTGATAAAAATCCTTGAAGATGGCATACGCGTGGCGAAAGGCTTCGGGTAGCCTGGAAAGCTGCTGGTTCGATATCGGGGGATTGGTATCCGCCCATCCTTTAAAAAAGCTGTCGAGTAGTGCACTGTTCCCATCGAGATAGGCGCGGTAAATCCGGTATTCCTGTAAAATTTGGCGTTCGCCTATTTTGTACTCCGGGACTTCATCATAAAGGCCATTGGGTATAAACGGCTTTTCTTGGCGCGTTTCATCCGGGGGACAGGCGCATTCTTCGGCGGGAGCGGCGGCACTGAGAAAACAGAGCAGTAGCAGGGTTTGGGCTCGCATAGCCGGTATCCTTCCTTTCGCGATACTCCCAGTATGGGCAAGGGAAGCTTCCCGTTACAACTGGACACCGTGGAGCAAGTGAAAGGTAACGCTCTAGCTGGCGCGATATCACACGTATGGCAGGCTTAATCTATGTTCCAGAGCGACAACCCCGCTCTCATTGTGATCGATGTCCAGCAAGCCATCGATCATTTCGACAGCGGCAACCGCAACAACCCCAATGCGGAGCAGGCCATCGCGCGGTTGTTGAATCACTGGCGTGACCTTCAGTTGCCGGTCGCGCATGTGCGGCACGGGTCAAAATTCACGGATTCCCCCTATCACCCGGACTCACCGTATTTTTCTTTCAAACAGGAAGTCTCGCCGCTGGGCAGAGAGAAGGTCATCACTAAATCCGAAAACTGTGCGTTTATCGGTACGCAACTGGATGAATGGTTAAAAAGCCACGGGGTAACCGAGCTGGTGGTTTGTGGTGTGCTGACCAATAACTCGGTGGATGCGACGGTGCGGGTTGCGGCGGGAACGGGTTATCGGGTTTTTCTGCCGTCAGACGCAACGGCAGCGTTCCCGTTACAGCGCCTGGATGGAAAGTTCGTATCGGCGGAAGACGTCCACTGGATTTTTCTCAGTAACCTCGATGGCGAATACTGTCGGGTAACTTCTGTAGATATATTGTTGAAAGAATTGGAAAGAGCTGAATAGCTTGATCATTAATCAACCTGTTCCCGTCTTTGCTCGGTTTTCCGATCTACCAGCTGGCGCTCCAATTCCAGCAATTTCTCCGGCGCCAGCCGCTCAACTGCATAGCCTTCTGGATAGGTGCGGTAGCCGTCGGGCCAGGCCGGTTCTCCGGAGCTGCCGAATAGCGCGAGCCACTTTGCCCGCAGTTTGAGCGCAGCCGGCACCACCGCGCTGTAGAAACTGCCCGGAGGATCCAGCTGCACCGCCATGCGGGTTGTCTCGTCCAGCAGTACCGCGGAAACCGGGCGCACGAAGCGGCGCAGTGGTTTCGGCAGCCAGGACTCCATGACGCCGAGGGTTGCGCCGGAGACCGTTCCATTTGCGTCACTGAACCTGAAATGATCCCGCACATACCGTTCACTGAACTCGCGCATGGCTGCCAGTGACGCCGGGATATCCCGGATTCCCATGCGCTTGCCGACATTGCACCAGAAGATGAATAGCGCTGCCTGTTCGTTGTCCCGCAACCTGCGCCAGCCGAAGCGCTGGATCCAGTCGATGGGGTCCAGCATGAAGGTGGAGAGCACGAACAGGTAGTCCTCGTTGGCTATGGAAAAATACCCGTGGGTGCGATTGATCCTCTGCAGAGCGGCGACGCCCTCGGGGCTGTCATAGCCATAGCGCAGCAGCTGCAGCATCAGCAGCGATGTATCGTCGTAGCGTTTCTGGCCGCTCCGGGTAAATTCGCCGGTGCGTGCCAGCAGGCCGCTGATGCTGGGGGAGGCAAAGGTGCGGAACAGGGCCAGTTCCAGGGCGCGGTTGAAGTCCCACAGGAAACCGTCACACACAATCAGGCGGACGATTTCGCCGTGGTGTTGATCGGGGTGCAAGCGGTCAATCTGTTTGCGGATTTTATCTTGCGCCATTGCCGATTTGGCTCCCGGGGAGTGTTAGCCACGCTCCTCAGATGGAGCGGTAGAGATAATTTTCTGGCAGCCCCAGCCGCCTGCAGGCGTGCACCGCGGGACTCGATTTGACCACAAAACCATCGGCCAGGCGGCCGCTCAGACTGGCAAGGCTGCGCTCCCAGCCCTTCAGTTGCCAGCGGGGCCCGAGTTCGAGGGACTGTTTGGCCCAGTCCGGCAAAATATCTACCGCAGCGCGCACCAGCAGGCGCTGGTAGGGGCGCAACAGCAAGGGAAACACCGGGGTGTGCAGCATCAGCTCGAGGAATTCCCCGATGATTGCCGTGGCCTGCAGTTGCGGGCGCATTTTCTCGAACAGTGCCTGCTGCGATGCGACCGAGTCCGGCGCACCCACTGCACCGTAAAGGTTCGCGGCGATGGCGCCCTCCCGGTACACGCTGTCTTTCTCGGCTGCCGACAGGGGTTTTACCAGCTGGCAGTAGGCTTCGAGAAAACCGAAGCTGGCGGTGGCCTGCACCCAGTTCAGCAGTTCCTCGTCGTTGGCGTTGTAGGCGAGCCCACATTCGGTAACACCGGAGACCCTGCCGTGCATGCCGCGAATACCGGCGATCATGGATGCGGCCTTACTGCGGGGACCGTAAACGGTGACCATGGCCGCCAGCCCGGTACGGCGCAGGCGGCCCATGGGATCGGTACGGAAGCTGGTGTTGTTCCAGACCCCGTCGCGGACACGGGGTTCGGCCAGCTCCAGAATGACGGCGGTGATACCGCCGACAAACATGGACACCGGGTTTTTGAAGATGCGCCAGGTTACCGAGTCCGCAGGGAGCAGTGCCTCCTCTCCCTGAGGGTGGCGGAAGTCGAACCTCCCGGTGTTTTCCCGCGCATTTCGCGACTGCTGTGCACTTTCCATCAAACTCAGAAACTGCCTCGCAGGGTCAGGCCGTAGGTGCGCGGATAGGACACGTAGGCGTTGTAGTCACCGGACTGCAGGGGCGAATCGAAATGCACGCTGGCATAGCGGTTATCCGTGCAGTTCTGGCACCAGGCGGTCAGGGCCCAGGCGGCGGAGTCGGAGCGCAGGCCGATGTTGGCCGCGTATTCACTCTGTGCGTCCACCTTCAGGTTGTTGGAGGTGTTGGAATAGATTTCCGAGTTGTACACCATGCCCACGCGACCGAACAGGTTGAGACCACTGCCGATGGGCCGCTCGAAATCCAGTGCCAGGTTGGCGGACAGGTCCGGTGCCATGGCAAATTCGCGGTCCGCCAGAATGCCCAGTACCGGGTCGCTGCCGAAGCGCGCTTCGGCCAGGTGGGTCAGGTCGAACAGCAGCGAGAAGGTTTCGTTCAGCAGGAACTGGTTTTCCACCTCGAGGCCGTAGACGGTGGCTTCCGGGGCATTGTCCACGGTGAACTTGGTGCCCTGGAACTGGGCCAGCTGCAGGTCGGTAATATCGTTGTAGAACAGCGCCAGGTTACTGCGCGCGCGGCCGCCCCAGTACTCCGCCTTGAGGCCGAGCTCGTAGCCGTCGAGGTACTCGGCGCGGTAGGTGGGATCTTCCGGAATAGCACCGGGGATCTCCTCCGGGTTGTTCAGGTTGGTGCCGGCACCGCTGTTGTCGATATTCACCCCACCGGACTTGTAGCCGCGGTTGTACGAGGCGTAACCCATCATCTGCTCGCTGAAGTGATACTGGGCAGCGAGGGTGCCGCTGAAGGCGTCTTCCTCGTAGTGATCGTCAAATTCCGGCCCCGGTTGTGCGGTGAGCACCCGGAACACGGCGTTTTGCGCGGTGGTGAAGGAGTTGCGGAACATGGCGCCGTTCTTTTCATCGCGGGAATAGCGCAGGCCGGCGGTCAGGCCGAACTGCTCGGTGACATCCAGGTTCCAGTGGGTGAACACGGCGTGGGACACGCTGTCGGCGGGCATGTCCACGTCGCTCCACTGGCCTTCGGTTGCGTCCACGCTGCCGGCGGGATAGCCGTACAGCTGGAAGAACAGGGTGTCCCAGTAGAACTGCGCCTGGTCGCCCCACCAGAGTTCGTGGTGGGCGTCGATTTCTTCATCCGCGTAGTAGAGTCCGACCACATAATCCCCGCCGGAGAAGGGGCCGAAGGCTTCCACACCGCCATTCAGGGTCAGTTCCTGGGAGAACATCCTGGTCCGCAGGGATTCGTTGATGGTGAGGATATTGGCACCGACGAAATCTCCATCCATGCCCTGCTGGGAAATACGCCAGTCGCGGATACTGGACACGGACTTGAGGGTGCGCCCGCCGTCCAGCTGCCAGGCCATATGCAGTACCGCGCCCTTGTCTTCGATGGCCTGATCGGTGGGGTTGCTCAGAACCTGCTGGTAGTCCTCGAGATCGGCGGACGGCAGTTGTTTGCCCTGCATCTGTACCAGAGCATTGATCAGCGGCTGGGTGGGACCGTCGATGGCATTCACCTGGCCGTAGCAGCAGTTATTCTGTTCGTCGAACCAGTCGATGATCAGGCGGCTGGAAAAGGTATCCGAGGGTTCGTACAGAAACTGGACCTTGGCGCCGCGAGGCTCGCGGCCGTTGTAGTCACCGCCGTTGGGGTCCTCGATATAGCCGTCTTCACTGCCCCACACCGCGGCCACGCGCATGGCGGCCGTGTCGCTCAGGGGCATGTTGGCGGCACCGCGCACCATCTGGTTGCCGTAGTTGCCGGCGCTCACCTCGTAATCCATAGTGAAGGAATCGAGCGTGGGTGCCTTGCTGTTGAGAATCAGCGCGCCGGCAGAGGTATTCTTGCCGAACAGGGTGCCCTGGGGGCCGCGCAGAATTTCCAGGCTCTCCATATCCAGCCAGTTCTGCATCGCCTGGCCGGCACGGGTGCGGTAGACACCGTCGACGAAGACACCCACCGCGCCCTCGAACGCGCGGCTGTTGCCCACGGTACCGATGCCGCGGATCACGATATTTGCGCTGTTGGCCGCGCTGTTGACTACCGCGAAGCGCACGCTCGACGAAAGCTGCTGTACATTGACGATACTGTCGACCTGGGCGGCGGCCATGTCTTCACTGGTAACCGCAGTCACCGCCACCGGCACGTCCTGCATGCTCTCTTCCCGCCGCTGGGCGGTGACCACCACCTCCTCAAGCTGTGGCCCGTCCTGGGCAAGTGAAGATGTCGGCAGTAGGGCCGCGATCGCCGAGGCCAGCGCGGTGCTGGCAAAAGTCAGGTTGCGCAACGCATGATTGCTATGTTGATGCTTCATCGCCATGGGGAGCTTCCCTCTCATTGGTGTCATTATTTTTATCGACTCGTGGGGCCGGAGCGGTACCGGCCCATCTCAGCCAGTATGGGAAGCGGGCTGAAAATAGCTTCGTCCTTTTGGATGAATTTCGAATTCGGAACGCGGCAGAAATTTTGTCGGATCGAGCGACCTGCACATGGATTGTTTGTACGCCCCGGTGCCGTTTTCGCCGGAAATCCGTTGTGACTGAAAGAGAGAATGAGTGCCAGACATGCACCACGAACAACCCAATAACCCTCTGCATGGCGTCAAGCTCGCGAGTATCGTTGAACAGCTTGAACAGCACTACGGCTGGGAGGGGCTGGCGGAGCGGGTCCCGGTCAATTGCTTCAAAAAAGACCCTTCGGTGAAATCCAGCCTGAAATTCCTGCGTAAAACCCCCTGGGCGCGGGAAAAGGTGGAGGCGCTGTACATTGCCACTTTTTGCCGTAGCAACCCGTGGAAAACCTGAAACCGGAATGAAGACCTACGTCGTGAACCATCGCTTGCTGAAGATCTTGCTGCTGGTGATTACCGGGCTACTGTCCGCCTGCACCGGAGTGCCGGAGGGGGTAAAGCCGATCGACAATTTCGAGCTGCAGCGCTACCTGGGCAAGTGGTATGAAATTGCGCGCCTGGACCACTCGTTCGAACGCGGCCTGAGCCGGGTAACGGCGGAATACAGCCTGCTGGATGACGGCGCAGTGCGGGTCATCAACCGCGGATACTCCACCGAGGAAGGCAAGTGGGATCGGGCGGAGGGCAAGGCCTATTTTGTGGGCGCGCCCAATGTGGGCCACCTCAAGGTGTCCTTTTTCGGGCCCTTCTATGGCTCCTATGTGATCTTCGAGCTGGACAAGGAATACGATTACGCGATGGTATCCGGGCCAAACCGCTCCTACCTGTGGCTGTTGGCGCGCACTCCCGTGGTGGACGAGTCTCTGAAACAACGTTTTATCCAGCGCGCCAGCATGCTGGGTTACGCTGTGGATAATTTGATTTGGGTGGATCAACAGTCTGAGGATCGCCAGTGATGGGGTAGAGCTTTCCTATACTGCCTTTAGTGGATCGTCAGATGTGCAGCGAGGGCAGCGTGATTTCCATTGGTCGCAGGCGCTTTATTCATTCCCAGTTGCTGCTTGGTAGCTGCTTGTTTGCCGGACCCGCCGCACTTGTGAATGCGCAACAGGCTGCAAACATTGATGCCGAAGGCAGGCTGAGCAAGTTTTTCAACCTGTCCCGCAAACTGCTTTCTCCGCTACCTCTCAATACCCGCCTCGACAAGCGTGTGGCGGTGCGCATGCTCGCCGCGCTCAATGCGGAGTACCCGCATTTTCCCCAGCAATTGGATGTATTCCCGGATGATCCCGGGGGACGGGACCGCCACTCCGAGCTCGCGCGTCTGATCGTGGCGTCCTGGTATACCGGGGTAGTGGGTCAACAGCTGGTGACTTTCGAGCGCGCGATCATGTACCGCCTGGTATCGGATGTCCTGCCGGTGCCCTCCTACTGCATCGGCAGGCCCGGTGACTGGGCCAGTCCGCCGCAGATCAGGTTCGGGGGGGGTTAGCTGATGGCGGGTATGGAGGCCGAATTCATCATTGTCGGCTCCGGCGTCGCCGGGGCGCTGGTGGCCAACGAGCTGGCAAGTGCCGGCAAGTCGGTGTTGATGCTGGAAGCCGGCCCGCGGGTGCCCCGCTGGCAGACCGTGGAGCGCTTCCGCAATCAGGTGGACAAGACCGATTTCATGGCGCCCTACCGTTCGGCCCCGTGGGCACCGCACCCGGAGTACGGAAAATTCGCCAATGATTATCTGGTCTTCAAGGGCAGCCACAAATTCAATTCCCAGTATATCCGCGCGGTCGGCGGCACCACCTGGCACTGGGCCGCTTCCTGCTGGCGCTTTCTGCCGAACGATTTCAAGATCCGATCCCTTTACGGCGTGGGCCGCGACTGGCCCATTGAATACGCCGACCTGGCGCCCTGGTATCAGCATGCGGAACAGGAACTGGGTGTGTGGGGGCCGGACGACGAAGAGCTGGGGTCACCGAGGGACCGTGCCTATCCCATGTCGCCGCTACCGCTGTCTTACAACGATGCGCAGGTAAAACAGCGGATGAACGCGCACAACCCGGACTGGCGCGTGGTGACTGAGCCGGTGGCGCGCAACAGTCGCCCCTACGACGACCGCCCCACCTGTTGCGGCAACAACAACTGTATGCCCATCTGTCCCATCGGCGCCATGTACAACGGCATCGTTCATGTGGACAAAGCCGAAGCCAATGGCGCCCGGTTGATCGAAAACGCGGTGGTCAACCGCATCGTCAGTGAGGGCGACCGCATTGTTGCCGTAGAGTACAGGGACTCCCTCGGCGAGGCGCATCGAATAGAAGGAAAAACCTTTATCCTGGCCGCGAACGGTATCGAAACGCCAAAACTGATGCTGATGTCCCCCGGCCGCCACCACCCCGCCGGTGTGGGCAATCGCTCGGACATGGTGGGTCGCAACCTGATGGATCACCCGGGTACCGGGGTGGGCTTCTACGCCGATAAACCCCTGTGGCCCGGGCGCGGTCCCCAGGAAATGACCTCGCTGATCGGTTTTCGCGACGGACCATTCCGCGCCGAATACGCGGGCAAGAAACTGCACCTCTCGAATATGTCCGTGGTTGAGCGGGCCACACGGGAGGTTCTGGGGCAAAACCTGGAGCACGATATCCTCACCCTGAACGAGCGTATCCGCGACCGCGCCGCGCGCTATGTGGAATTCAACAGCTTTCACGAACTCCTGCCGCAACCGCAAAACCGCATCCGTCCCAGCGCTACGGAAAAAGACGCCAGCGGTATTCCCAGGCCGGAAATCACCTACAGCATCGATGACTATGTGAAGAAAAGCGCGGTACACACCCGGGAAAATTACGCCGAGATCGCCCGCGTCATGGGCGGCAGCGAGGTGACTTTTTCCGACGAATTCGCGCCGAATAACCACATCACCGGCACCACCATCATGGGCGAGTCCGCGGAGGATTCGGTGGTGGACAAGGATTGCCGCACCTTCGACCACCCCAACCTGTTTATCGCCGGCAGTTCGGTGATGCCCACGGTGGGCACGGCCAATGTCACCCTGACGATTGCCGCGCTGGCCCTTCGCCTGGCGGACCGCCTGATCAAGGAGGCGTGAAGTGAGGCTGTTGCGCCTGTCGGTCATGCTCTCTGCGCCACTGCTGTTGTGGTGGGTGGTCTCGGTGCTGGCACAGGAAGTGTGGGACACCGCCGGCGCCACCGAGGTCAATACCGAACTGAACCTCCCGGAACTGATCGACAAGGGACGCTACCTGGCCATCGCCGGTGATTGCGAGGCCTGTCACACCGCGCCGGGAGGCAAGCTCTTTGCCGGCGGGCGCGCCATGGAGATTCCCAGGCTCGGAACCCTCTACAGCAGCAATATCACCCCGGACATCAATGTGGGTATCGGCGGCTGGTCGTTGCGGGAATTTGACCGCGCCCTGCGCAGGGGGATCGGCAAGATGGGGCGCAACCTGTATCCGGCCATGCCCTACGAGGCCTACGCGAAAATTACCGATGAGGACATGCGCGCACTGTACGCCTACTTCCTGTTTGGCGTGCAGCCGGTACACGATGCGGTACCGGCCAACAGAATCCCGAAACCACTGAGTGCGCGCTGGCCGCTGAAAGTGTGGAACTGGCTGTTTGTGGATTCCGAGGTATATCAGCCCAGGCCGGATCAAAGTGACGAGTGGAATCGCGGGGCCTACCTGGTGCAGGGGCTGGCGCACTGTGGCGAGTGCCACACCCCGCGGGGCATCGCCTTTCAGGAAAAGGCCTATGACGAGACCGGCAGGGGCTTTCTCTCCGGCGGGCCGGTACTGGATGGCTGGGAGGCCTACAACATCACCCCGGATCCCGTCAGTGGAATCGGCAAGTGGAGCCGCGAGCAGCTCACGCAGTACCTCGAGACCGGCCATGTAAACCGGCTCGCCCAGGCCGGCGGTCCCATGGCGGAAGCGATCGAAAACAGTCTGTCGAAAATGCGGGGTTCGGATATTGCCGCGATGGTGACCTACCTGCGGGACATCCCGCCGGTGGCGGGCGAGGCGCGTGCGCCGCGGCACCAGCGCGGTCAACCGGCCAGCGAAGTCATCATCAAGCGCGGCAACCCGATTGCGGTAGATACCCATCCCGCAGACGCCACAAAAACTTCCGATGGCGCGCGTCTCTATCTAGGCATGTGTGCCAGCTGTCACGGCGTGGACGGTACCGGCACACCGGACGGTTACTATCCGTCGCTGGTGAACAACTCCACCGTGGGTGCAGAGAGCGATCACAACCTGCGGCAGGCTGTGCTGTACGGCGTGCGGCGGACCGTAGATGGCCATAAAAAAATGATGCCGGGGTTTGCAAACCAGTTGAGCGAGCAGCAGTACGAGAAACTGGTGAATTATCTTCGCAGGACGTTTGCCGCACCGCCCGGGAAATAGTCCAACCCAGCGTATTTCCCGTTGAAGTTACAGTCCCGGTTTGCTGGAAGTGGGGTTTTTTGGTGCGCTGTTTACGCGCAAATCATCCCGCGTCAATTTGCTATCTTTCCTGTCACTCCAGTGGTGATCCAGATGCAAGTCCGGATCGCGGCGGTCTTCCTGCAGCGCCTGCAGCAACTGCTCGCGGTAGATTCGGGTCTTGGCAATATGCTGGGACTCGTCGCGCCAGTACGGGAACAGGGATTCCAGCATGCGCTGGTCGTGCTGCTTGAACTTGCGCGCGGCGCGCTCCGCCTGGAGTCTGGACAGTCCCAGCAACTGCAGGGCGCCGGCGCCAATTTCCAGCGCGCTGTCCACGGTTTCCCGGTAGATGTATTTAACCCCCGCCTCCATCAGTGCGTACTGGTGCATGCGGTTGCGCGCGCGCGCGAGGATGGCGAGATGCGGAAAGTGTTTCTGGATGCGGCTGACGATTTCCAGTGAAGCCGCCTGGTCGCTCAGGGTGAGAATCACCAGCTGGGCATTTTCAGCACCGGCCGCGTGCAGCAGGTCTTCCCGCGAGGCATCGCCGTAATAGGCCTTGATGCCATAGCGGCGCACCAGCTCGAGCTGTTCCGCATTGTGCTCCAGCAGGGTGGTGTCAAAACCGCAGGCGTTCAGCAGGCGCCCGGCAATCTGTCCGTAGCGGCCGTAGCCGATAATGATCACCGGGGTGCCGTCGTCGCGGGGCGCGCTGTCGGTGACATCGGGCTGGCGCGGGCCGGTAAAGAACCGCGGCTGGATCAACTGTTCATAGGCCAGCAACAGCAGAGGTGTTACGGCCATGGACAGGGCGATCAGGGCGATCAGCAGGCTGCTGACATCCTCGCTCAGTACCCGGTTGTTACTGGCGTAGGCCAGCAACACGAATCCGAATTCACCCGCCTGCGCCAGGGATACCGCAAACAGCCAGTCCTCCCCGCACGCCATGCCGCGCACCCGCGCCAGCGCAAACAGTACGATGAACTTCACCACCACCAGCATCAACAGCAGGCCGAGCAGCAACAGCGGCTTCTGCATCACCAGCGCCAGGTCCAGATTGGCGCCTACGGCGAGAAAAAACAGTCCCAGCAGCAACCCCTTGAAGGGCTCGATATCCGCTTCCAGTTCGTGGCGGAATTCGCTTTCCGCCAGCACCACGCCGGCGATAAAGGTGCCCAGGGCCGGCGACAGTTCCAGCCAGCTCATGATCGCGGCGGCGCTCAACACGATCAGCAGTGCGCAGGCGGTAAACAGCTCGCGGGTGCGCGCGCCCACCACCAGGCGCAGCAGCGGAGACAGCAGGTAGCGGCCGGCCAGTACCAGCCCACCGATGGCAGCCAGTACCGCCAGTGCGTAGGCCCAGCCCTGCAGGCCTCCCGGGTGATCCGCGCTGACATCGACGGTTGCCAGCAGTGGCAACAGCGCGAGGATCGGGATCACCGCGATATCCTGGAACAGCAATACGCTGAACGCATTGCGGCCGCCTTCGGTCTTGAGCAGGTTCTTTTCCGACAGGGATTGCAGCACGATGGCGGTGGAAGAGAGCGACAGGATCAGGCCCACCGCCACGGCGCTGCGCCAGCCGAGACCGAACAGGGCGATGGCGATACCGCAAACCGCGGCGGCGGTCATCACTACCTGGGCACCGCCGGCACCGAAAATTGCCCCGCGCATCTGCCACAGTTTTTTCGGCTGCAGCTCCAGGCCGATCAGGAACAGCATCAGCGCCACGCCGAACTCGGCGAAGTGCAGCTCGTCACTGGTATCCCCCACCAGGCCGAAGACGTGGGGGCCGATCAATACCCCGGCTACCAGGTAGCCCAGTACCGAGCCAAAGCCCAGGCGCTTGGCCAGCGGTACCGAGACTACCGCGGCGGCGAGAAAAATAACGGTCTGAAGCAGGAAATTGTCGTGCGGCATGGCCTGTGGTGGATCTGATTATGGATGACTGCCGCTGCCCGCAGGATCAATCCGGCAATTAGTCCGGGATCGGTGTGGCCGGATCGCCCTCGGGATAGGCCGCGGCGCGGCTGCGGCGGATCAGCGGTGCAATGGTCGAACCCTGCACCACAATCGAGAAGAGTACCACGCCGTAGGTCATTACCCCCCACAGGTGTCGCAGGTCGTGGTTGCCGGCAATTATGTAGCCGGGGGGAATCGACATCGCCAGCGCCAGCGCCAGGCCGCCCCGCAGGCCGCCCCAGATCAGGATGCGCTCGGTATAGGGGTGGTAGCTTTTGAAGCGCTTGAGAAACATGAACGGCACACCGACGGCCAGGGTGCGTCCCAGCAGCACGATCACAATGGCGGCGGCGATCAGCAGGTAATCGATCGGCTGGAAGTCGATGGTGATCAGCAGCAGGCCCACCAGCAGGAACAGCAGGCCATTGAGGAATTCCTCGGTAATGGTCCAGAAGTTGTCCAGCTCGTGCTGGCTCACCCGCGAGAAACCTTTCTCGCGGGTGAAGTTGCCGATGATGATCCCCGCCACCACCATCGCCAGCGCGCCGGAAACGCCCAGCAGGTTGGCGGCGGCAAAACCGGCGGTGGGAATCACCAGGGTCAGCAGCAGCTCCAGGCTGTGGTCGTCGGTGGCGCAGATCAGCCAGTGAAACAGGCCGCCGATGGCGAGTCCCATGGCAATGCCGCCCAGAGCTTCCATCATAAACAGGTGGCTGATGGCCGGCAGCGAGGGGTCGGTACCCTGGAACGCGAGCGCGTAGATCACCGCGAATACCACCATGCCGAAGCCGTCATTGAACAGCGATTCCCCTTCCACCTGGATTGATACCTGCTCCGGCGCCTTCATGCTCTTGATGATGGCCAGTACCGCAATGGGGTCGGTGGGGGAAATCAGCGCGCCGAACAACAGGCAGTACACCAGGTTCACCGGCATACCGATAAAGCCGAGGAAAGCATGCAGCATGTAACCCACGGCAAAGGTGGAAATCAGGGTGCCGAAAATCGCCAGCAGGGTAATTTCCAGTTTCTGGTTGCGTAGCATCAGCAGGTCGATATGCAGGCTGCCGGCGAACAGCAGGAAGCCGAGCATGCCCTTGAGCAGAATATCCTGCAGGTTCATCAGCGGCAGTAACTGCGCCGCCCAGTCGCGCAGCTCGACGATTTCCAGTTTGCCGAGACCGGTTACCAGCAGCGACAGCGCCAGCGCACCGGCGGTGATGGCGATGGTGGTCTGGGTGCGGAGTACATACTGGTTGAGGAAACCGAGGAACACCGAGATCGCCGCCAGCAGACAAAAGGTGTAATAGACTTCCATGCCCGGGGGTACCTCGGTAAAAGCGATTTTGGCGCGCGAACTGTTGACCGGCGGAGGTGGGCAGACAGCGTCTGCCCACTCCATGCCGTCCGCTCAGGAATCGGTCAGGGTGCCGTTATTGTAGTCGCGCAGGGTTTGTTCGATCTGTTCGCGGGTATTCATGACGAAGGGGCCGTAGTGCACTACCGGCTCGTTGAGCGGCTTGCCGTGCAGCACCAGCAGACCCGCGCTCTGCTGCGGTGTGCCATCGGCGGTCTCTTCGGACGCGCGCAATTGTAGCGCCTCGCCCGCGCCGTACAACAACATATTGCCGCGACCCACGGTGCCGCGTTCGGTAGCCAGCCCGCCGCGATAGATATACACCAGCACCGCGTGGTCCGCCGGCAGCGGCAGGGTGATTTCCGCGCCGGCCTGGATGCGGATATCGGCGACCGCCGCCTGTGCCGCGGCATCCATCAATGGCCCGTTCACCTGCTTGCCGTTGACGCTCCATTCTCCCGCGATCAGCCGCGCCTGTGAGCCGCGCTCATCGAGGGCGAGTTCGACGACTTCTTCAGTCTGAATATCCCGCCAGTCTGCGCGGTTCATCTTGTCCTTGGCCGCCATGTTGATCCACAGTTGGAAGCCGTGCATACCGCCCTCGCCCTGGGTGGGCATTTCCGAATGAATGATGCCGCGCCCGGCGCGCATCCACTGGGCACCGCCCTCGCGAATCGCGCCGCGATTGCCCAGGTGATCCTGGTGTTCGAACTCGCCGGACAACATATAGGTGAGGGTCTCGATACCGCGGTGCGGGTGAGGCGGAAAGCCGGCGATATAGTCGTCGGGATTTTCCGAGCGGATTTCGTCGAGCATCAGGAACGGGCTGAAGTCCGCGGACTGAAAACCCGCCACCCGCTGGATTCTGACCCCGGCGCCATCGGCGGATGCCTGGCTGGCCACCGCGCGCAGCACGGGTCGCACGCCGGTGCCCGGTGTGCCGCTGTTCAGATTGATGTCGGGATTCGATGTGAAGTCGTGCATGGTTCTGCTCCTCCGTTTGCGGCAGTATAGACCGACAAAATCGCCAAAAAATGGCAAATAATCGCTGCTAATATTCGAATAGCTCGACAGGTTCCCGTACCAGATATTTCACAAAACGAAAACCAGACAAAGGACAGTCTATGGCCAAGGTAACACTGGAACAGTGGCGCATGTTTCAGGCGGTGGTTGAATACGGGGGATTCTCCCAGGCCGCAGAGGCGGTGCACAAAAGCCAGTCTTCCATCAATCACGCGGTGCACAAATTGCAGGAGAGCCTGGGTATTCCGCTCTTGGAAGTGCGCGGGCGCAAGGCGGAACTCACCGACGCCGGCCGCGTGTTGCTGAACCGCGCCGGCGGCCTGCTGGACGAGGCGGAAGCGCTGGAAGCGGTGGCCTCCAGCCTGGCGGACGGCGCGGAAGCGACCCTGACCCTGGCGGTGGATGTGCTGTTCGATTACGAGAGCCTGTTCAACGCGGTAGAAAGGTTCGCCGGCGAGTTCCCCCACACCCGCCTGGAAATTCGCGAGACGGTGTTGTCCGGTGCGGAGGAACTGCTGCTGCAACAGGAAGCGGATTTCATTCTCACCGCGCGGGTGCCCCAGGGGTTCGTGGGCGAGCCCATCGCGCGGGTGAAGTTCGTGCCGGTGGCACACCCGGACCACCTGCTGCACCAGCTGGGGCGACCGGTGGAGCGCAAGGACCTGAAAGCCTGCCGCCAGATCGTGATGCGCGACTCGGCAATGAAAAACCGCCAGGACAGCGGCTGGCTGGGTTCCGACCAGCGCATCACCGTCACCAATGTGCACACCTCCATCGAACTGATCGAGCGCGGCCTGGGATTTGCCTGGCTGCCGGAAACCCGGATTCGCGACTCCCTGTCCGCTGATCGCCTGCTGCCACTGCGCACGGAAGAACCCTGGGAGCGCGATGTGACGGTTTATCTGGTCTATGCGGATCAGGATCGCTGTGGTCCCGCTGCCTGCCTGCTGCTGCGGGCACTGCGCGAGGGGTTGCCGCCACTGGATTAAAGCAGGAAAAAGCGAGAAACGTCAGAAATCGGAAATTTCGCATAATCCTAACGAATTTATCCGATTTTAGTTGCGAAAAAGCGAACTACACTAGGCAGCGTTGTCACTTCATACAATTTGTATTCTGCAAGCCAACGAGAGGGCTCGGAGATGAACAGCAGCAACGCTCTGTGTGATTTTACCAAGCTGATCGCACGCATCATGATGTCGGTCATGTTTATTGTGGCCGGCTACAGCAAAATTGGCGCCTATGGGGGCACCCAGGAATATATGGCTGCGGCGGGCGTCCCCGGTATTCTTTTACCTCTGGTGATACTGCTGGAACTCGGTGGCGGTCTCGCCATCCTGTTCGGATTCCTGACCCGCTGGGTCGCGGTCGCCTTTGCTCTCTTCTGTCTGGTCAGCGCGTGGATGTTCCACAATGTGCCCGGCGACCAGATGCAACAGATCATGTTTATGAAAAACGTCACCATCGCCGGCGGCTTCCTGCTGCTGGCCTGTACCGGTGCCGGCAGGTTCAGTTTTGACCACGCCATGGCGCGGATCAAAAACAAAAGCTGAAATCAAACAGCAGTTAACGGGGAGGCAGAATGGGGTTACTGGTAAACGGCCAGTGGCAGGACCGCTGGTATGACACCGACAGCCACGGTGGTGAGTTCGAGCGCGAGGCGGCGCAGCTGCGCAACTGGATTACCGCCGATGGCAGTGCCGGTCCCAGTGGCGAAGGCGGTTTTGCCGCGGAAAAAGACCGCTATCACCTGTTCGTTTCCCTCGCCTGCCCCTGGGCGCACCGCACGCTGATTATCCGCAAGCTCAAGGGACTGGAAGACTATATCGGCGTGTCGGTGGTGAGCCCGCTGATGCTGGATCACGGCTGGACCTTCGACAGCAGCGAAGGCAGCAGTGGCGACGAGTTGTATGCCAGCGAGTACCTGCACCAGATCTACACCCGCAACCGGCCGGACTATACCGGTCGCGTTACCGTGCCGCTGCTGTGGGACAGGGACCGGGAGTGCATCGTCAGCAATGAATCCGCGGAAATCATCCGCATGTTCAACAGCGCGTTCAACGATCTCACCGGTAATGACGACGACTACTGTCCCGCGGACCTGTGTGGGGATATCGACGCCACCAATCGCTTCGTGTACGAAAACGTCAACAATGGCGTGTATCGTGCAGGCTTTGCCACCAGCAAGGACGCTTACGAGGCGGCCTACCACCGGCTGTTTGAGTCCCTGGATCTGCTGGAGCAGCGCCTGGGGAAGAATCGCTACCTCACCGGGGAGCGGATCACCGAGGCGGACTGGCGCCTGTTCACCACCCTGATCCGTTTCGACGCGGTGTATCACGGCCATTTCAAATGCAACCGGCAGCGCGTGGCGGACTTCGACAACCTGTGGGGCTTCACCCGGGAGCTGTACCAGTGGCCGGGGGTGGCGGACACGGTGGACTTTCACCATATCAAGACCCACTACTACGCCAGTCACCGCAACATCAATCCCACCGGTATAGTGCCGGTGGGCCCGGAGCTGGATTACGCGGCGCCCCACGGACGCAACTGAATACAGCCGCTAAATACAGGCAGGAAATTCATCTACACGGAGTCTCGCCATGAAACTGTTTTACGCGCCCGGGGCCTGTTCACTCGCGCCGCACATTGTCGCCTGTGAGGCGGGGATCGATATTGAATTGTGCAAGGTCAACCTGCAGACCAAAAAGATCGAGACCGGCGGCGACTACCGGGAGATCAATCCCAAGGGCTATGTGCCGGCGCTGCAACTGGAAGGCGGTGAAGTGCTCACCGAATGCCAGGCCATTCTGCAGTTCCTGGCGGAGCAGAAACCGGAAAAAATGCTCGCCCCGGAGTTCGGCACCCTGCCCCACTACCGCATGCTGGAATGGTTGAACTTCATTGCTGCCGAAATCCACAAATCCTTCGTGCCGCTGTTCTGGGACGGCTCGGAGGAGGAAAAGGCCAGGGCGAACCAGCTCGTCAGTGAGCGTTTTCAGTTTGTGGAAGACCAGCTGGACGGAGATTATCTGCTGGGGGACGACTTCACCGTGGCCGACGCCTATCTGTTTACGGTGTACAACTGGTGCGCCAGGGTGCGGGTGGACACCGGTAACTGGCCGAAGCTCAAGGCATTTGCCGAGCGCATGTCAGCGCGTGCCGGGGTGAAAAAGGCGATGCAGGACGAAGGGCTCGCCTGATTTCCGGCTATTTCTGCTCGCCCACTTCGATCGGCTGCCGGGCCTGGGCCACAAACAGCGCGCAGCCCAGTGCGGCGGCGGAACAACACAGCATGCCAACCGCAATCGGCACCAGCGTGCCGGTGTGGATACCATTGACCAGTCCACCCAGCAGCCCGCCGGCAATAAACAGGGTGGCGCCGTAGAGCGCATTGGCGGTGCCGCTGATTTTGGGGAAAAACTCCAGGTAGCAGGCGGCGGAATTTGGGGTAATGATGCCGATGGCGCCCATGGCCATCACCAGCGGAACCATCCATGCCAGCAGCGGCTGCTGATTGCCGAAGTAGAGAGTGCTCGCCACCAGCAGGGTACAGGACAGCAGCTGCAGACTGATTCCCACCAGCAGAATCTGCCGCGGCTCGAAGACTTTGAGCAGACGGATGTTCAACTGCACCATCAACACCAGCCCCAGTACGCAACTGCCGAACAGCACCGGGAAGTTCGCCGACGATACCCCGAAATGCTCCATAAACACGAACGGCGCGGTGGTGATGTAAATGAACATGCTGCCGCTCACCAGCCCCTGCGCGAACAGGAATCCCAGTGCCCGCCGGCAGCGGAAGATCTGGCCGTAATTCTGGAACAGGGTGCGGCGGGACTCCCGCTGGCGCCGCGCGCGGCGGAATTTCGATACCGTTTCCGGCAGCACGCCCCGCACCAGTCCCATCATCAGCGCGGCGTAAATCAGCAGGAATACGAAGATCGCGTGCCAGTCACCGAAGGTCAGCAGGGAGGAGCCGATCACCGGCGCCGCCAGCGGCGCGATCAGCATCATGGTGGCGATCATCGACATGATCCGCGCCGCTTCGCGACCGTGGTACAGGTCCCGCACCATCGCGCCGGAATTCACTGCGGCAAAGCCGCCGCCCACGGCCTGGAAAAAACGCAGGATAACCAGCAGTTCCACGGTGTTGGTGAACAGGATCAGTACCGTGCTGAGCATAAAAATCGTCAGGCCGATGGTGCCCACCAGAATCCGTCCCCAGCGATCCGACAGCGGCCCGCCGCACAACTGGCCGATGGCAAACCCCAGCAGGAAGCTGGATACCGAGTGCTGCACCTGTGCCACCTCGACGCCAAGTGCCTCGGCCATGGCGGGAATGGCGGGCAAGTAGGTATCAATGGAAAATGGCGTCAGCGCTACCAGCGCGGCGAGACAGGGCGCCAGCCAGCGGGGCGGTTTGCCGTCGGCATCGAGAAAATTTGGTGGCATAACAATCCGGGTACTGCGGATGGGAAGAATAGGAAGCCGGCTCCGGGGCCGGCCATGCAAGCATAGTTGCATCTGCGCACGGCAATCCGGGCGGCCGCTGGCAATCACCAGAGCGTGTTCGGCGGCGGCATGTTAACCAGCGGGCGGTGACAATTCCAAGGCCGCCAGCAAAAAATTTCAGCGCACGCTGGGATCGAACAGCATCTCCTCGCCCGCATACAGCCCTTGCCAGCGCGGGGATTCCAGCTGCAGAGGGGCGCGCATAAGCTTGTCCCGCAGACTGGCGAAATCCTCTTCGGTCTGGCGGCTGTTGCTGGCGATCAGTTGCCAGTCGTCCTCTGTACGGTGATACGCGCTCACGCTCAGCCAGTGTTTGCCGGTGGAACCGCGACGGTTGTGAATAAACAGCAGATATTCCCGTTCGCCGTCGCCGTTCAGATCCTGTGCCAGCCAGATACAGTCGATCTGCGCGTCGTCGCAATTATTGCCGTGGCGGCGCCAGTTGAAACCCTGCGGCAGCGGCGCTCCCGCCGGCAACACGGGTACCTCGCTGAATTTGGCCGCCTCTGCGGCGGATTGCAGCGGGTTTTCCCGCAGGGTCCAGTCCAGCTTGTCTGCTTGCAGCAGCTCGTTTACATAGCTGGCGAGCTTCGGCGCTCCCTGTACCTGGTCCCACTGGTACAGCTCTTCCAGTGCGGCCCGCCCCGGGCGCCCCAGTTTGTGGTGCAGGAAAAAGAAGTCGAATTCGGCCAGTTCGGTGCGCCCGTCTGCAAGCCGCGCCAACTGGCTGTTGGCACTGATTTTCCAGAAATTCAGCAGCGGTGTCTGGGTGATCAGGCACACCGCCAGTATCCAGAGCGCCAGCCCGGTGTTAATGCGCCGCAACCACTCCGCCCAGTGGCTGCCGCGCCGCAGAATGGCCAGGCTGTACGCGAGGGCTAGCAGCGCCAGGGTCACCGCGGCGACAAATCCCCACAGGCGTTCCGGGGTCCAGCCGTACTGCTGCACCCTGAGGAACAACCCGTAGAGAGCAAAGCTCGCATAGAAAGGCGCCACCGCCAGCGCCGCCATTAGCAGGCGGTTGATCCACTTTGGGTAGCGGGCGAACGGGAATTCGTCCTGGATCACGCCGTTGGCAAAAAACAGCAGCAGTGCCACCAGCCACAACAGCAGCGCACTGCCGCGCCCGGTGTCCCAGATCGGCTGCAGTCCGGTAAACGGCAGGGTGGAGAGAAATACGATGGTAAGTACCGCCAACAGCGGCAACAGTGCCACCAGCATGGTGCGCAGCAGGCGCTTGAGGGTCAGTACAAAGCTCTGCTGGGCGCGGAACAGGATGGCGCCACTGCCGGCTACCAGCCAGGTAACCGGGTAGAAGAACCAGTCTTTTTCAAACAGTTCGTGGAAAAAGTCGATGCCCACCAGTTTGAACAACGCCTGCCACAGGTACAGGATCAGCCAGAAAATGCCGGTGAATACCAGGGTGAGTCCGGCGGTGAGGGCGTTATCCCAGGAAAAGTGGAACAGCGCCCGGTAACCTGGGGGCCGCAGCCGCTCTTGCCCGCTGGCACTGGCGCGCAGCAGGAAGCCTACGATAAAGGTGGCAATGCCGATGGCGATGGCAAAGCTGCGCGGCCATTCGCAGTGGACCAGGTCAGCAGGGGTACATTGATGGCCCCGGTAGCTGCCCAGCAGGGCGAGTACCGCGGCGTATCCGGCAATGAGCCACCAGGTGCTGTGGGCCAGGCGCGGTGCGGCGGTGAGGATGATCAG
>NZ_CAJXKH010000054.1 GCF_913055755.1 uncultured Microbulbifer sp.
GCTGACCCAGAGTGAGCGCCATGAAGAGGCGCTGGAGATGCTGCTGAATATCCTGCGCTCAGACATGGGCTTTGCGGACGGCGCCGCCAAGCAGGCGTACCTGGATATCGTCAAGGCGCTGGGTGCTGGTGACCCGGTGGCGACCCGCTACCAGCGCAAGCTGATGACGCTGATGTTCTGAGCATGTACAAGCTCTGCGTCTATATCCCCGAGTCTCATCTGGAGCCGGTCAAGCTGGCACTGTTCGCCGCCGGTGCTGGCCGCATCGGCACTTACGACAGCTGCTGCTGGCAGGTAAAGGGGCTGGGGCAGTTCCGGCCGCTCGACGGCAGCCAGCCATTTCTCGGTCAGACCGGGGTGGTAGAACGGGTATCCGAGTATCGGGTGGAAACAGTCTGTGCGGATGAAGTGGTGGACCAGGTGCTCGCCGCCATGCGTGCCGCACATCCCTATGAAGAGCCCGCATTTGATCTGTGGTGCTTGGATGATCGCTGTAATTGAGCGAAATACACATAACAATGAAGACTTATATGTTGGGGAATTTTTTTGAGCGGCTAATTGCGGCAGGGAAGGTGTTGTTCTACTCGCTGGTTGCCTTGCTGATTGTGGCTTGTGAATCAGATGTTGCCAATGACAATTCGTCGGAAAGCCAGTTGCTGCGGCATTCCTATATCAGCCATGTGGATGAGGAGGAGCGAGATTACTTTGTCTACCTGCCGAAAGGATATTCGACAGAGCCGGAGCGAGCGTGGCCACTGCTTTTTTTCCTGCATGGGAATGGCGAGCGCGGCAATGGCAAGGATGAACTCGACTATGTGCTGACCCACGGACCGCTGTACGAAGTGTGGGCGCAAAAAAGAGACCTGCCGTTTATTATTGTCGCGCCGCAATTGCATATGTTTGGCATGGATAAAAAGCGTGACTATATCGCTAATCGCACCCGGGACCAGATCCCTGTACGCAGCAAAGACGGAGTGCCCGCCAGAGAGTATTTCCAGGCGCAAGGCGAAATGGCGGCAGGAGAGCAGGTAACGGACTGGTCCGATGTTGCACCGCTGCTGCCGGATGGCTGGGAGCGGGTTGAAACGGACTTGCTGGATATTCTCGACTCCGTCACCGATGACTTGCGCGTCGACCAGCAGAGAATCTACTTAACCGGTATGAGTTACGGTGGTTTCGGCACCTGGTACTTGGCGAGTCGACACCCTGAGAAATTTGCCGCGATTGCTCCTGTCGTGGGCTGGGGGCACCCTGACATGATGGCGCCCATAGCTAAAGCCAACTTGCCGGTCTGGGCATTCGCTGGCGGCAGGGACGAGGCGGTGAAGAAGCCCTATTTTTATACCGGCCTGAATCTGCTGGAAAAAACCAGCAACGCGGAAGTGCGGTTTACGGTGCACGAAGACATGGCCCACGATGTGTGGCGTCGAGTGTATGAAGGCGAAGATATCTATCACTGGCTGTTGCAGCACAAGCGCGCAGCCCACTAGGAGCACGCTGTGCTAAACAAGCAGCGCTTCTGTGTCGGGGGGTGCTGTTACCTCAGAGTTTTTTCTGGATCACGCCGCGGTGCAAGCCGAAATCCCCTTTCTCCCGGTCACTGAAATAGTGCTTCAGGGTCTGTGTCATCACCGGGAACGCCATCTCCTCCCAGGGGATGTCCTTTTCGTCAAACAATTCCACTTCCAGTGATTCCGGCCCGGGGCCGAATCTGGTGTCGGTGAGTTCGCCGCGGTATATCAGGTACACCTGGTTGATGTGGGGAATGTCGTAGACCGAAAACAGGTCGTCGACCCTCAGGTTGGCCCGCGCTTCTTCCCAGGATTCCCTGAGCGCGCCCTGCTCGCTGCTTTCCCCGTTTTCCATAAAGCCCGCCGGCAGGGTCCAGAGTCCATAGCGGGGCTCGATGGCGCGTTTGCACAGCAGGACCTGGTCGCCCAGGTAGGGCAGGGTGCCGACGATTACCCGCGGGTTCACGTAGTGAATGGCACCGCAGTCGCGGCAGAGGTGGCGCGGACGGTCATCTCCCGCCGGGATTTCAAATACAACGGTATGGCCACAGTGGCTGCAGAATTTCATGGCGCAAGTATACCTGCAGTCGTCGCGCGCGCCAGCCCGGCCCTGCTGGCTTGCCTATAGTAAAGGAGGTGGTACAGGCGGTAGTCGGTGGCTCGATGTTTATGGCGCGTTTCTCGGTATATCTGGTGGTGCTGCTGGCAATGGTCGGTTGCGCCAAACAAGAGGAGCCGCCAGTGCCCAAGGCGCCCCCGGTGGAGGTACTCGCGGTACGGCTACACCAGGTGGTGCCCCGCTACGAATACGTCGGCCGCGTGGAAGCGACGGACGAGTTCAAGGTGCGTCCGCGGGTCGAGGGGTATATCGAGAGCCGCAACTTTATCGAGGGGCAGCTGGTACAAAAGGGGGAGCTGCTTTACGTCATCGACCCCAAGCCCTATGTAGCGGCGCTGGAAAACCAGCGCGCCAACCTTGCCCAGGCCCACGCCACCCTGGCCAATGCAGAGCGCAACTACCGCCGCGGCCGTGAGCTGGTGGCCACCGGTGCGATCAGCAAGGTGGACATGGATGAGCTGACCGCGACCTTTGAAACAGCCCAGTCCCAGGTGGCGGCGATGCAAGCCAATGTGGAAGCCGCGCAACTCAACCTCAATTACACCGAAATCCACGCGCCACTCACCGGTATTGTCGGCCGCAGCGAATTTACCGATGGCTCGCTGGTTGGTCCCAATAGCGAGCCACTCACGTCGATTGTGCGCATGGATCCCATCTACGTGACGTTTCAGGTGCCGGAGGACCGGCTGTTCGCGGTGCAGGAAGAGGCCGCGCGTCGGGAACAGCGGGGCGTTGCTCAGGAAAAGCGCGATGTCCGTATCAAGCAACCCGACGGCAACCTCTATCCCTATCCCGGGTTGATCGTATTTGTGGATAACCAGATTGACCAGGCAACCGGTTCGGCGGTGGTGCGCGCGCGTTTCCCGAACCCGGAGGCGTTGCTGGTTCAGGGGCAGTTTGCCCGTGTCGTGATCAGTGTGTTTTCCGGAAAAGAGAGCGAAAAGCCCCTGGTGCCCCAGTCGGCGGTGCAGGAGGACATGCAGGGACGCTATGTCTACGTCGTCAGTGAGGACAGCATCGCACACAAGCGCTATCTCAAGCTCGGGCAGAGAGAGGGTGAACTGTGGGCGGTGGACGAGGGTTTGAAGGCCGGTGAGCGTATCGTGGTCAACGGTTTGCAGCGGGTGGTCGATGGCGCGCCGGTGGCGCCGCAAAATCCGGCGCTCGATCCCTACAAGAACCTCAAGGTGATCAAGCCGCCAGAGGCGCAGAGCCCGGTACCGCAGATTCGCGAAGGCGATGTGCCGGCGGCCGAGCAGTCCGTGCCCGAACGGGACATCGATTCCAGAGCCGGCGACACCGCGGAGCCGGATGCGTACTTCGATGGCAAATAACCTGTTCCGCAACGCAGTAAGGACCGGTACCGGATGATCAGTGCCACGTTTATCCGCCGACCGCGCATGGCGCTGGTGGTGTCCATCCTGATCACCCTGGCGGGCATACTGTCACTGCCGATGCTGCCGATCGCCCAGTTTCCCGAGATAGCGCCGCCGACGGTAGTGGTCAGTGCCAGGTATCCCGGCGCCAGTGCCGAAGTCATGCGTGACAGTGTGGCGGTGCCGATCGAGGCGCAGGTCAATGGTGTGGAGGGCATGAAGTACATGTCGTCCACCAGTAGCAATGACGGTACCTACAGCCTGACGGTGACCTTCGAGAGTGGTTACGACGGCGATATCGCGCAGGTCAACGTGCAGAACCGGGTGCAGCAGGCAACCCCGAGCCTGCCAACGGAAGTCACCCGCAGCGGCGTCACGGTGGAAAAACGCAGCAGTACCATCCTGATGACGGTGAACCTGTTTTCACCGGAAGACAAGTTCGACACCCTGTTCCTGTCCAACTACGGCGAATTGTTTATTGCCGACGAGCTGGCGCGTATCGACGGTGTCAGTGACGTACAGATTCTGGGTACGCAGAATTTTGCCATGCGGCTGTGGCTCAATCCCGACAAAATGGCCGCCCTGGATGTAACCGCTGGGGATGTTATTGCCGCGGTGCAGGCGCAGAACCTGCAGGTGGCTGCGGGGAAAATCGGCGCACCACCGACGAAAAATACCCAACAGTTCCAGTACAACATCATCGCCCGGGGGCGCCTCGAGAGTGCGGACGAATTCGCGGATATCAGTATCCGCTCCACGCCCGATGGCGGCCTGGTGCGGATGCGCGATATCGCGCGGGTGGAGCTCGGCAGCCAGAGCTACAGTGCCTACGGCCAGCTGGATGGAAAACCCGCGGCGGTGATCGCCGTCTATCAGCTGCCGGATGCCAATGCCCTGGATGTGGCGACCAGCGTGCGGGCCAAGGTAGAGGAACTTTCCCGGCACTTTCCCGAAGGGCTCGAGGCGGAAACCCTGTACGACACCACCGACTTCGTGCGGGCCTCCATCAAGGAGGTGATAGAGACTCTGGTGGTGGCGCTGTTGCTGGTGATCGTGGTGGTGTTTGTGTTCCTGCAGGACTGGCGCGCAACCCTGATCCCGGCCATCGCCATTCCCGTATCACTGATCGGCACCTTCGCAGTGATGTATGCGCTGGGTATGTCCATCAATACCGTGACCCTGTTCGCACTGATTCTCGCCATCGGCATTGTGGTGGACGACGCAATTATCGTGGTGGAAAACACCCAGCGTCTTCTGGGGGAGGGGATGACCGCCAGCGAGGCGGCGATGGAATCCATGCGCGAAGTGACCGGGCCGATAATTGCGACTACCGCGGTGCTGCTGGCGGTGTTTGTGCCGGTGATGTTGATGCCGGGGCTCACGGGCAAGATGTACAAGCAGTTTGCCATGACCATTTCCATTTCCGTGGTGATTTCCAGTATCAATGCATTGACCCTGAGCCCGTCCCTGAGTGCGTCATTGCTGCGGCCACAGCAAAACCACATGGAAGCGGGGGGAGGCTCCGGGGTATTCGGTTTCTTCAACCGGCTTTTGCACGGTGGCACCCGCCTGTACATGGGGATCGTCCATATGTGTGTGCACCGCCCGCTGATCGGGCTGGCAAGTATTGCGGGTATTGCTGCGCTGTGTGTGTGGCTGTTCTCTGCTGTGCCAACCGGCTTTATCCCCGATGAAGACCAGGGTTTCTTCATGATGAATGTGCAGCTACCGGATGGCGCCACTCTCGAGCGCACCGCGCCGGTGGTCGAGCGCCTGGGGGAGAAAATCCGCGAGTTCGATGGCGTGGCCCATGTTCTGGCGGTGCCCGGTTTCAGCCTGCTGTCCGGTGGCCTGGTTTCCAACGCTGCGTTGATGATCGTCATTCTGGACCCCTGGGAGGCGCGCAACTCCCGCGAACTGCACCAATTTGCCATCCTGCGCCGGGCCCAGCAGTTGGGGGCCGCGGTGAAGGAGGCCCAGGTGCAGGCTTTTCCGGTACCCGCACTGCCGGGCCTCGGGACCATTGGCGGTTTTGAATTTGTGCTGGAAGACCGCCAGGGGCGAAGTGTGCAGGAGCTTGCGGGGGTACTCTATGCGCTGCTGGGTGCGGCTAATCAACAGCCGGAAATCGCGCGGGCATTCACCACCTACCAGGCCTCGACACCACAGCTGGGTCTGAAGCTGGATAAGGACAAGGCGCACATACTCGGCCTCAGTCTCGCCGATGTATACCTGACCCTGCAGACCTATCTGGGCGGCTTTTACATCAACGACTTCAACCGCTACGGCAGGGTATTCCAGGTGCTGGCCCAGGCCGACGCCCAGTACCGGGACAGCGAGAGCGACCTGACGGGTTTCTTCGTGCGTGCCAACAGTGGTGGCCTGGTACCGGTCAGTTCGGTGGCGGAAGTGCTGCCCATCGTCGGGCCGCAGACGGTACAGCGATACAACCTTTACAACAGTGTCACTATCAACGGCGCCGCGGCGCCGGGGCATTCCAGCGGTGAGGCTATGAGCGCCATGGAGGCGATGGGGGCCCATCTGCCGGAAGGGTACGGTTACGAGTGGACCGGTTCCAGCCTGGAGGAGATCAGCGCCGGTAATATGGCGCCGATTCTGTTTTCACTGGCGGTGCTGTTTGCCTACCTGTTCCTGGTGGCGCAATACGAAAGCTGGACGATACCCATCGCGGTACTGCTGGCGGTGCCGATTGCCATCGCCGGCGGCCTGTTTGCCTGCTGGGTGATGGGCCACGAGAGCAACCTTTATACCCAGATCGGTCTGGTGCTGCTGATCGCCATTGCCGCCAAGACAGCCATCCTGATGGTGGAGTTCGCGATGGTCCAGCGCGCGCAGGGGGTCTCTATCGAGGAGGCCGCACTGGAGGCTACGCGCCTGCGTTTCCGCGCGGTGCTGATGACCTCGCTGGCATTTGTGCTGGGTATTTTCCCTCTGGTGATCGCTACCGGTGCCGGTGCATCGAGTCGCATTTCCCTCGGGCTTGCGGTCTTTGGTGGCATGCTTGCTGCAAGTATTTTTTCTACATTTCTTGTGCCGATCTATTACGCCCTGGTGCAGTCGTTGCGGGAAAAAGTGGGAGGTGGGCACAAGCCGGAAGAGCCGGGTGGTGAAGCGGTGAAGGAGAGGGCGTGAACGTCTGACCGGCGCACTGGTCAAATCCGCTTACGAGCGTATAGTGGTAATAGCGCAGTTTGCTGCAGTGAAAGAAATATCGAGATGTTGAAAGAAATTGAGGGCAGATTTGCCGAAATAAAACACGAGCTGGAAGCTCGCGTCCCCAAGGGGCCTGATCTTCGCGGCCACGCGGCGGTGCTGCTGGCGCTGACCGACGAGCCGGACCCCCAGGTCATTCTCACTCTGCGATCACAACAACTGTCCAGCCACTCCGGTGAAGTCTCCCTGCCCGGCGGTCGCTGGGACGAAACGGACCCCTCCCTGGAGTACACCGCGCTGCGGGAAACCCACGAGGAAATCGGCCTGCCCGCGGAACAGGTGCGCATCCTGGGGCCACTGTGGACACGCACTACCCGCTGGCAGGTGGAAGTCACTCCCTGGCTGGGAGTGGTACCGGCGGACGCGAAACTGACCCCCAACCCGGGAGAGCTGGACGCCATCTTCCACGTTCCCCTGAGCTTCTTTCTCGGTGATCCGCGGGTCCGCACCGACCGTATCACCATCGACCAGCGGCGTATCTACCTGCCGGCCTACGAGTACCAGGGCTATGAAATCTGGGGGTTTACCGCCGGTGTACTGACCGAGTTCCTGGTGCGGGTGCTGGATGCACCCATCGGGCGGCGAGATGACGTACCCCTGCGCGCCCTGAGCTGAACACCCCAATGCCGGGTCTGCGGCTATAATCGCCGCCACATTTCCGCGCAAGTTGCCTGTCCATGCCGAGACCCAAATCTGCCGTGGCCCTGGAAGATGTCCACTGGGGCGCACTCAAAACCCTGTTTCCGTACCTGCTGGAATTCAAGCGCCAGGTGATGCTGGCAGTGCTGTGCCTGGTGGGCGCCAAGGTAGCCAGTGTCGGCCTGCCGTTTATTCTCAAGCATATTGTCGATGACCTGGACGCGGCGGGCGGCGCGGCTGCGGCCATTGCCCTGCCACTGGGCCTGCTGCTCGCCTACGGCCTGGTGCGCTTCTCCTCGGTACTGTTCGGCGAGCTGCGCGATACCATTTTCGGCCGCGTCACCGAGCGCGCCCAGCGCCGGGTGGGGCTGGAAGTATTTCGACACCTGCATCGGCTGGACCTGGACTATCACCTCAACCGGCGCACCGGCGGTCTGTCGCGGGATATCGAGCGGGGTAACAGCGGTATCGGTTTTCTGATGCGTTTTATGGTGTTCAACATCGTGCCGACCCTGGTGGAAATTGCCATGGTGGCGGGCTTGTTGTGGTGGAATTACAGTGCCGGCTTTGCACTGCTGGTGCTGGGGGCGGTGATTGTCTATATCGGCTTTTCCGTGGTCGCCACCGAGTGGCGCACGCGCTTTGTGCGCGAGCTGAATCGGGCGGAATCCCAGAGCAGCAGCCGCGCGGTAGACAGCCTGCTGAATTACGAAACCGTCAAATATTTCGGCAATGAGCGGCATGAGGCGGGCCACTACGACCGCGAGCTGGCGCAGTGGGAACAGGCGCGCCGCAAGAACCGCCTGTCACTGTTCGGCCTCAACGCGGGCCAGGCTTTTATTATCGCCGCGGCCATGTGCGGGGCCATGATTCTCGCCGCGGTGTACGTCGCCCGGGGCACCATGACCATTGGTGACTTCGTACTCATCAACGCCTTTATGATGCAGATATTCATTCCGCTGAATTTCCTCGGGTTTGTCTACCGGGAGATGAAAGGCTCGCTGGCCAATATCGAAAAAATGTTTTCGATACTCGACGTCAAACCGGCGATCGAGGACCGCAAAGATGCGGGCGAACTGGAAATACGCGAGGGCAGCATTGCATTTGAAGACGTGCACTTCGGCTACCGCCCGGACCGGGAAATCCTCAAGGGCATCAGCTTTACCGTAGCGCCCAGGCAGAAGGTGGCCATCGTCGGCGCCAGCGGCGCCGGAAAATCCACTCTGTTCAAACTGCTGTTTCGTTTTTACGACGTCACAGGCGGGCGCATCCTGATCGACGGCCAGGATATTCGCGGTGTCAGCCAGGACTCGTTGCGCCGCGCGATTGGCGTGGTGCCCCAGGACACGGTGCTGTTCAACCAGTCGATTCTCGACAACGTGCGCTACGGGCGCGTGGATGCCTCGGATAAAGAGGTGGAAGAAGCGATCTGCCACGCGCAGCTGGATGGTTTTATCGCACAGCTGCCCGAGGGCGTGCACACCATGGTGGGAGAGCGCGGCCTGAAACTGTCCGGTGGGGAAAAACAGCGGGTGGCCATCGCCCGCGCACTGTTGAAGCGGCCGCCGATCATGGTATTCGACGAAGCAACATCCTCCCTCGACAGCCATTCCGAACAGGGAATTGTGCAGGCGCTGGCGGATATTTCCCACGAGCAGACCACCCTGGTGATTGCCCACCGACTATCCACCGTGGTGGACGCGGATCAGATTCTGGTTATGGACCAGGGGCAGTTGATAGAGCAGGGGAGTCACCGCGAACTGATTGCGGCAGACGGCCACTATGCCTCCATGTGGCGGATGCAGCAGCGCGAGCGTGCAGTGAGTGAAACCCCTCTGGTGCCCTGAGGATTATTGCGAGTCTGCATATCGCCAGAACTTTCGGTGTCTCGCTGGCGTCAAAAGTTTTTTTCGCACCTGCAAAGTCGGCGCAATGGGCTTTCATTGCCCATAATGGCAGTCGATTGTTCCGCACGCTTGTGTCGCTGGACTTCTCTGTGAGGCGCAATTAATGTGACTTTCAAGCAGTAAGCTTCCCCCAAACCTATTCCTATAACATTCAGGCAGGAATCTGTATGAAATCTGCAATTTTTGTTGCCTCTGCACTGGCTCTCGCGGTGCTGGGCGGCTGTGCCGCTGACGAAAAATCCGCCACAAAAACCGAAGTGGCGAGCGAAGCCAAAGCCGTCAAATCAGAAGCTGTGCAACCTTCATCCAGCGTACAGACCGGTGCCATTGCGCCCGGTGTGGATCCCTCGCGCTTCAATATCTATGCGCCGGTCGAGCTGAATGCTGATCTCTCGTCCCTGAGTGACAACCAGCGCAAAATGATCGGTCTGCTGATCGACGCCAGCCAGGTCATGGACCAGCTGTTCTGGTTGCAGTCATATGGTCCCGCGCAGGACCTGCTGAGTGGTATCCAGGACAGCGGTGCGCGTACCTTCGCCGATATCAACTACGGCCCCTGGGACCGTCTCAATGACAACAAACCGTTTATCGAAGGTTATGGCGACAAGCCTCTGGGAGCCGAGTTCTACCCGGAAGATATGACCAAGCAGGAATTCGAGGCCTGGAAACAGCCCGGCAAGCAGGGCCTCTACTCCCTGGTGCGCCGCAATGCCAACGGCGACCTGGAACTGGTGCCCTACCACCAGGCATACAAGGCGGAACTGGGCAAGGCCGCCGAGCTGCTGCGCCAGGCCTCGGAACTGGCGGAAGATGCCGAATTTGCCAGCTACCTGAAGCTGCGCGCCGACGCCCTGCAGGACGACCAGTTCCGCAAGAGCGACATGGCGTGGATGGATATGAAAAACAACCCCATCGACGTGGTGATCGGCCCGATCGAAAACTACGAAGACCAGCTGTTTGCCTACCGCACCGCGTACGAGGCCTATGTGCTGCTGAAAGACATGGCCTGGAGCGAAAAACTGTCCAAGTTCGCCGCCTTCCTGCCGGAACTGCAGCGCGGCCTGCCGGTGGATGACAAGTACAAAGCGGAGACCCCGGGAACCGATTCCGACCTCAACGCCTACGACGTGCTCTACTATGCGGGCCACAGCAACGCCGGCTCCAAGACCATCGCCATCAACCTGCCCAACGATGAAGAAGTGCAGCTGGCCAAGGGCACCCGTCGCCTGCAGTTGAAAAATGCCATGCGCGCCAAGTTCGATCAGATCCTGGTGCCCATCAGCGGCGTGCTGATCGCGGAAGACCAGCGCAAGCACATCACCTTCGACGCCTTCTTTGCCAACACCATGTTCCACGAAGTGGCCCACGGCCTGGGCATCAAGAAGACCATTACCGACGGCAGCAATGTGCGTCAGGCCCTGAAGGAGACTTCCTCCGCGCTGGAAGAGGGCAAGGCGGATATCCTCGGTCTGTACATGGTCACCAAGCTGCATGAGAAAGGAGAGCTGGAAGAGGGTGAGCTGATGGACAACTACGTCACCTTCCTCGCCAGCATCTTCCGCAGTGTGCGCTTCGGCGCGGCCAGCGCCCACGGCAAGGCCAACATGATGCGCTTCAACTTCTTCAAGCAAGAGGGCGCCTTCAGCCGCGATCCGGAAACCGATGTGTACAGTGTCGACTTCGACAAGATGCAGGCGGCCATGACCAAGCTGTCCAATCTGATCCTGACTATCCAGGGCGACGGCGACTACGCCAAGTCCAAGGAGCTGCTGGACGGTATGGGTGTGGTTTCCGCTGAGCTGCAGGCCGACCTCGACCGCCTCAAGGAAGCGGATATCCCGGTGGATGTGACCTTTATCCAGGGGCGGGAAGTGCTCGGTCTCAAGTAATTTTTAAATGTTTCTGATGCGGAAAGCGGGCCAGTTGGCCCGCTTTTTTTGTGGGCTGAAATAGTTCGGCGCGCAAGAGTCGTTCGCCAGCGAATTTTTGAGAAAGTATTTTCTGTTTATTCTCAAAATATTTTCTTGCCCGCAAGACGTCAGGTTAGCCCCAAGGGGCCATTTAAAATAGCTCTTTGTGGTCATTGACAATATTTTTTTGTATCGCTTGCGGAATTTTTGTCGACGAGAATTTTTTTCCTGTGCTAGCTTGTCCGCGCCTGCAGGAAAGCACTGCAGTATTTTGGACGTTTGTTCCAGATGCTGTTTCCACAATAAGGCATTGACTTGACCCGTCATCTTGGCTGTGGGGTGAGATCATAATTGGTGTTTTCAATCAGGTGAAAATGTAGTTTGTGTTGTGACACTTTTGTCTCGGTTCAATGGTCAGGATGACGGAGCCTGTAAGCACAGTAGTTCCAAAAGTCAGTGCCAAAAATATCAATGCCATTAGTTTCGACAGTATAAGGAGGTTGAACATGGCACATACGCGAAATGAAAATCGCAATTCAATTAGCTCTAGGAATTTCGAGAGCAAGTGGGGTCGCGGGGTCGCACTTACATTACTGCTGAGTGCTTTTTCCGGATTTGCGACAGCAGATGCTGCCTGTGATGCGGAAATAGCCCTGGTAAACGCGGAAATTGCAGCCCGCGAAGATAGCAGTAGTCAAGAAGTGCAACGAGCCAAACAGTTGCTGCAGGTGCTGGCAGAAGATTGCGAAGCCGGTGCCACGCTGGATTCGGTTGAGTCTCTCTCCAATATGATTCGGGAAGTTCTCGGAATGGAGGCGCGCTCATGAACCGTACGCCGAACAACACCCTCCATCGTGTGATGCTGCTTGCGCTGACTTTTATCGCTGGTCTATTTAGCGCGGTTGCCAGTGCACATACCGTTCAGATTTGCTGGCGCGATGATGGGTCGGTAACCACCTTCTATGCGGGTACTTACCACAATCCTACGGAAGGGCCGTCGCCTGTTGGTAGTATTATCATCGATGGCTTCGATTACCCCTTTACCGGCTGGATTTATCCGTCGGAATTGCCCGCCGATGCGCACTGCTGGGCGGACAAAAGCTATGCCCATAGTAGCTGGCCGGACCAGGACGGGGTGCCGCATTCCGGGGTCCGTCATTTCCAGACCTTTACCGGCGCATTTGACGCTGGCTTGCATTCCTTTTCATTTACCACCAGTACCGTGATCGAATCCCCGTGGTCCAGTGGCTTCATCCCGCAGACCTTCGGCGGCGGTGCCTGTGCGGATGCCGATTTCGACGGCATTTGTAACGCCGACGATGCTTGTCCGCTGGACCAGGCAAACGACGGCGACGGCGACGGTATCTGCGGCAATGTGGATAACTGTCCGCTGGATGCCAACCCCGGGCAGACGGATGCCAATGGCAACGGCCAGGGTGATGCCTGTGAGGGCGTCATCTGTGGCAATGGCCTGCTGCAGGGCTCCGAGGCTTGCGACGATGGCAATATCCAGGGCGGTGACGGATGCTCGAACATCTGTACCCTGGAAGTATCCGACACCCCGCCGGTTGCCAACGCCGGACCCGATGCCTCGGTCAATGAAGAACAACTAGTGCAGTTAGATGGCTCTGCGAGTAATGATGCCGATGGCGACCCGATGACGTTCTCCTGGTCACAGGTATCCGGCACGCCGGTGGTCCTGTCCGATAGCAGTGCGGCACAGCCCACCTTTGATGCGCCGGCGGTTGCGTTGGGTGGTGAAACCCTGACTTTTGACCTGACGGTTACTGCAAACGGTGCCTCCAGCAACGCGCAGGTGAGCATCGCGGTGGTCAATATCAATCATGTGCCCGTTGCTGAAGCCGGTGAAGATCTGTCGGTTGCCGAGGGCGCGCCGGTCAATTTGGATGGCAACGCCAGTTTCGACGGGGACAATGACCTGATCACCTACACCTGGACTCAGGTATCCGGTCCGGCGGTAACCTTGGCGGGCGCCAACACTGCAAGTCCCTCATTCACCGCGCCACTGGTAGATGCAGGGGGTGTGTCTGGAGTTGTTGCCACGCTGGTATTCCAGCTGTTGGTGGACGATGGTTTCCCGGCAGATGCGCCGACGCCCGGATATACCATTGGTAACAACCTGGCTACGGTTACTGTGGATATTACCAACATCAATAATGCGCCGGTTGCGCACGCGGGAACCGATATCACCGTAAATGAAAGCAACCCGGTGCAGCTCAACGGTAACGGCAGTAGTGACCCGGATAGCGATGCTCTGAGCTTTAGCTGGGTACAGGTGGGCGGTCCCACGGTGACCCTGACCGGTGCAGATACAGCGACACCGTCAATTACCGCACCATTCGTGAGCCCGGGCGGGGAGGCGCTGACCTTCAAGCTGACCGTGGGCGATGGCTACAGCGGTTACGGGAGCGACGAGGTGGTGGTCAATGTGCAGAATGCCAATGATCCCCCCCTGGTGAGCGCCGCGCGTCCGTCGGTTGCCTGTATGTGGCCGCCGAACCACAACATGCTGGAGGTGAGAATCCTCGGCGTCAGCGATCCTGAAGATAACGCGACAATTGTGATTGACAGTGTGACTTCGGATGAGCCCACCAATGGCACCGGTGACGGTGATACCGCAATTGATGCGGTCATTTACGCTGACGGTACGGCATTGCTGCGCGCTGAGCGCGCGGGTAATGGAGATGGCCGCGTTTACCGGGTCAACTTCACTGCCTCGGACTTCGAAGGCAGCGCATCGGGATCGGTAGACGTATGTGTTCGTCACAACAAGAAGCAGGATGCGGCGGAAAGCGGGCAGTACTTCGACGCTACCCAGTAATCTTCAACTTAATGTCAGCTGTCTGACATCGGGCCCCATGAGGTGTAGCCGCGCCTCACGGGGCTTTTTACTTTTCGATATTGGTTCTCATTTGCAGTTGATGTTGGCAACCTTCGCTGAATCCAACACCTCCTGCCATTTCGTGTAAAATCGCCGCCTTCGAGACGAGACCACACACGGAGCCGGCAATGACCATTATCCGCCAGGACGACCTGATCGACAGCGTGGCCGACGCGCTGCAGTTCATCTCTTACTACCATCCCCAGGACTTTATCCAGGCCCTCAACAAGGCCTACGAGAAAGAGGCCAACCCGGCGGCGAAAGACGCCATGGCCCAGATCCTGATCAACTCCCGCATGTGCGCCCAGGGCCACCGCCCCATCTGTCAGGACACCGGCATCGTGACCGTGAAACTGAAAGTGGGCATGAACGTGCAGTGGGACGCCGACATGAGCGTCACCGATATGGTCAACGAAGGCGTGCGCCGCGCCTACAACAACCCGGACAACGTGCTGCGCGCCTCCATCCTGGATGACCCGGATGGCGCCCGCAAAAACACCGGTGACAACACTCCGGCGGTGATTCACTTCGAAATCGTGCCCGGCGACACCGTGGAAGTCTACGTCGCAGCCAAGGGTGGCGGCAGCGAGGCCAAGAGCAAGTTCGCCATGCTGAACCCGTCCGACTCCGTGGTCGACTGGGTGCTGGAAATGGTGCCAAAAATGGGTGCCGGCTGGTGTCCGCCCGGCATGCTGGGTATCGGTGTCGGCGGTACCGCCGAGAAAGCCATGCTGCTGGCGAAAGAATCCCTGCTGGACCCGATCGATATCCAGGAGCTGCAGGAGCGCGGTGCCTCCAATCGCGCCGAGGAGCTGCGCCTGGAGCTGTTCGACAAGGTCAACAAGCTGGGCATCGGTGCCCAGGGCCTGGGCGGCCTCACCACCGTACTGGATGTGAAGGTGAAGGATTACCCGACCCACGCCGCCAACAAGGCGGTGGCGATCATTCCGAACTGCGCCGCCACCCGCCACACCCACTTCACTCTCGACGGTTCCGGCGCCGCGCGCCAGACCCCGCCAAAGCTGGAAGACTGGCCGGAAATCACCCGCGAAGCCGGGGGTAATACCCGCCGTGTGAACCTGGATGAGGTCACCCGTGAAGACGTGCTGAGCTGGCAGCCGGGAGACACCCTGTTGCTGAATGGCAAGATGCTCACCGGTCGCGATGCCGCGCACAAGAAGATGGTGGATATCCTCGCCAAGGGCGAGAAGCTGCCGGTGGACCTGAGCGGTCGCTTTATCTACTACGTGGGCCCGGTGGATCCGGTGCGCGAAGAGGTGGTCGGCCCCGCTGGCCCCACCACCGCCACCCGTATGGACAAGTTCACCCGCACCATGCTGGAAGAGACCGGCCTGCTGGGCATGATCGGCAAGGCCGAGCGCGGCCCCACCGCGATCGAGGCGATACGCGACAACAAGGCGGTCTACCTGATGGCCGTGGGCGGTGCCGCCTACCTGGTGGCCCAGGCCATCAAGGATGCCAAGGTCATCGCCTTCCCGGAACTGGGTATGGAAGCCATCTACGAGTTTGAGGTGGAAGACATGCCGGTCACCGTAGCTGTGGACAGCAATGGTGAGTCGGTGCACAACACCGGCCCGGTAATCTGGAAGCACAAGATCGAAGAGGGCGTCGCCGGATAACGGCGGCGATCTCCTTCGATCGATCACGGCGCCTGCGGGCGCCGTATTTCTTTTCCCTGGGGCGATCCCTGTGACAGTTCCCTGCGACCCGCCGGTTGCCGCTCGCGGTTTCCACTCGTCGCGCCACAGTGTCGATCAATCTCACGTGCGCTGGCGTATTTGAGGTTTTTGTCGCTCCATTCGTCTCTTCGCTTTGTTATGTACACAACCCGGTAAATTCCTATGCCCCCACTGCTCCAGTCAGCGGCCGCGGTAATCGCGACGCTGTGCTGCTCGGTTTCCGCACTGGCAGCCATCTCCCAGACCAAAGGTGACTTCGAAGACAAATTCCGTCAGCTGGATGAAGTCCTGCCCACGCCCAACGTTTACCGCAATGCCGCAGGTGAGCCGGGCCACGCTTACTGGCAGCAGGAGGTCGATTACCGGATCGATGCGCGCCTCAACGAGGACAAGCGCTCCCTGAGTGCCAGCGAGACCATCAGCTACACCAACAACTCCCCGGATACCCTCAAGTACCTGTGGCTGCAGCTGGACCAGAATCGCTTCCGCGCGGACTCCATTGCCGAAACCACCGTGACCTTTGGTGGGGGTGCCACCCGCGCGGAATCGGACGAGGCTCCGGCGGGGGTTAGCCTGGGTGAATTGCGTCGCCAGCAGTGGCTCGCGGACAACAAGCCCGGCTATACCATCGACAACCTGAAGGATGCCGACGGCAACCAGCTGCGGGCGACGGTGGTGGGCTCCAACATGCGCGTCGACCTGGCGCAGCCGCTCAAGCCCGGCGAGAAGGTCGAGTTCCGCATGGATTTCTCCTTCAATATCCTCGAGGAAGATGCAGTAGGCGCCCGTTCTGGCTACGAACACTTCCCCGATGATGCGCGCAAGGGCGGCAATGACATTTTCCTGCTGGCGCAGTGGTTCCCGCGGATGCATGCCTACACCGATTACGAGGCCTGGACCAACAAGGCGTTTCTCGGACGCGGTGAATTTACCCTGGAGTTCGGTGACTACGATGTGAGCCTCACCGTGCCTGCGGATCACATCGTTTCCGCCACCGGTAAACTGCAGAATCCGGAAGACGTGCTGACCCGGACCCAGCGTGACCGCCTGGAAAAAGCGCGCACCGCCAAGCGTCCGGTATTCATCGTGACCGAAGACGAGGCCCTGGATAACGAGAAGGACGGTACCCGCAGTTCCAAGACCTGGCGCTTCAAGGCCGACCGGGTGCGGGACTTTGCCTGGGCGTCCTCGCGCAAGTTTATGTGGGACGCCAAGGGCTACCAGCAGGGTGGCGACGCCATGCCGGAAGTGATGGCGATGTCGTTCTACCCGAAGGAGGGCGGTGAGCTGTGGAAGAAGTACTCCACGGAATCCGTGATTCACACCATGGAGGTGTACTCGCGCTTTTCCTTCGACTATCCCTACCCGGTGGCGCAGAGCGTGAATGGGCCCGTCGGTGGCATGGAGTACCCCATGATCACCTTCAACGGCCCGCGCACCACCCTGCACGAAGATGGTTCGCGCACCTGGACCCAGGCCGAGAAGCGCTTCCTGATCGGTGTGGTGATTCACGAGGTGGGGCATATCTACTTCCCCATGGTAGTGAACTCTGACGAGCGCCAGTGGACCTGGATGGACGAGGGCCTGAACAGCTTCCTCGACGGCGTAGCCGGTCGCGAATGGGATCCGGAAATGCCCTGGGGCGTGGAGCCGCGGGATATTGTCGACTACATGAAGTCCGATATCCAGGTGCCGATCATGACCCAGTCCGACTCGATTCTGAAATTCGGGCCCAATGCCTACGCCAAGCCCGCGGCGGCGCTGAACATCCTGCGCGAGGTGATTCTCGGGCGCGAACTGTTCGATTTCGCGTTCAAGGAGTACGCCACCCGCTGGCAGTACAAGCGCCCGACTCCGGCAGACTTCTTCCGCACCATGGAAGAGGCCAGTGGTGTGGACCTGGACTGGTTCTGGCGCGGCTGGTTCTACTCCACCGACCACGTGGACATCAGTGTCGACAAGGTGTCGCAGCTGCGCCTGGACACCAAGAACCCCGACATCGATTTCAAGCGCCGCCGCCAGGAAGAGGCCGACAAGCCCCAGCCGCTGTTCGAGAAGCGCGAGCGCGATGCCGGCAACAAGACCTGGCTGGAAAAGAACCGCGATGTGCGCGACTTTTACGACGAGCATGACCGTTTCACCGTCACCAACAAGGAGCGCAATGAGTACGCGCAGCTGCTTGAAGACCTGGAACCCTGGGAGCGCAAAGCACTGGAGCGCGCGGTAGAAGAGGACAAGCACTACTACGTGATCGACTTCTCCAATAAGGGTGGCCTGGTCATGCCGATCCTGCTGCAGCTCAGCTATGCTGACGGCAGTGTGGAGGATCGCTATATCCCCGCGGAAATCTGGCGCCGTTCGCCCAAGGCCGTATCCAAGCTGATCGTGACTGACAAGGAGCTGACTCAGGTTGTGGTGGATCCCCGTTGGGAAACCGCGGATGTGGATAACGAAAACAACCACTACCCGCGTCGCATCGTGAAATCCCGCATCGAGGCCTACAAGGACGAGAAGCGCACCGATCCGGTGTATCGCGACATCATGCACGACATGACCACCGAAAAAGCCGACCCCGAGCCCGGCTTTCACAAGAAGTAAGTAGCAATGCGTACTGTTTTCCTGATCCTGAGCTTACTGATGGCCTGCCACGCGCAGGCCCATCAGATGAAGACCGCCATTTCCCGGGTGTTGTTCAACGAGCGCACCGGTAACGTGGAAATCATGCACCGCTTCTATGTGCACGATGCCGAGCACGCGCTCGGCGAAATCACTGGCAAGCAGGAATATCTGCTGGAAAATCCCGAAGCCCAGTTGCAGTTTGCACGCTACGTAAGTGCCCACTTTGCCATGGGCCTCGGTGAACCAAAGCCGGTCACTCTTGCCCATGTGGGGCAGGAAGTGGACGGCAAGTTCATCTGGGTGTACCAGGAGATGCCGGCACCGGCGCAGGTCGGCGAGCTCTGGTTCAGGTTTGATGCGCTGCAGGACCAGTGGCCGGAGCAGGTCAACCAGATCAATGTGGAGGGCCTTGGCAAGGTCCGCTCGCTGCGCTTCGACAATCGCAGTCGCTGGCAGAAACTGAGCTTCTGAACCATCGCGGATTCGGGCTCAAGTCGATCGCCCGATCATATCTCTTGCGTGCGAAAGCCGTATCACCGCTCCCGTTCAAAAAGGGCACGAAAATTCACCTGAGTTATTCGTGCTCTCTTGAATCCATTTTACAGCGGCGTATAGTGCGCTCTCTTCAAATCAACCCAACCAATGGAGGCTCAAATGTTCAGGCAACTCGATATTGCTGTCGCGATGGGTCTGCGTGGTTGCGGCCTGCGTGTTCGCTGAACACCTTTCTGACCCAGTTTTTCCGATAGCTGTCTGACATTGTCCGTATTCGCGGACACCCTCTGATTTTTTTACGTATGCCCATTTCGGGAATACGCGGCCGCGTATTGCCTGAATTCCGGGCCTGCCCGAGGGCGGGGTAAACCCGCAGCATTCATGGAAAATTGTGAACTGGATATGGTGCTGGATTGCCTCGGCAATCACCGACGCACCTTTCGCTACTTTAAAGATAAATATTGCCTTGATCTGCTCGACGGCGAGCTCGCTGCAGCGCCAGGTGAAGCCATTGCACTGCGTGAACTGCGCAAAAGCCGCTGGGCAAAATTCCTGCACCGGCCACTGCTGAAGTCGCTGATTGCAGGCTGTGGCGATGGCATGCTGCGTCGTGCACAGCTGAGCACCGTGTGGGGAGAGGAATCGATGGATTTCAATCTGACCCTGGGCTCCTGGCGACAGCAGGACCGCTACTGGCAACAGACCACGCGCAAGGGATCCAGCCTGGTTCTGCAACTCAATTTTGACCGGCGCCACAATTGCGCCTATCAACGGCTGCTGGAATTGTCTGCCCTGAGTAAATATGGCCGCTCGCACTTCAATGCCAAGGCGGGCGTTCATGGCCGCAGCGGGCACCCGGTGAACTGTGCCCGCGGGTTCACCATGTCGTGGGTACGTATGGACCTGGATCTCGACCGCGGAGAGTGCCTGATCGAGGAGGTGCAGAACGACTGGCTGCGCAATTGCGAGGGGCTGGCGAGAGGCTTTGAAAAGTATCTGGGCAACAACAAGACTGAACTGGTCGAGCGGCGCTGGCCCCAGTTCAGAGGGCATTACCGTGAATTTATTCGCTATGTGAACGAAACCCTGAAGCCCTACCGGGCTATCTGGGCGGAAGTATCACTGGCGGCGGCGCTTGAGTTTTTGCGCACGGAGATTGGTGATGTGGATATCTATTACCACTCAGCAGACTCCGGTGCGCGCCTCAAGGGCATCAGGGAATATCTGCCACCGCGGTCGCTGTATACCAGCCTGCCGGAGAAATTTGGCTTTCAACTCACGGATGAGGTGCCGGCCTTCCTGTTGAACGACAGCTTCAGCCGGCGTTGTATCAAGGCCATAACGGTGCCGGTAAAGTTTTACCGGTTGTGATATCAGTGGGATGCGGGCTGACCTGAGGACGGAAGTTCACTCAGCATCAGCTCGCGGATCACCGGTACCGGTGCATTACCGTAGCTCAGGAATTTCTCATTGAATGCCTTGAGATTGAACTTGTCCCCGAGCCTCTGCTTCATTTCTTCACGCAGGTTCATGATCGCCATATAGCCGGCGAAATAACTGGTGAGCTGTACCTGGCTCAGGGTTGCCCGGCGCCACTTGCCCATGGCCTCCGCCTTCTGCTGGAAGGCCTGCTTCATCATCAGGTCCAGGGCTTCCTGCTCGGACATGTCTTTGACCTGGATGGAGTAATCCAGAATGGTGTTGACCACCGTCCGCAGATTCCACTTGTAGTACATCATCCACAGTTCCGGCTCAAAGTCGCCGTAACCGGCTTCCAGCATCATGCGCTCGGTATACACTGCCCAACCCTCGATCATTGCGCCGTTGCCGAGAATATTCTTGATCAGGCTGGGTGACTTGTTGGCGTACACCAGCTGGGTGTAGTGGCCGGGAATGGCCTCGTGAATATTGAGTATCTGCATCAGGTAGCTGTTGTACTCGCGCAGCAAGCTCTCCGCCGCGTCGTCCGCCATGCTCTCGATCGCCATGACGTTGTAATAGGTGTTGGCCCCACTATCGTAGGGGCCGGGGGCATTGATCGAGGCAACGGAGAATCCGCGCATATATGGCGGAGTGGTGCGGACCACCAGTGGTTTGTCCGGGTCCAGGGTCAGCAGGTCGTGCTCGATGACGAAGGCTTCCAGCTCTGGGATCTGCTTCTCCACTTCTGCCTTGAAAGTTGCCTTGGTGGCGTGGTGCTCGGATAGCTTTTCCAGCACTGCGGAAATCTTTTTCAGCGGCGCTGCTGGCGGCTCCTCGCCCTCGAAGTATTTGGGCCACAGTTTGTCTGCCAGTTCAGACATCTTTTCATGCAGGTGATTTTTTTCCTCCAGGGCACGCTGGTACAGCTGCTCCCCGCTCATGCTGATCTGGATGTCGAATTTGAACTTCTGTTCGTAGAGCTTTTCGCCAATGCGGAAGGAGCGGAAGGCATCCTCCTTTTCCAGTTTTGCGTGCATTGTCTGCAGGAAAGTGACATATTCCTCGATGGCTTCCCGGGCGTTTTTCACCCGCTTTGCAAACTGCTTTTTTTCCTCCTCTGAAAGCCCGCTGGCAGATACCTTGTCCATCAGGTCCTCGCCAAATACCGACTGTGCACCTTCGTTCTGCTGAATCGCCAGAATCAGCTGTGGAGAGGCGGGCTTCTGGATACTTTCTTCCGCGGCAATGTAGTACGCGGGCACCAGTTTCAGGCGTTCGCTGAAGGTGCGCAGGCGCTCATCCAGGGGCGCGTAATCCGTGTTGAGGATCAGGGCAAAGCCGTGGGAGACATTGTATTCCGCCGGATTCCACTCAAAGGATTTGAAATCGGTGATTTCCCACACTGTACTGTTGAGAAAGTTGTTGATCAGGGCCAGGTCCGTGCGCGCATTGTCATCGAGTCTTTTCTGATTGAATTTGCCAAATTCGTTCAGGTAATTGCGGGCAAATGCGCGCACCTTGCGACGGTAGGCCTTGTCCGGGACTTCCAGCAGGTTCGCCACCTGGTAATAGCCGTTGCTGATGGCCCAGGTGGGGAACAGCTGCCACATGCGCTCGACCATCTGATTACTCAGCCGATAGAAGGCTTTCTGTTCACTGGAAGTATCCGCTGTCGACAGGGCGTCCTCTGGTGGTGACGGCTGACTGGCGGAGTCTTTACCCTCGGCTTCAGATTCCGCCAATGGGGCCGGGTGACGCTCTGCTAAGCTCTGCTGGTCGGTTTCGTCGGATTTTTGTCCGCAGCCATAAAGCAGGGTCACTATTGCGAATGCCGTCGCCAGGTGCTTCATTACATTACTCTGAATTTTGCGTGGAACTGGGCAAAAATTAGCACACTCCACTTGAGCTTGGCGGATTCCCCGGCTTTTATTTTGTGTGACCCAGGTCGCCTTGTTTCACATTTGGGGGCTGGTTAAAGTGGCAAAACGAGAATTTGTGGTCGAGTGCCACGTTTCCGCTTTTTGTTTTTTGTATACAGGAGTCTGGGTATGACAGAACTATCAGAACAGGCCTGCGAAGCCTGCCGCGCAGACGCTCCTCTGGTCAGCGACGACGAGCTGGCGGAGCTGATCCGCGAGATTCCCGAGTGGACCCCGGTTGTCCGGGACGGCGTGATGCAGCTTGAGCGGGTATTCAAGTTCCGCAATTTCAAGCAGGCGCTGGCGTTTACCAACCGCGTGGGTGCCATTGCCGAAGAGGTCGGCCATCACCCGGCGCTGCTGACGGAGTGGGGCAAGGTTACCGTTACCTGGTGGAGTCATGAGGCCGGTGGCCTGCACAAGAATGATTTCATCATGGCGGCGCGCACCGACAAGCAGGTGGACGCAGACTGACGCAACACTCAACCTGCCGTTTCCGCCACTGCCGGTGTGGAGTGGCGGGGATCAGCGTGCCTGCCCCTCGCGTCTGCGGGTTCTGTCACCGGATTGAATGAACCAGTAGAAGTCGTTGTGACGGTCGGGAAATTTCCATGCTGAAAATGAAAGCAGCCTGTGAGCGCTGCAGTGCCCCGCTGGGCCTGACGGACGAAGCGTATATCTGTTCCTACGAATGCACCTTTTGCCTCGTGTGCGCGGATGAGCTGCACCGCGAGTGCCCCAATTGCCAGGGCAACCTGTTACTGCGCCCCAGTCGCAACTCCTCTCCCACCCAGGTTGCCAAAACCGGCTTCAAGGCCAAGCTGGAAAAAATCCTGCCCTGATCAAGTTCCGTGAACAACTCCGTGGTGGTGCCGCTACCGGGTACAGCCTTGTGAGACACGCCGTGAACCCATCCCTGGGGGCTCTGCAACGCCATCCATGGCGGTGAAGGTCTCACAAGGCTGTACCCGGCATCGGCACCTTCGACGCGAACTGCTGAATACTTAATCGGGTTTGATCGCCCACAACAGAAATTCCCGGTTGCCATCGCCCCCCTTGATCGGGCTGTCGATATAGGCGTTAACCCGCAGCCCCAAGCGCTCGCAGAGCGTGCGGATGTTTTCCTCGACGCCGGCGTACAAGCCCGTGTCTTTTACCAGGCCGCCCTTGCCGATCCCTTCCGGCCCTACCTCGAACTGGGGTTTTACCAGGCTCAGCAGGTGGCCGCCGGGTTTGAGCAGTGGCGGCAGCTGGGGCAGGATCAGGGTCTGGGAAATGAAGGAAACATCCATCACCACCGCATCGAAGCCCGCGTCGCCGAAAGGCGCAATTTGCTCGGCGGTGAGATGGCGGGCGTTGAGGGTTTCGAACAGGTGCATGCGGGGATCGTTGCGCAGCTTTTCGGCCAGCTGGTCACGCCCGACGTCCACGCCCACCACCAGTTCGGCGCCGCGCTGCAGCAGGCAATCGCTGAAACCGCCGGTGGAACAGCCCACATCCAGCGCATGCCAGCCCGCGGGGGACAGACCGGTGTGGTCCAGGATGCCCGCCAGCTTGAGCCCGGCGCGGGACACGAAGCGGTCTTCCGGCAGTGGCTCGACGCGGATCCGGGTTTCCTCGTCCAGGGACTGGCTGGCCTTCAGTGCCGGCCGCCAGCGGTGGCCGTCGGACAGCAGGACGCGCCCGGCATCGATCAGTTTCCGGGCGTGGGTACGGGAGTTGGCGAGCTGGCGCTCTACCAATAAAAGGTCCAGACGGGTCATCAACGGCACTATAGTTCTAGGGATATGGAGGTGGAAGCGGCTGCCATGCTAACTTTTGCCCGGCGTTCTGCAAAGCACCACCGGATACGGTGACTCGAGCGCCGGCAATTCAGGTTTTCTATATCACTGGAAGTATCACAAGGAGTCTCCACTTAATGGCGAAAAACGTACTCAGCAAATTCCGGATCCGCAAGGGTGAGGTTTTCCAGGCTCCACTGGAGAATGCCCTCGGTCGCCTGGTCACGCCATTTGAAGAGTTTATCCACCGCCAGAGCAGCAGTGGCCTGCTGTTGATGGCCTGCGCTGTCATCGCGCTGTTGATCGCGAATTCTCCCTGGCAGGAGGCCTACAAACATATCCTGCACCTGCCGGTAAGCTACAACTTCGGTGACTGGTCGCTCTCGATGAGCTTTCACCACTGGATCAACGACGGCCTGATGGCGGTCTTCTTTCTGCTGGTGGGGCTGGAGCTCAAGCGGGAATTCCTGGTCGGAGAGTTGTCGGAGCTGAAACACGCGGTTCTACCGGTGATGGCGGCCATTGGCGGTATGGTGGTACCGGCGGTGATTTACGCGACGCTCAACGGCGGTACCGAGGCCGGTCGCGGCTGGGGTATTCCCATGGCCACGGATATTGCGTTCGCGGTGGGGTGTATTGCCATTCTGGGGAACCGCGTGCCCCGTGCGGTGGTGACCTTCCTGGTGGCGCTGGCGATTGTGGATGACCTGGGTGCGATTCTGGTGATCGCCATCTGGTATACCGAGAGTGTCAATATGACTGCACTGGTAGCGGCGATCGCGCTGGTGGTGTTGTTGTGGCTGCTCAAGTTTGCCGGGGTACGCCGCTCTCCAGCCTATATCTTCGTCGGCATCCTGCTGTGGTACGCGCTGTACGTGACCGGTGTGCACGCAACCCTCGCCGGCGTGATTACCGCGATGGCGATCCCCGCGCGCCCCAAATACGACCCGGTGGCGTTCAGTACTTTTGTCAAAGACATCATTCGCAGCTTTGATCGCTGCTTCCGCCCCGGTGACAAGATCATTGCCAACGATGCCCTGCGCGCCCGGGTATCGGCGCTGGATAACGGCATTCACCTGGTGCAGTCGCCACTGCAGCGGATGGAAACCCGCCTGCATACCCCCGTGGCGTTTATCATTGTGCCGATTTTTGCGTTGGCCAATGCCGGTATTCCGGTAGACAGTTTCACCAGCGCGGAAGCGGTATTCAATCCATTGACCATGGGGGTGATTGCCGGTCTGGTGTTCGGCAAGCTGATCGGGATTGTCGGCGCGACCTGGATCGGCTGGAAACTCGGTTTGGGCTCGCTGCCCAAAGGGGCGACCTTTCACCATATCATCGGCGTTGCCCTGCTCGGTGGTATCGGTTTCACCATGTCCATATTTATCGCCGAGCTGGCATTTGCCGGCCGCGAGGAAATGCTGATCCAGGCGAAGGCCGGGGTGTTGCTGGCATCGCTGATCGCGGGTATCGCCGGCTTTATGGTGCTGCGGCGGGCGCCGATTGATTTATCGAAAGAGGGCAGTGGCGAGCTGGAGTGACAGGGGCTGTCAGCCCGGCAGGG
>NZ_CAJXKH010000055.1 GCF_913055755.1 uncultured Microbulbifer sp.
AGCGCGATCTGGGGTTGCGGCAACAGCAATGGCCAGTAAAACGCGCTGGCAAACATTTCCGGCGCCTGCAGGATCAGGCTTTGCTCAATCGTCTTTCTGCGCTGGTAATCTTCCAGTAGTGCCACATAGGTCCTGAAACGGGCCTTGATCTTGCGGACGTAATCAAACGGCTCCTGTCCCCGCGCATAGCCATAGCGGGCCTTGCTGTAATACTTCTTCTGGGACAGTAGCAGCATGGCCTTTTCCACGTTGTTAAACCACACCTTGCGCTCCCACCCTTTTTCTTCCGCCAGGTCCTGTGCATCGTACACGTGCCCCAGTCCGGCGTTGTATGCCGCCAGGGTGAACCACATCATGTTCTCGGGGGTTATGCCTTTATCCTCGAATTTCCGGTGTAGCCACTCCAGGTATTTTATTCCCGCGCGCACGCTGGTTTCCGGATCGTACAGGTTCTTCTCCCCGACCTGCTTGCCGGTATCGGGCATAACCTGCATCAGGCCGCGGGCGCCGACCCAGGATTTGGCTTTAGGGTTGAAGGTACTCTCCTGATACATCTGTGCGACGATCAGGCGCCAATCCAGGTCATAGGTGTTTGCATATTTTTTTACAAACTTGTCGAAGGGAGAGATCTCTCCATTTTTATTCAGGGCATTGATTTCCTCGCGGGTGCGTTTGGGGGCTGTAAAGTATTTGTCATCCAGTACTTTGGTCAGCGATTTGGTCTTCTTGCTGTTAAAGAATTTATCCACCGCCTGTTTTAGCTGCGGGTTGCTTTCGCGCATCATCCAGGCGTAGTCGTTATCGTGTATTTGCAGGTCCAGGGCAGTATCCACGTCGGTGCGCCAGGCGTGCTCCAGTTTTACCGAAACCTCATCGGCAACCGCCAGGTCGTACTCCTTGTCGGCGACCTTATCCAGTATTTGCTGGATATTGAGCTCTTCCGGAGCGAGCTCAATCTTGATCCCGGGAACCTTCTTCTTGATTTCCTGGATCACATCATAGTGGTTACTGGATTTGCGAACATGAACGGTGCGGCCGGATAATTCTTCGATACTGCCTAAGGTTTCACCGCCCCTCGATACCACCACAACCTTTTCTTCCATGTAGACCGGGCCAAATGTCATGCCCTGCTGTTTTCGGCGATCGGTAATGGACAGCAGGCTTGCGGCAATGTCGGCCTTGCCTTCCTTGAGATAGGTGAGCAGATCTTCATGGGTGGGTGCGACTACGATTTCCAGGCGCAGCTTCAACTTTTTGGCAAACGCCTGCGCCAGTTCGTATTCATAGCCCAGGACCCTCCCTTTCCACATGTAATAGGTGCCGGGGTGATTGCGGGTAACCACGCGAATTACGCCGTGCTTCTTCATTTCATCGAGGTCGCCGACGTATCGTTTTACGGTCCGCTCGAGTTTGCTGGTGCGCACAAAACTGTCGATCTCTTTCTGTAGTTCCGGGGAGTTTTTGCGGATGCCCCAGCCCAGCTGGCGCTCTTCCGGGAACACTATATTTTTCTTCAGGTTGTCGCGAAATTGCGTCGCCAGATCATAGACCTGCGATTCAACGATGGTGTAGTCAATATGCTTTTCCGAAACATCAATCAATAACTCGACATAATTTCTTTCGATGATGTCGAGCTTCAGACCGGGGTGCTTTCTGGCGAACTCCCGGGCTAGATCCTCATATACAGTGCCCTTGGTGACGGCGAGCGTCTTTCCTTTCAAATCCGACTTGTCGCTTATGGCACTCTCATCATTTCGGGAGGCGAGTATCAGGCGCGTGTTTGCAGTGGGGACGGAAAAATCGATTTCCTGCTTGCGGGCTTCGGTGATGATGAGGTTGTTGGCGATGATGTCGCCTTCACCCTTTTCCAGTAGCGGGATCAGCTGGTCGAAATTATTGGCGTAGAGGACTACCGGCTCGAGGCCAAGGGATTCTGCCAGCCGCTTTGTCTCATCGATTTCTATATCCTGCAGTGTGGCCGAACGGTGCAGGGAGTCTGTATTGGATATGTCGACTAGAATACGCAGTTTCCCGCGCTCCTTGATCGCGGCCAGGTCGCCGGTCTCTGTGTAATTCGGGTAGGCGTGGATCGGGTACTCACCGGTTGTTTCCGGTGCCCAGTCGGCTTCGGGGCGCAATTCATCTTTTTGCGCAGGTCGCAGCGCGGGTTCCCGGTCCTGGTTCTGCTGCTTGCTCTGCTTGCTCTGCTTGCTGTCTTGAGGTGTAGATCTGACAGCATTTTTTTGCGCAAGCGCGGTTTGGCTTTCCGCACCGACGGGCTCCCCGGCTGGTTCCTCCTGAGTTTTCTCAGAGGCGGGTTTATCGCTTGAGGGCGCGTTGCGGGCGGACGTGTCCCTACCGCTGTCGCATCCCGAAAGCAGGGATATGAAGATTACCGATGCGATCGCCAGACAGCGCAGTGCAAGCAACATGAGGGCACGAATTCCTGAAAACTTACTGCAAGTCTAGTTGTCGTGCGCTCGTTAAGTGCTTTCCTGGAACATTTGTGCGACAACCAGGCGCCAGTAATGTTGGAGGAAGGCGGAGAGCGTTGGCGGTGGCAAATCGCGCACCGCCGGAGGTGTCTGTTTAGAAGTTGCCGGTCAGGGCCGGTGCCGGCGTGGTTGTAGCCTGGTTGGCGGGAATCAAGCCGCGAATCATCATGGTTACGGTCCTCTCCAGTAAGGGGGACTCCAGCGCAATGGCGCCACTCAGAACCTGGTATTCCAGGTTCAGAATGGTGCCATGCACGATCTGCGCTGCGGCCTGCGGGTCAGCCATGTTCATCAGCTCGAAAAACTCAATGATCAACTTTTGCGTGGACTGGTTGGCCAGACGCATCGCGCGGGTGAGCTGTTCGTTGCGCAGGGCTTCGTTGCGAAATGCCAGTTCGATCAAGCGGTTGTCGCGATTGGAGGCCTGGCCGCGAATGTGCAGCAGCACGAAGCGGGTGAGTTGCTGGGAAAGTTGCCGGCGACCGGAATGGGATTCCCGCTCCTGGGGAGATAGCTGGTGTACGGCGGTGAAACTATCAGTCTGTAACTGGCGCGTCACCTCGATATTCTGCTCGACGAAATAGGTAAAGGCGTCGCTGATCAGGTCGTTGAGATCTTTGAAGTAATAGGTAGTGGCGGCAAGCGGGACTGACGCTTCCCGTGCGACCGCGCGGTGACGGATACCGCGGATACCTTCCTTGACGATCAGGCGCAAGGTGGCTTCCAGAATGGCTTTTCTACGTTGGCGGCTGTCGGCGCGTTGGGCGCGACGCCCCTGGTAGACCAGCTCAGACTTTCCGTTGTCTTCGGTCATGGTGACATTAATTCCTGTGGTTTGCGGACTTGAGCTATTGAATATCGGGTAATGCGTAATCCTGATGGAAATAGCGAAATAATTATTTTGCCGTCGAGAGGTAGCGACAGTCTGATGATACCTGTGTCGGAAAATAAATAGGTTTTAGATTTTTTTTAAAACCGGACAGTCAAAAAGTTGCCCGGGTTTTTGTCTCGCCCGGGCAAGTGCTCCTGTAAACGGAGGCGCTATTTTATCGATTCGTACCAGCTTCGCTACACAGGAAGCGCGGATTGTGAATTAAATCCCATTACACGTCGTTACACTGGGAAATTATTCGAACGAAACTTCGGTATTGAGGAGATTGGCTTGAGCAATATCAAGAAGTGGTCAGGGCGCGTCCCTTCATTGGGAATTAAAAATTCGCCGCATTTACAAATTACTGAATTTTACCGGTAGTGCGCACGCGCTTGCTGCCACTGACAATGGTCACCTCGGCGCTGCGGCGGCGCTCAATCTGCGTATCGATGGCATTTTTTGCGGCGATCAATAGACCTGCTACCAGAAAGGCACCGGGGGGAAGTACCGCCACCAGAAATCCGGAGTAATCCGCCCCCAGCACCTGCAGGGTCCAGTCCGCTGCCATCGGGCCAAGCAGCAGGTCCATATCCGCAAACAATGTGCCGCGACCGATAATTTCCCGCACCGCACCGATCACTATCAGTACCGCGGTGAAGCCGGCCCCCATCATGAATCCGTCTAACAGGGACGGTAGTACCGGGTTCTTGCTGGCGAAGGCATCGGCGCGGCCGAGAATGGCGCAGTTGGTGACGATCAGCGGAATAAAAATACCCAGTACCAGGTACAGCTCGTAGGTAAAGGCCTTCATCAGCAATTCGGCGCAGGTAACGAAGGTGGCAATAATCATCACCGAGGCCGGCAGGCGCACGGTTTCCGGCATCTGGTGACGCACCAGTGATACCGCGAGATTGGAACAGGTGAGAACGGCAGTGGTGGCGAGGCCGAGGCCGATGGCATTGACCACCGAACCGGTGACCGCCAGTAGCGGGCAGAGCCCCAGTAATTGCACCAGCGCCGGATTGTTTTTCCACAGGCCGTTGTGGGTGATTTCACGGTAGCTTGGGGTGGCCATCAGTTCTGCTCCGGTTGCGGTTGCGGTTGCGGTTGCGGCTCGCCCTCGCCGGGGGCTTCCTGTTGATGGATTTCCACCGCGCGCTTGGAAACCGGTGCCGTGAAAATTTCCTGCTGGTGCTCGGCGACAAAATCCAGCACCTTGCGCACCTGGTTCACCACTGCGCGCGGGGTAATGGTGGCGCCGGTGAACTGGTCAAAGGCACCGCCATCTTTCTGTACTTTCCACAGGTCTCGCGTCGGGTCCTGCAGGGATTTGCCGTTGAACGACAATACCCAGTCGCTCTTCTTTATTTCTACCTTGTCACCGAGACCGGGCGTTTCCGCGTGGTTGGTCACGCGTACACCGGCCACGGTACCGTCGCGATTGACCCCCACCAGCATACGAATGGGGCCGGAGTAACCATCCGGCGCCACTGCGGGAATGATCACCGCACTGATGGTGCCATCTTCCTCCCGCGCCAGATTGATATTGGCTTCCTGCTTCAGCCCCAGCATTGCCCAGTACTGGCGGGGAATGGGATAGGTATCCACCAGCAGGTCATTGCTATGGCGGTCCAGGGGAATGATTTCCAGCAGGGCCTTGGCGGAGGCCTCGCGGATGGCCCGCTCGATGGGCTCGCGGGTGGTGATCTGGGTGATCGCCAGGGTACCGGCGGTCACCAGAGCGAACAGGGTGAGGATAACGGCGTTGGAGCCGATGGAGCGCTTCAGCATTACTGCTCCTCCAGGTCCGTGGCCTTGCGCGCGGCCTTGTGGCCATAGGTGCGCGGCAGGGTGTAGTTGTCGATAAAGGGCGCGGCGAAGTTCATCAGCAGCACCGCGAAGGCCACCGCGTCCGGGTAGTTGCCCCAGGCGCGGATCACAAAGGTCAGCAGGCCGACACCGGCGCCGAACACCAGGCGGCCCTTGTTGCTGGTACAGCCGCTTACCGGGTCGGTGATGATAAAGAAGGCCCCCAGCATGGTGGCACCGGAGAACAGGTGCAGCAGGGGTGAGCCCTCACTCAGGGAGCTGCCGCCGTCATAGAACATCACCGACAGCGCGGCCAGGGTAGCGAGCATGGCCACCGGCGCATGCCAGGTGATCAGGCGGCGAAACAGCAGGAACAGCCCGCCCAGCAGGAAACCGAAGTTCACCATTTCCCAGCCGACCCCGGCCATGTTGCCTTTTTCGAACACCGGCTCCATTGCATAGAGCTGGGAGAGAATGGTGGACTGGTTGAGGCGCACGATTTCCAGCGGCGTGGCACGGGTAAAGCCGTCCACATTCATATTGCCGAAGACCAGGGCAAACGCCTCGCCCAGGTCGGGGGTGCCGTAGATGAGTTCTGCCGGCGCCACCCAGCGGGTCATATCGATGGGGAAGCTGATCAGCAGCACCACATAGCCCACCATCGCGGGGTTGAACGGGTTGTAGCCCATGCCGCCGTAGAGCTGCTTGGCCAGTACGATGGCGGTCACCGTGCCCACCACCGGCAGCCACCAGGCGCAGTAGGGCGGAATCGCGATACCCAGCAGCAGCGCGGTCACCAGTGCGCTGTAGTCCTTCAGGTAGAAGGCCACCGGGCGGCCGCGCAGTTTCATTACTGCCGCCTCGCTGGCCAGCGCGGTGGCGACGCACAGGGCGATATTGATCAGCACGCCCACACCGAAAAACACCACCAGCGCCAGGATGCCGGGAATGGTGGCGGCGGCGACTTGCAGCATCACCTTGGCGGTGCTCTGGCCGGAGTGGGCGTGGGGGGACGTGACTCGCATCAGGGACATGGTGGTTCTCTAATCCTGCGCGTTATTCGGGTTCGTCGCCGGACTGCTCCCGGCGCTTGGCGGCGAGCTTGTCCTGCATCTTGTTCAGTGCGGTTTCAAAGGCACCGGTATTGGGGTCGTCTTCACTGCGGGCTTTTTGCAGGCGCGCCTCGGCCTTGGCTACCCGCTTTTCCAGCGCCTCGATTTCCGTTGCCAGCTTTTCTTCCGGGCTCATGCTGGCGCGAGCCGCTGCGGCGGCCTTGGCCTTTTCGATGGCACTGCTGGCGGCACTCGAGGTGGACGATGCCACCGCGAGCTTGTCGTCGGTAATGGAGGGCTCCGCCGGGGGTGGGGTCTGTTGCGCGGGGGCAGTGGCGGCCAGTTTTTCCGCTTCCGCCAGCTTTTGCCGCGCTTCCTGCAATTTCAGTTCCGCGGTTTTCAACTGCGCTTCCAGCTGCGCCTTCTGCGCGTCTTCGGCTTCCGCCAGCTTGCCCTGCATGCGCTCCACCCGGTGCTCGGCACTGGTGAGCGCGCGCTGGGCGCGGGCCAGTTGTTGCTCCGGTGCCGCCTGCTTGGCCTTGACCCGGGCCAGGGCTGCCGCGACTACATCGGATTCTGCCTTGGCCGCCTTGGCCTCGGGGCTGTCGGCATTCCGTTCCCGCTGTTTGCGCGCTTCCTCCGCCGCCTTCTTGCGGGCGAGGCGCTTGGCCTCCTTTTCCTGCTCGGCCTTTTCCAGGCGCAGGGTGCGGTATTCGAAGCGCTCGCGGGCGCGGTCCGCCTTTTCCTTTTCCAGTTGTGCGGTGCGGATATCGCCCTTGGCGGCGCGGTAGTACTGCACCAGGGGAATACTGGACGGGCACACGTAGGAGCAGGCACCGCACTCGATACAGTCGAACAGGTTGTACGCCTGCAGTTTTTCGCGGTCTTCCGCGCGGGCATACCAGTACAGCTGCTGCGGCAGCAGCGAGGCCGGGCAGGCCTCGGCGCACAACCCGCAGCGGATGCAGGCCTGGGCCGGCGGCGGCGCAGGCAGCTCGCGGTCGGTGGGCGCGAGGATGCAGGTGGTGGTTTTCACCACCGGTGCGGACTCGTCGTCGATGGTGTAACCCATCATCGGGCCGCCGATGACCACCCGCTGCAGTTGTTTGCGGTCGACGCCGTGACTGTCGAGGATATGCCGGATCGGCGTGCCCAGGGGCACCTCGATATTGCGCTGGCGCTCCAGGGATTCGCCTACCACCGTGGTGACGCGGCTGATCAGGGGTTCGCCGAGGGCGATGGCGCGATAGACCGCGCGGGCGGTGCCCACGTTCTGGCACACGATGCCCACGTTGGCGGGCAGCCCCTCGTTGGGCACCTCGCGCCCGGTGAGAATCTGGATCAGCTGCTTTTCACCGCCGGAAGGGTACTTGGTGGGGAACACCACCACATGGAACCGGGTGCCCCGGGCGGCCTTTTTCATCGCCGCGATGGCTTCGGGCTTGTTGTCCTCGATGCCGATCAGCACCCGCTCCGGCTGGTCCAGCAGGTGAGCGAGTATTTCCACACCGGCGACAATCTCCTCCGCGTGCTCGCGCATCAGCATGTCGTCGGCGGTGATGTAGGGCTCGCACTCGGTGCCGTTGATGACCAGGGTGTCGATCTCGGCGCCGCCGCGGGGGTTCAGTTTCACCGCGGTGGGGAAGCCCGCACCGCCCATGCCGGCGATACCGCAGTCGCGGATTTTCTCCAGCAGGTCGTCGACCGGTCGGCTGCGGAAATCTTCCACCGGTTCCAGTGGGTACCACTGGTCGCGGCCGTCGGTGCGGATCTGGATACAGTCCGCCACCATACCGGAGGGGTGGGGTACCGCCATCGGCTCGATGGCCATCACCTTGCCGGAGGAGGGCGCGTGTACCGGGCAGCTTACCGGGCCGTCGCCCTCGGCAATTTTCTGGCCCTTGAGCACATCTTCCCCCAGCTTTACCAGGGGAATGGCGGTGGCGCCGATATGCTGGTTGAGAGGCACGATCAGGTCGTCCGCCAGCGGAATGCTGCCGATGGGCTCCGCGGTGGACTGGTGTTTGTTCTCCGGCGGGTGCACGCCGCCGTGGAAGTCGTAAATCTTCAGCTCCCGCGCCAGGTCGCGGGCCTTCTCGCTGGCAATCAGCTGGGCCTCGCGCGCGGCGCGGCGCTCGCTGGCGGTGACTCTCTGTTCGCTGTGGCTCATGCGGCACTCCGGTCGTCGGTGTGCCGCTCGGGGCGGTCGCTGGCGATCAAGGCAATTCCGTCTCCGGGTTTGTCCGGGTGCCATTGCTGCAGGGACGTCTCCAGCGGCACCATGTCAATACAGTCCACCGGGCAGGGCTCCACGCACAGGTCACAGCCGGTGCACTCGTCGACGATCACGGTATGCATCTGCTTGGCGGCGCCGACGATGGCGTCCACCGGGCAGGCCTGGATACACTTGGTGCAGCCGATACATTCCGCCTCGCGGATAAAGGCCACTTTCTTCACGTCTTCGACGCCGTGCTCCGCATCCAGCGGAATGGCTTCCACATCAAGCAGATTGGCCAGCTCGTTGATGGTGGCCTGGCCGCCGGGGGGGCACTTGTTGATGGCCTCGCCATTGGCGATGGCCTCGGCGTAGGGGCGGCAGCCGGGGTGGCCGCACTGGCCGCACTGGGTCTGCGGCAGGATGGCGTCGATCTGGTCGACGATCGGGTCCCCCTCCACCTTGAAGCGCACCGCGGCAAAGCCCAGCAGCGCGCCAAACACCAGCGCCATGCCGCCGAGGATCAGCAGCGGGGTGGAAACTTCAGACAGCCACTCCATCATCGCCCCCTATACCAGCCCGCTGAAGCCCATAAAGGCCAGCGACATCAGGCCCGCGGTCATCATGCCGATGGCGGCGCCCTTGAAGGGTTTGGGCACATCCGCCACCGCGAGGCGCTCGCGCATGGCGGAAAACAGGATCAGAACCAGGGAGAAGCCCACCGCGGCACCGAAGCCGTACAGGGTGGACTGGATGAAATTGTTGGCCTTGAGGGTGTTCTGCAGGGCCACACCCAGCACCGCGCAGTTGGTGGTAATCAGCGGCAGGAACACGCCGAGCACCCGGTGCAGCAGCGGGCTGGTCTTTTCGATAAACATACGTGCAAACTGCACCACCACCGCGATCACCAGAATGAAGGAAATGGTACGCAGGTACTCCATGCCGAAGGGTTCCAGCAGGTAGGTGTTTACCAGGTAGGAGCAGATCGCCGCGAGGGTCAGCACGAATGTGGTGGCGCCGGCCATGCCGACGGCGGTTTCCAGCTTGTTGGAAACCCCCATAAAAGGACACAGGCCGAGAAACTGCACCAGCACATAGTTGTTGACCAGGATGGTACTCAGCAGAATGACGGTAAATTCGCTCATAGAGATTCCGTTCGAGCCGCAGCGCCGGCCCGGTGTACTGGATGCGCGTAGTACAAATTCTGGGCGGGTTTGGCCGCGGGTGTCGGCGTCTGGCGCCGGATACATCGGCTTGTTGCCTCTGCGCTGCGGTTTCAGAAAGTAATGCTTACCGATCAGCGCCTCTGGCGCTATTTTTGGCGCCTTTCGGGGGCGGTATTATGGGCGAGAGGGTATGGGCGTTCAACTTACCTGCCGTTATAGAGGTATCAGGAAGATTGCTATGAAAATTGAAATTGACGATCTCAGCAGTCCCGCGATCGCGAATTTCCTGCAGGCACACATCGACGACATGCGCAGCATCTCCCCGCCGGAGAGCAAGCACGCGCTGGATCTGGATGGCCTGCGCCAGCCGGACATTACTTTCTGGTCGGTCTACCTTGTGGGCGAGCTGGTGGGGTGCGGCGCGCTCAAGGTGCTGACGCCACAGCATGGGGAAATCAAATCCATGCGCACCGGTGCCGGCGCGCGCGGGCAGGGGGTGGCCACGGCCATGCTCCGGCATATCATTGATGAGGCCCGTCGCCGCGGATACCGCCGCCTGAGCCTGGAGACCGGCTCCATGGCGTTCTTCCAGCCCGCGCACCGCCTCTACGCGCGCCACGGGTTTGAACTCTGCGGTCCGTTTGCAGATTATAAAGAGGACCCCAATAGCCTGTTTATGACCCTGGCCCTGTAACCGGGGTTTCGCACGTAGATCCACCACCCGCGTCCACCATCAACCGGAGTCACCGACATGTCCGACAGCAGCTACACCCCGCCCAAAGTGTGGAAATGGGAAGGCGAGAGCGGCGGCCGTTTCGCCAGTATCAACCGCCCCATCGCCGGCGCCACCCACGAAAAGCCGCTGCCGGTGGGCAAGCACCCGCTGCAGCTCTACTCCCTCGGCACGCCCAACGGGGTCAAGGTCACCATCATGCTGGAGGAATTGCTGGCGCTCGGTCAGGAGGGGGCCGAGTACGACGCGCACCTGATCAGCATCAACGACGGTGACCAGTTCGGCAGCGGTTTTGTGGAGATCAATCCCAACTCGAAAATCCCCGCGCTGGTGGATCACAGCACCACACCGCCGATTCGGGTGTTTGAATCCGGCTCCATCCTGCTGTACCTGGCGGAAAAGTTCGGTGCCTTCCTGCCGCATACGCCGGAGCAGCGCACCGAAACCCTGAACTGGCTGTTCTGGCAGATGGCCGCGGCGCCGTACCTGGGCGGTGGTTTCGGGCACTTCTACGCCTACGCCCCGGAAAAATACGAATACCCGATCAACCGTTACACCATGGAGGTCAAACGCCAGCTGGATGTGCTGGACCGCCAGCTGGCGGAACATCCCTATGTGGCGGGAAAGGAGTACACCATTGCGGATATCGCCATCTGGCCCTGGTACGGCATCCTGGTGCAAAACGAAGCCTACGACGCGGCGGAGTTTCTGGATGCTGCCAGCTACCAGCACGTCAATCGCTGGGCCGATCAAATCGCCGAGCGGCCAGCGGTCAAACGGGGGCGGATGGTGAACTGCACCTGGGGGGACCCGTCCGGGCAACTGCATGAACGGCACGACGCGAGTGACTTTGACACCCGCACCCAGGACAAGATCGCTGGTGGCGAAGACAATTGAGCGCGCAGGCGTTCACGGCATTTAGCCCAGTAATACCAGCGCCGCCTCGAGGGTTTCTGCAATCCCCGCATTCAGTTTCAGCTCGAGCAGGTCATCGGCGCGGGTGCGCCCCAGGTTGAGGGCGGCAATCGGCTTGCGCCATTCCCTGGCGTAGCGACAGAAACGGAAACCGGAATACACCATCAGCGACGACCCCACCACCAGCAGGGCGTCGCTGTTTTGCAAAGCCTCCAGTGCTTGCTGTACCCGCACCTTGGGCACATTGTCGCCGAAGAAAACCACATCCGGTTTCAGGATACCGCGGCAATCCGGGCAGTCCGTCACCGTAAAACTGCTGAAATCCACTTCCAGGTCTGCATCCCCGTCCGGTGCAGATTCCGCCTGGTAGTGCCGGAATGCCGGGTTCAGCGCGTAGCTGCGCTCGTGCACGTGTTGCCGGTTTGCGCGGTAATCACAAGCCATGCAGCGGATCTCATCCGCGCGCCCGTGCAGATCCACTACCCGCGCACTGCCCGCGCGCTGGTGCAGGCGGTCCACATTCTGGGTCACCAGCAATTCCACATGTCCCCGTCGCTCCAGTTCCGCCAGGTGAAAATGTGCCGGGTTTGGCGCCGCATTGCGGATCGCCGGCCAGCCGATCAGGGCGCGTCCCCAGTAGCGCCTGCGGGTTGTCTCGCTGGCCATGAAGTCCCGGTGATCCACCGGCGGTTTGCGCTTCCAGGCGCCACTGGCGTCGCGATAATCGGGAATACCGGAGTCGGTGCTGACCCCTGCCCCGGTCAGCACCAGCAGTCGCGGGTGAGTGCGGATAAACTCCGCCAGCTGCGCCGCGGCCATTTCCGCCGGCACTGCAGCAGGGTCGGTCGCGGGAGAGGTGGGTGTCGGGGAATCGGATACTGGGGAGAAAAGGCTGCTCATACTCAAACTACCGGGCGGGAACCTGTGGCTGCACCAGAATTGTAAACGAGTATGGCGGTGGCAGGTTGCACCAGCGTGACGCCGGCGACGGCAACGCCGCCAGCGCCAGTGGTGAGGGTGTAGTGGCCTCAGTAGGTCTTGTACGGCAGGAATTTGCCGGACATCACCATATTCACGCGGTCGCCCTTGGGGTCTTCCTCGCGCTGGATATCCATGGAAAAGTCGATGGCACTCATGATGCCGTCGCCAAATTCCTCGTGTACCAGTTCCTTGATGGTGGAGCCATAAACGTTCACCAGTTCGTACAACCGGTAGATCAGCGGGTCGGTGGGCACCGCGGTGGGCAGGGAGCCCTTGTACGGGGCTATTTGCAGCCAGGCGACGGCCTCGTCGTCGAGGTCGAACAGCTCGCCGACAATTTCTGCCTGCTTTTTGCTGAAGGTCATCTGCCCCAGGCAGGCGGCGGTGGTCCACTCCTTGGACTGGCCCACGGCATCGGCCACCTGGGCCCATTTGAGGTCTTTGCGCACCTTGGCGGCGAGGATCAAACTGGTGACTTGTTGGCGATCACTGATCATGGTCGGGCTCCTGTGGTTTTTGCGGTCGGGTAGGTATTCCTGTGGATTCGGCTCGGGTTTCAGGTCTGGGTGGCAATCAGGCTCAACAGATAGAAAATGACCAGCAGCAAAGCGCCGGACACAGACTGCCAGAAACGCACCGGGTAGCGCTCCATCAGGGGCGCTCGTGTGGCGTTGACGTAGTCCGGATTGGGGTGGCGCAGCTCGTAGACAAATTCCGACAGCGCCTCGTGGCGGCGCAGCGGATTCGGTTGCAGGGCCTTTTTCAGGGTGGCGTCGATCCAGGCGGGGATCTCCCGGGTCTCGCTGAGCACGCTGCGGTAGTTGAGTCGGTGCTGTGCGGCCACGGTGGTGCAGCGGGCCACCTGGGTGCCGTAAGGGAATTCCCCGCTTAACAGGTGGTAGCTCAGCACCGCGAGGGAAAACAGGTCCGAGCGCGGCGTGCCCATATCGCCGAGAAAATATTCCGGGGCACTGTAGAGTGCGGTACCGAGGATCAGCTGCCCGCTGTCCTGGTGCGTTTCGGCAATACCGGCGACACGGGCCGAGCCCAGGTCGATCAGGGTCGCGGTACCGGCGGCACTGATCATGATATTTTCCGGACGCAGGTCCTGGTGCAGTATTTCCGCCCGGTGCAGCGCCTGCAGTCCCCGCGCAACCTGTTCCACGATATTGCGCACGGTTTCCAGGTCGGGGGCGGGATTGTCTGTCATCCACTGCCTGAGCGTCTGCCCCTCGACAACTTCCATCGCGGTATACAGATAGTTGCGCGGGCGCCTGCTGTCTGCTGCGCGGATCACGTGCGGGCTGTCGACCCGCCGCGCAACCCACTCCTCCATCAACAGTCGTTCGAGATAGGCGGGGTCGTCGGACAGGTCGATGGACGGGGTTTTCAGGATCACCGGGTGACCGCTTTCCCGGTCGCTGGCGAGGTAGACATGGCTGCGGCTGCTGCCATGGATTTCCCGCTCGATGGTGTAGCCGTCGAACGAGTCCCGCGCTTTCAGGATGGGCGGGAGCGGCAGCGTTTCCGCCCGCTCCACCAGTTCGGGAACGGCTTCAGGTAATGATGTGATGCGCACCAGCTGCACGGTGAGGTTGTCGCAGCTACCGTTGGCGAGTGCGGTGTTTGCCAGTGTTTCCGCCGCGCGCTGCAGGTCGTCTTGGTGCTGGTGTAACAGCGCAATAAATTGCTGTTGCGAAAGATATTCGTGGATACCGTCGGTGGTGAGAATAAACAGGTCGTCGCGGGCAAGTGATTCACTCTGGTAGTCCACCTCCAGTTGCGGGGACGCGCCCAGCGCGCGGCTGAGGTAACTGTTCTGCTCTCCCACCCACTGGCGGTGATCGCGGGTCAGCTGCTCCAGGGAGCCCTGTCGCAGTCGGTAAATTCGCGAGTCACCTACATGGAACAGATGGGCTTCATTGCGCCGGAATATGGCGGCGCTAAAGGTGCAGACATAGCCCTTGTCCTGGTCGAAGCGGTAGGGGCTCTGTTGTGTTTGCCCGTGCAACCAGGCGTTGGTGGCCTGCAGCACCTTTTCCACTGCACTCTGCACGCTCCAGGCGTCTGCGGTGCAGTAGTAATCGTCGAGAAAACTGTTGATGGCCGTTTCGCTGGCCGCGGCACTGACGGAACTGCTGCTGATACCGTCGGCAATGGCAAAGGCGGCGCCCTTCATGTCCAGCTGGGGTTCCGGCGGTTGCCGTGCGCCACAGCGGTCCTGGTTTTCCGGTTTTTTTCCCGCGCTGGAATAGTGGCCGGTTTCGAGGGCCAGAGAATTGACCATGGTTATTACTTTATAGCCCCCGAAATTACTGGCCGGATTATTTGTACATGTTATCCGCGAAGGTTCCGATGCCGGGTACAGCTTTGTGAGACCTTCCGCGAGAGGGACCTCGCGGAAGAGCCCCCAGGGATGGGTTTACGGCGTGTCTCACAAAGCTGTACCCGGCAGCGGGACCGCCACCAGTGTCTCAAACTGGTGAACGGATATCTTTTTTTAAGCCAGAGCCTCTTTACCAGAAGTGCGTTCGGCAGCGACCAGCTGTCGCTTGGGTGCGGTCTTGTAGTGGGTGCTGTAAAGGGTGAGGCCGGTAAAGGCCAGACCGCCGATCAGGTTGCCCAGTGCGGTGGGGATTTCGTTCCAGATAAAGTAATCCAGAATCGAGAAGTCGCCGCCCATCAGCATCGCGGTGGGGAACAGGAACATGTTCACCACGGAGTGCTCGAACGCCATAAAGAAGAACAGCATGATCGGCATCCACATGGCCAGTACCTTGCCGCTCACGTGGGTGGAAATCATCGCGCCCACCACGCCCATGGATACCATCCAGTTACACAGCATGCCGCGCAGTAAAATAGTGAACCAGCCGGCAATACCGTACTCCGCGTAACCCAGGGTGCGGGCCTCGCCTACGGATGCCAGCTTGGTGCCCACGGCGCCAGGTTCGGTATTGAAGCCCATGGTAAAGACAAAGGCCATGATCAGCGCGACCGTCAGTGCGCCGGCAAAGTTGCCGAGAAAAACCAGGCCCCAGTTGCGCAGAATGCCCTGTATGGTTACCCCGGGTCGCTTGTCGAGCCACGCCAGCGGTGTCAGCACAAATACACCGGTGAGCAGGTCAAAGCCCATCAGGTAGAGCATGCAGAACCCCACCGGGAAGAGCATGGCTCCAATCAGGAAAACACCGGTCTGCACCGCAACGGTAACCGCAAATACCGCGGCGAGTGCGAGAATGGCGCCGGCCATATAGGCGCGCACCAGGGTGTCGCGGGTGGACATGTAAATCTTGGATTCCCCCGCATCGACCATTTTGGTCACAAATTCGGATGGGACTAGGTAAGCCATAATTTTCACCTTCTTGGATGTTGTAAGGGCCAGGTGTCCATCTGTGCTTGGCTGTCAGCAGGCGAAGGGGTGATCACTGCCACTGAAAAACCGGGGCACAAAAAAAGCGCCCACACAGTCCGGTCATTGCCGGAAAGTGATGGACGCCTTTATCCAGTGTGTTCGGGTTGTAATGGCCCTGCCGTGGGCCGGATAAGGATTCCGAGAATCCCTACGCCATGATTCAAGCAATCTCAGTGCCAACTTTTTGGGGCCGCTTTTCCCTCTGGATTAGTGCCTTTCGAGGAATATGGCGCCAGGATCATTCGTGGGTGCACCAGTAGGGTGCGGCCAGATGCTGATGCCCGATTTTTGTGCCTGTCTGTGGGGAATGCGTTTATCCCTGTCGGTCGGATCGAAAAAATCTGGGTGGAAATATCCGACGCCGTGTATGGGCTGGAATATTTATTGCTGATGAACTGTGGAAGGGGGCCTGAGGTTGAAGGCGCTTAACCGCCATCCACAGAGGCAAGTTGCATGTCGATTCACAGCGAAGACGCGGAGAAGTTCCTGCTCGCCGCCAAACGGGCAGAAATTGATGCGCTACAGCGCTTGTCCCGCAGTTGCGAACTGGTCACCACGGTTTCTGACCTGGTGCATCACCTGCAGCGCGAGCGGGGGATCAGCAACATTTACCTGGTGTCTGAAGGCGCGCGTTTTTGCCACCAGCGCAAATTGCAGATCGGGTTTGCCGGCAGTAGCGAGCAGCGCTTTCGGCAGCTGCTGCACCAGCGTTACCTGAATGCCAGTGAAGCGCAGAATATGCGCCTGCTGAACAGTATCGCCTACACCCTGCACGGGCTCGACGACCTGCCGGCACTGCGGCACCGGGTCGACGAGCACGAGATCGCCGCACTGGAAGCGACCAGTGCCTATTGCCGTTTGATCGCCGGATTGCTTTCGGTGGTGTTTGAAGCGGCAGATGTGGCGGACGATCCGGAAGTGACCCGGATGCTGATTTCCCTGTTCAACCTGATGCAGGCAAAGGAATTTGCCGGGCAGGAGCGGGCCTGGGGGGCGATCGGCTTTGCCGGCAGCCACTTCGACGCCGCGTTGCACGACCGCCTGCGTCATCTGCAGGAGTGCCAGGCGCGCAGCATGGAACTGTTTGCCGAGTATGCGGGGCCGGGGGAGCTGGAGCGCTGGCAGGGAATTGAAGACAGCCAGTCTACCGGGGACCTGCAGCGCCTGCGCGGGGTGATCGCCGGTCTGAAGTCGGGACAGCCGATTGCCGCGGAAATCAGTGAAGTCTGGTACCAGTTGGCGACTGCGCGCATCGATTGCATGCACGGGCTCGAAGATGCGATGGCGGAGAGGCTGCTGGCCGTCAGCCGCTCCCGGGTGGCGCAGGCGCAGTCGGAACTGGGGCACCACTATGCACGGCTGCAGGTGATGAAAAATGCCGCCTGGCCGCCGGCACCGGCAACGACACTGCTGTTCGATCCGGATGTGCCCGGGCTGATCGGAAATACCAGCGCGGCGGCGGGCATGTCGCCGCTGCATTCACAGAAGCTGGAGCAATCCCTTTACGACCTGATTCGCGACCAGGTCGCGCATATTCGCCGGGTCAGCGACGAGCTGGAGGAAACCCGCCGCGCGCTGTCCGAGCGCAAGCTGGTGGAGCGGGCCAAGGGGGTGTTGATGCGCAGTTTACGGATGAGCGAGGATCACGCCTACCGAACCATTCAGCAGCGCGCCATGGCGATGAATATGAAGCTGGTAGATGTGGCGGCAATGATTCTGGAAATCGGCGAAGGGGAAATTCGCCGGGACTCGAAATCCCGGGGTTCGAATTCAGAGTGCAGCCTGGCTTGATATTCTCTGATCAGATCGGGCACCGTCAGAACGCGCGGTAGGACAGGTAAAGATGCCAGAGTGTGGAGGGGGCGGGAGAATTAAAAAAGCGCTGTGAAATAAAACCGCCGGCAAACGCCAGCCCCATTGCCAGTGGCAGAGGCACCCTCTGTGCCTGGTGCAGCGCGAAAGATTTCTGCTGATTCAGTAGCTGCATTGCCTCGCTGCGCTGCCGCTCCATATTGTAACTGCAGGTCTCAATGCGTTTATTTAAAGATCTCAGCGACATCGTTCAGCGCCTCTTTGGTCTGCCGTGTGGTTTCGTCGAATCCCAGCATGGCGCGCAGGTTGCGCAGATACAGCAGAATGCCCACCAGAATCAGAATTTGCGCAACCAGGAAAATCCCGAAACCGATATAGATCGACTGGGTAAAGTAATAACCGAGCAGCCCCAGCCCGCCGCACAGGCTGAGGACCAGCGCAATGGCGAGCGGCAGCAACATCAACAACAAGGCGGCAATGCGCTTGCTCGCTTCCAGGGTGCGATTGAATTCCAGCTGTACCAGTGTGGTCAGGTTCTGGAACCAGGCGGTGGCCAGTGTGAGCGTCGCTTCTCCGCGCTCGAGCAATTGGTCCAGTTCATGCTGCTGGCCGTGCACGGCTTCCTCGCTTTCCGAGTACCCGGTTTCGGGTCTTGTGGAACCTTCCGGCCTATGTGATTCTGGCATAGCCGCACTCGCCTCGATAGTTAAAGCTCGTGACCGGCGCTGCGTATGTGTGGCGCACCGGCACGAGTGTCACAACTGCTGCATTTATTTCAGTATCTTGGCAATCAGCCAGCCTGCCGCAAAGGCGCAGCCGACACTGACTAGCGGATGGGCCTTGATAGAGTTTTCTGCACGTTCGGTTACATCGTGGGCGCGCTGCTTACCTTTTTCCATGGAGTCGCGGGTGCGGGTCTTAACCGAGTCCGCCGTTTCACGAGCGCGCGCCTTCATATGCTCGGCCGTATCGTGGGCAGCTTCTCCAGCCAGATGATAAGCCTGGCTGAGCTTCTCGCGGCCTGAATTGTGAGGGGCTTTAGTGGATGCCATAGCGCACTCCTTCAAGTGTTGGAGGTGAGTAGAAATTCTAGGGTCGCGCCACGAAATCACCATTTTTTCGATGTTCATCGGTATCCATCAATCATGAAGTGTAAGCATTTTGGGTTTGCCAAAGTGGCCGGCGTGGTTTGGGGATTTTAATAAGAAAAAATTATTTAAATCATGTTTTTTATATCAGGTAAATCTGGCGGCTGCCTCGCTGCTATTTGATATGTCTCCAAATGCTTGTGTTGAAGTTACGTGTATGGTTGTTTACATGCAGATGTAAGCGTTAGTTAAAAGGCATGTAACAATCAACAAAAAGGACTCCAGGAGGGAGTATGAATAAATTAATAAGTGTGCTGATTTCTACGTTCTTATTATCAACCAACCTTTACGCGGAGAACCGTAGCGAAAGTGATGGGGCTGCGAGCCGCATAGAAGCTGATGTTCGCTTTCTCGCAAGCGATTTACTTGAGGGGCGGGAGGCTGGGACCCGGGGGTACGATCTCGCGGCTGCGTATGTGGCGGAGCGCTTGCGGGCGATTGGTCTGGAGCCGGGAGTCGGGGATAGCTATCTTCAGCAGGTGCCGCTGGTCGAGTTTGAGCCTGCATCGGAAAATTATGGTGAGCTGACTATCATGCGCGATGGTGTACCGATCGACCTTGTACAGGGGGTGGATTACGCCGTGTTGCCGAATGTCATGAGCCGCAGCAGCGAGGTTGAAGGGCCCCTGGTATTTGTGGGGCAGGGTATTGACTCCCCTTTTTTTGGACGCAACGACTACAAGGGATTGGATCTTAAGGGAAAGATCGCCGTATATTTTATCAGCACAGATCCAACCTTGCCCTCTGAAGAGGCTGCCCACTTTCGTCGTATGATTCTTGGGAATGTATCCGATCGCGGCGCGGTAGGTGCGCTTACTCTGTATACGCCGGGTTTTGAGAAGATTATCGCCTTCGAAAAGCTGGCAAAAATGGTCAAGTCTGATTCACGCATGCGGTGGCTGGAGGATAACGGAACTCCTCATGAAATGGCGCCGAATATAAAAGCCGGGGCTTTTTTGAGTGACACGGTGGGAGAAAAATTATTCGCTTATGGAGATCTGAGCTGGGAGTCTATTCTGGAAAAAATAAAAACCGGCGAGGTCCCCAGTTTTGATATGGAAATTACCGCTAGGATTAAAACTGAATCCAGGCATAGAAACCTGTTCAGCCATAACGTGGTCGGTGTGTTGCCCGGTTCTGACCCGAAACTCCGCAATGAATTTGTTCTGGTTACCGGCCACCTTGATCACGAGGGGGTGAAAACAGGCCATTCCCCCGAATCCGACCAGCTGTTTAATGGCGCCATGGACAATGCCGTGGGGATTGCCACCATGCTCGAAGTGGCAACACAGATGGCTAAGAATCCACCTAGGCGTTCCGTTATCTTCCTCGCGGTAACCGCGGAAGAAAAGGGACTGATCGGCTCGGATTACTATGCGCACAACCCTACCGTAGACAAGCGGAGTATTGTCGCAAATATCAATATTGATATGCCGGTACTGACCTACGAGTTTGAAGATGTAGTCGCCTTTGGCGCTTCTCATTCCTCGCTCAAGCAGCTGGCGGCAGAAAGCATCGAAGGTCTTGGGGTTCAGTTGGTGCCCGACCCCGCTCCGGAGCAGGCTATTTTCGTACGCTCCGATCAATACAGCTTCGTAAAGCAGGGAGTTCCTGCCATCTATCTCGATACCGGCCCCGGCGGGGAAGGGAAAGAAGCCACCGGCAAATTCTTTGAGGAGCATTACCACGAACCTTCCGATGAGTGGTCACTGATCCGCTATCCGGTCGCGGCAAAATTCTCGTTGTTGAATCAAAAAATCACCGCTGCTGTCGCCAATGCGGAGGAGCGTCCGCGGTGGAACGAGGGGGATTTTTTCTCGGTAACATTTGGTCCTGAAAAGAATCGCTTGCCGGAGCAGGCACTGAGGACACCCAAGTAAGGGGTTGTGGGATCTTATCGCTCGTTTAACCAGCGGGCGATATTGTCCACAACGCCATTGAGTAACCGCTGTCGGCTCTCGCGGCTGATCCAGGCATTGTGCGGAGTAATAATAAGGTTGGGGATATCGGCATCCAGCAGTGGATGATCGGCGGGGGGAGGTTCCACACTCAGCACATCCAGGGCGGCACCGCCGATGTCGCCCGCCTTCAACGCGTCTATCAGCGCCGTTTCATCCACCAGTCCGCCGCGGGCGGTGTTGATCAGGAAGGCGGACTTTTTCATGCTGTCGAGAAAGTCCGGGTTGACCAGTTTCTCGGTATTTTCCGTCAGCGGGCAGTGCAGGCTGATCACATCCGATTCCGCCAATAATTTCGCCACCGGCACGCGGCCGGGTTTCTGTTCCCCGGTAAATGAATCCGCGATCAGGACATGCATGCCCAGTGCCTCCCCCAGTGCGGCAACCTTTTTTCCCAGGTCGCCGTAGCCGATAATGCCGAGGTTTTTGCCGGCGAGTTCCATCACCGGATAATCCAGGCGGCAGAATATGGGAGACTGGCTCCAGCGGCCGTGGCGTACATCGTCGCTGTACTGGTGCCAGCGGGTGGCGAGGGCGAGGATCAGGGCGATGGTGTGTTGTGCGAGGGAGTTGCCGGTATAGCCGGCGACGTTTTTGACCGGAATACCTTTTTCTTCGGCGGCCTCCAGGTCGATGTTGTTGGTGCCGGTGGCACATACGCAGATCAGCTTGAGGCTGGGCGCATTCTCGATCAGCGCGCGGTCGAGCACCACCTTGTTGGTGATCACCACGTCGGCGTTTTTGATACGCCCGGCAGTTTCTGCAGGGGCGGTGGTCTCGAAATAGTCCCAGTGGTCCAGAACATCTTCCAGCCCGGAAGTATCCAGTTCTTCCAGTTTCATGGTCAGGGTATCGAGAAACACACCACGCATCTGTCGTATCCTTTCTTCTAACTGTCGAACTTGCCGATAAGGCCCTCAGGGGCTGTTTTCTGCGGAACGATTGCCGATGAGGTTGTGGAGCAGAAAATTGCCCCTGAGGGCCGCCCTGTACCTCATTCAAGTCTGGTGGCGGTGCCGCTACCGGGTACAAGCTTGTGAGACACGCCGTCAACCCATCCCTGGGGGCTCTGCACCGCCATCCATGGCGGTGAAGGTCTCAAAAGCTTGTACCCGGCATCGACACCTTCGCGGAAGTTTCAATGAGTAAACTCTGATTTTACTTCCAGAGTTACATCACCCGCATGCCAGGCTGGGCACCGGAGTGGGGTTCCAGAATCCACAGGTCCTTGCCCCCCGGGCCCGCCGCCAGCACCATGCCCTCGCTCACGCCGAAACGCATCTTGCGCGGGGCCAGGTTGGCCACCATCACCGTGTGTTTGCCGATCAGGTCTTCCGGGCTGTAGGCACTCTTGATACCGGCAAATACATTGCGGGTCTCGCCGCCCAGGTCCAGGGTCAGGCGCAGCAGCTTGCCCGCGCCCTCCACGTGTTCCGCATTGGCGATCAGCGCGATGCGCAGATCCACCTTGGCAAAGTCGTCGAACTGGATCTGCTCCGCAATGGGATCGTCCGCCAGCGGGCCGCTGGCTGCCTTGGCTTCCGCCTGCAGTTGCGCCAGGGACTCCTTCGCCGCTTCCTGCATGGCTTCCACCTGGGTCTTTTCAATCCGCTGCATCAGCGGTTTGAACTTGTTGATGGTGTGACCCGCCAGCGGCGTAGTGGCCGAGGCCCAGTCCAGCTCCACGCCGAGGAATTCCTCGGCCTTCTTCGCGGTTTCCGGCAGTACCGGTGCCAGCCACGTGATCAGGGCGCGGAACATGTTCACGCCCTGGGAGCAGATCGCCAGCACTTCGTCTTCCTTGCCTGCTTCCTTGGCCAGTGACCAGGGGGCCTTGTCGGCGATCCAGGCGTTGGCGGCATCCGCCAGCGCCATGATCTCGCGGGTGGCACGGCTGTATTCCCGGGCCTCGAAGTGTTCGGTGATGCGCGGGCCCGCTTCCACAAACTGGTTCCACAGCGCTTCATCCGCCAGTTCGGCAGCCAGGGCACCGCCGGACTTGCTTACGAACTTGGCGGTGCGCGAGGCGATGTTCACCACCTTGCCCACCAGGTCGGAGTTCACCTTGGCGATAAAGTCTTCCAGGTTCAGGTCCAGGTCGTCGACGCCGGCGGTGAGCTTGGCGGCGAAGTAGTAGCGCAGGTATTCCGGATTCAGGTGATCCAGGTAGTTGCGCGCATTGATAAAGGTGCCGCGGGACTTGGACATCTTCTTGCCATTTACCGTCAGGAAGCCGTGCACGCACACCTTGGTGGGGGTGCGGAACTGGGCGGAATCCAGCATGGATGGCCAGAACAGGGCGTGGAAGTTGACGATGTCCTTGCCGATAAAGTGGTACACCTCGGCGGTGCTGTCCTTTTTCCAGTATTCCTGCCAGTCGAGGCCTTTGCCGTCACAGTAGTTTTTCAGGCTGGCCATGTAGCCGATCGGGGCGTCCAGCCACACGTAGAAGTACTTGCCCGGCGCGTCCGGGATCTCGAAGCCGAAGTAGGGGGCGTCGCGGGAGATGTCCCATTCCTGCAGGCCCTCGTCCAGCCACTCGGACAGCTTGTTGGCCACTTCGTCCTGCAGGGTGCCGGAGCGGGTCCAGGCCTTGAGGAAGTCGGTGAAGGCCGGCAGGGTGAAGAAGAAGTGCTCGGACTCCTTCTCCACCGGGGTGGCGCCGGAAATGGCGGATACCGGGTTGATCAGCTCGGTGGGGCTGTAGGTGGCGCCACAGGCTTCACAGTTGTCGCCGTACTGGTCTTCAGTCTTGCAGCGGGGGCAGGTGCCCTTGATGTAGCGGTCCGCCAGGAACAGCTCTTTCTCCGGGTCGAATGCCTGGGTAATGGTGCGTGAGGCGATGTGGCCATTTTCCCGCAGGCGCTTGTAGATCATCGCCGACAGTTCGCGGTTTTCCTCGGAGTGGGTGGAGTGGTAGTTGTCGACGCCAATCAGGAAGCCGGCAAAGTCTTTCTCGTGCTCCGCCTGCATGTTGGCAATGTGCTGCTCCGGTGTCAGGCCCAGTTGTTCGGCCTTGAGCATGATCGCGGTGCCGTGGGCATCATCCGCGCACATGTACAGGCACTGGTTGCCCTGGGCGCGCTGGAAGCGGGCCCAGATGTCTGTCTGGATATACTCGAGGATATGGCCCAGGTGCAGCGAGCCGTTGGCGTACGGCAGGGCGCTGGTTACGAGGATGTTCCGGGGCTGTGTGGGGAGCTGAGACATGCGGATTCCCAAGACTGCGACTGATCGGTAAAACAAATTTGATGTAAGTTTTCAAAACCGCCGCCGACGGTTAGAAGGCGGTGGTGAAAAGAGCGCGGAATATAGCAGATATGGGGCCTGCACGGCACCCGAACGGGGCCGGCTTGTCAGCCGCGGGGGGCTTGTCACACAATGCCGGCCCCGGATCTACCTCCCCCGGCAGCAACTCATTACAGCAAGAAGGAAATGCCTGTGAGCGACCACCACGATCACGACCATCACCACGACGATCTTCCCGCCGGTGTCCAGGAGGCCCTGGAGCAGGTTGCGGAAGCTATCGGCCAGCTGCAGGACCCGGCAAGCGGGCACCCGCTGGATGACCTGGAGGCGGATATTGAGGTGGGGTACGAGGATGGCACCGTGTACACCGGGGTAACCCTGGGCTATCCCTGCGCCAGCCTGCAGGAGGCCTGGGCGCAGCGGGTGCGGGCGGTGTGCGAACCGCTGCTGGCGGAGGGCGAGCTCGCCGGCGCCGAGATCCACAGTGATCTGTTTTTCGAGGTGCCGCGTACCAGTGGTAGTGGGGCAACGGAAATGGCGGAGCCGCTGCGGGCGGTAAAGAACATCATCGCCGTGGCTTCCGGTAAGGGCGGTGTGGGCAAATCCACTACCGCGGTGAACCTGGCGCTGGCGCTGGCGGCAGAGGGCGCCTCGGTAGGGCTGCTGGACGCAGATATCTACGGCCCCAGCCTGCCCACCATGCTGGGCACCGAAGGGGTGCGACCAGAAGTGCAGGGCGGCAAGTTCTTTGTGCCGGTGATGGCGCAGGGGCTGAAAACCATGTCCCTCGGTTACCTGCTCACCGAAGACACCCCTGCGGTGTGGCGCGGCCCCATGGCCAGCGGCGCGCTGAACCAGATCCTCACCCAGACTTTGTGGACCCAGGGTGACGAGGAGCTGGATTACCTGATCGTGGATATGCCCCCGGGCACCGGTGATATCCAGCTGACCCTGGCACAGAAGGTGGCGCTGGCGGGGGCAGTGATCGTGACCACGCCTCAGGATCTGGCGCTGGTGGATGCCATCAAGGGGGTGGAGATGTTCCGCAAGGTGTCGGTACCGGTGTTGGGAATCGTGGAGAACATGGCCCTGCACACCTGCTCCAACTGCGGGCACCAGGAGCCGATTTTTGGCAGCGGTGGCGGCGCGAAGATCGCGGCGGATTACGGTACCGAAATGCTGGGTCAGTT
>NZ_CAJXKH010000056.1 GCF_913055755.1 uncultured Microbulbifer sp.
CAGGTTGTTGGCGATCCAGTACAGAACCAGGCCGGCCGGGAACCACAGGAAGAAGAAGGTCATCATCACCGGCATCAGCTGCATGATCTTCGCCTGGGTCGGGTCGGTGGGCTGCGGGTTCAGCTTCTGCATAAACCACATGGAAACCCCCATGATCACCGGCAGGATAAAGTAGGGGTCTTTCACCGACAGGTCGTGAATCCACAGGATCCAGGGTGCGTGGCGCAGTTCCACGGTCTCCATCAGCATCCAGTACAGTCCAATAAATACCGGCATCTGTAACAGGAGTGGCAGGCAGCCACCCACCGGGTTGATCTTTTCCTTGCGGTACAGCTTCATGGTCTCTTCCGCCAGTTTCTGGCGGTTGTCCTTGTATTGCTCCTGCAGCTTCTTCATCTGCGGGGCAAACTTGCGCATGCGCGCCATGGACTTGAGGCCTGCCGCCGACAGCGGGAACAGCAATGCCTTGATGAACACCGTGAGCAGGATGATGGACCAGCCCCAGTTGTCCACCAGGTGCTCGTGGATCCAGTGCAGTACGCGGAACATCGGTTTTGCCAGCCACCACAGCCAGCCGTAGTCCACGGTCAGGTCCAGGTACGGAGAGATTTTCTCCAGGCTGAACACGTCTTTGGGACCCGCGTAAAAAGCCGCTTCCACGGTGCCCTGCTGGCCGGGTTCGATACGCAGCTGCGGGCTGCTGAAGCCCATGCTGTAAAGACCGTTGTCGACCGGCTTCAGGGTGAAGGTGTTGCGTTCGGTCTGGTCGGGGACCCAGGCGCTCAGGAAGTAGTGCTGCACCATGGCAACCCAGCCACCCTCGATGGTTTCGGTGGTCGGCTTGTTGCGGATGTCTTCAAAGTCCTGCTTGAAGTAGTTTTCTTCACTGGTGTGCAGTGCCGCGCCGAGGAACGGGGACATGCCGATACCAACGTCCACCGGTGGCTCCAGGCTGTCGCGCACTATCTCGCCACACATGCCCGCGAGCAGCGGCTTGCTGCGACCGTTGTTCACAAGGTAGGCAACTTTTACCAGGTATTCACCGCGGGTGAAGGTAAAGCGTTTGGTGAAGGCGATGCCGTTCTGTTCCTGTTTCAGGTCCACGGTCACCGTATCCTTGCCTTCCTGCAGGGCATATTCGCTGGCGTCGCTGGTAAACAGCGGGCGGCCGGCGGAACAGTTGCCGTTGCCACCTACCAGGCCACTGCGGGACACATAGGTATGGCTGCGGGTCTGGTTGAGCAGGATCAGCGGGCGGTCGGGGGTGTTGAGCTGTTCATAGAACTTGCGCAGCGCGACCTTGACGATGTCACCGCCATTGGGGTCGATCAGCACGCTCAGGGTATCGGTTTCTACAGAAATCAGCTGCGCCGGGGTATTGCTGCCAACCTCGGGAATCGCACTGCCGGTGTCGTTCTGCGTTGCGGCAGTTCCCTGCGGTAGTTCTCCCGCGCCGGCTTCGGGGCGGGCGGCGCTGCTGGGCAGGGTATCGCCGTTGGCTTCGCTGTGGTTGACCACGGTTTTCTGGTCGATGGCGGGGGCGTGTTTCTCCTGGAATGCGTTCCACTGGTAAACCAGAGCCAGGAGGACGACGGCGATGCCGCCGACCAGCGTATAGCGTTGCCAATCCATTATTTTTGAAGCCTTGTCGCTGGGGCTGACGTTATTTTGTCGCCCGGGTGTCTGTTTGTTGTTGGGCGGGGGGGACGTGGTCCAGGCCGCCGGGATGCCAAGGGTGGCATTTTATAAGGCGGCGCAGGGTTAAATAACCCCCTTTCCAGAATCCGTGCGTTTTTAATGCCTCTTCCGCATATCGGGAGCAGGTCGGGTAGAAGCGGCACTGGTTGCCGATCCAGGGACTGGCAATCAGGCGGTAGAGGTGGATCAGTTTGATCGCGAGCCAGTTCACCGCACGCCTCCGGATTGCTGCGGCTTGCCGCCGCGGTGCCGCGGATTTTTCCGCTGGCGCCCCGAGTTGCGCCCGCCGGCAGCGGCGTTGTTCTGCGATTGCGGATTGCGCGCGCGCTGATCGAGCTTGCGCCACAGTTTGTTGAATATTTTTGCCAGCTCGTCTTTATCCAGTTCCGCGGCGCCGGGGCGGGCCAGGACTACCGCGTCCAGGGGAAACAACCGCTGCTGTTGCAGGCGAAAGGTTTCGCGGGCAATACGCTTGATGCAATTGCGGTCGGTGGCGTTGCGGACGTGCTTTTTGGCAATGACCAGACCCAGGCGCGGGTGGTCGAGCCCATTGGGGCGGGAGAGTATCAGGAATTGCGGCTGTGCCGCACGGACGGGAGCGTCGTCAAATACGGCCTTGTACTGGGCCGCATTGAGCAGCCGCAGCGGCTTGCCGAAAGCGAAGTCGCTGCGCGGGTGCTGCATGCTTTAGGTAAGTGTCTTAAGTTGCTCGCGAAGCGGCAGACTTAGGCACACAGAACCTTACGGCCTTTGGCGCGACGACGGGCCAGTACCTTGCGGCCGTTTTTGGTGGCCATACGGGCACGGAAACCGTGAGTGCGCTTGCGCTTCAGGTTGCTGGGCTGGAATGTACGTTTCATTGTATTACTACCTGGAGTTATGTCCTGGAATAAAGCGAATCTGGACCGCCTGCGGCAAAAACCTTTCCCCGACTCCCTTCCTTATATAAGCACGGAAACCGGCCCATGTAAGGCGGCGCATACTGGGGAATGGCGGTTATGCGCTGCGAAGGCGGCGGATTGTATAGAAAGGCAGCAGCCAAAGCAATGGAATTCAGGCGTGCCGCGATGAATTTTCCCGCTCGGCCCCCTGCACTGTGGGGTAATGGTTCGGCTTTTCCTTTTATAGGGCAGATATCATGCGATGGGTATTTTCTGGCGTTGCTGCTGCAAGTTTCTGTATTTGCGGGGTTAATAAAAAGAGTGCACTTTTTGGTCCCATGATATCCACAGATTGCTGTGGATAACCTGTCCCGGCACCCAGCTGGTTTTGTATGATAGTTGGTCAAGTGTCTGAAATAGCGAGGGTTTTTATCGCTTTGCGCTGGTGTCTGCGGGATTTTACTGTGGATAACCGAGCGGGCGATCTGTATACTTGTCCCCATCTATTGAGGCTTCTGCCGGCATTTTCTGCCAGCGCTTTTCGGCCTCATTTCTTTTTTGGGGGGTTCCTTGTCTGATTCCGTTTGGAAGCAGTGTGCTGCCTGTTTGCAGGACGAGCTGCCGCCGCAGCAATTCAGTACCTGGATCAGGCCGCTGCGGGTCAGTGATGATTCCGGCAGTGGCGAGCTGCGCCTGATTGCGCCCAATCGATTCATCCTGAACTGGGTGAGCGATAAGTATCTCGATCGCATCCGCGAGTTGTGTCAGCAATTCAACGGCGGCCAGGCATTGCTGGTCGAGTTGCTGGCAATGGATCGGCGCGCGTCGCGCTTTCGTCGCAACCTGAGTGCCGGCGAGGCCCAGGCTTACGGGCGCGGGCATACCTCGGTCGCTCCGTCGCATTCCCAACCTCAGTCCCAGCCGGCACCGGCGGATTTTGGCGGTGGCTTCGGCAGCGCCGGGCACGGCGGCGCAAATGGTGCAGGCGGCAGTTACGGAGGTTCCGTATCCGCTGCGGTTCCCGCGGGGCACCAGGAAAGTGGCGCTGGCCGCTTTGGTGACGGGCGCGGCGTGGCACCGGTGCGGGCTTCCGAGGCGGTGGATCCGCACCTGAACCATGCAGCGGCGGAAGAGGCCTCGGCGGATTCGCTGACGGCGGCGGAACGGTTGCCGGCGGACCTGCGAGCTGCGGATGCGCCGGTGCAGGCGGCGATACCTGCTCCGCGCAAGGTAGAGGTTGAGGGGGCCATCAAGCATGGCAGCGCCCTCAATACCGGCTTTACATTCGCTTCCTTTGTTGAAGGTAAGTCCAACCAGCTGGGCTTGGCGGCGGCGCAGCAGATTGCGGACAACCCGGGTGGCGCCTACAACCCGTTGTTTATCTACGGCGGGGTGGGGCTGGGCAAAACCCACCTGATGCACGCGGTGGGCAATGCGCTGGTAGAGCGCAACCCGAATGCCAAGGTTGTATACCTGCATTCCGAGCGCTTTGTGGCGGACATGGTGAAGGCCCTGCAGCTGAATGCGATCAGCGACTTCAAGCGCTATTACCGCTCGGTGGATGCGCTGCTGATCGATGATATCCAGTTTTTTGCCGGCAAGGAGCGCTCCCAGGAAGAGTTTTTCCACACCTTCAACGCGCTGCTCGAGGGCGGTCAACAGATCATTCTTACCTGTGACCGCTACCCCAAGGAGATCGATGGTCTTGAGGAGCGGCTCAAGTCCCGTTTTGGTTGGGGTTTGACGGTGGCGGTAGAGCCGCCGGAGCTGGAAACCCGGGTGGCGATCCTGATGAAAAAGGCGGAGCAGGTGGGTGTCGACCTGCCGCACGATTCGGCGTTTTTCATTGCCCAGCGTATCCGCTCCAATGTACGCGAACTGGAAGGCGCGTTGCGGCGCGTAATTGCCAACGCACAGTTCACCGGTCGCGCCATTGACGATATTCTGGTGCGTGAGGCGTTAAAGGACCTGCTGGCGCTGCAGGACCGGCTGGTGAGTGTGGACAATATCCAGCGGGTTGTCGCTGAATACTACAAAATCAAGGTCGCGGACCTGCTGTCCAAGCGGCGCAGTCGTTCGGTTGCGCGCCCGCGGCAGGTGGCCATGTCGCTGGCCAAGGAGCTGACCAACCACAGCCTGCCGGAGATTGGCGACGCCTTTGGCGGCAGGGATCACACGACGGTACTGCACGCCTGCCGCAAGATTCGCGAACTGCAGGAGTCTGACGGAGATATTCGCGAGGATGTACGCCTGCTGACACGCTCGCTGACTACGTGATAGATATGAGTCATCTGCAGGCTGTCCCGTGTGGCGGCTGCGTTTTTTGATAATTATTCCGGCGATGGTTCCTTTCGTTGCCGGCGAGAACAACAACAGACTGGATCAAGGCAAGAATATGAAATTTAGCGTAAGCCGGGATGCCCTGTTAAAGCCGTTGCAGCTGGTTGCCGGCGTGGTGGAGAAGCGCCAGACCTTGCCGGTGCTGGCGAACGTGTTGCTGCAGCTGCAGGGGCAGGAGCTGTCCCTGACCGGGACCGATCTCGAGGTAGAGATCGTCGGTCGCCTGAACCTGGAGGGCCCCGCGGAAATGGAAGGGGAGGTCACGGTACCGGCGCGCAAGCTCCTGGATATCTGTCGTTCCCTGCCGGATGGTGCGGAACTCAAGTTCGAGCGCGATGGGGAGCGCCTTATCCTGCGCAGTGGTCGCAGCCGTTTCCAGCTGTCCACGCTGCCCGCCAGCGATTTTCCGAACCAGGAGGAAACCAGTGCGCAGAGCCGGTTCAGCATCTCCCAGCGCGAGATTCGCCGCCTGATCGAGGCCACCAGCTTCGCCATGGCGCAGCAGGATGTGCGCTATTATCTGAATGGTTTGTTGCTGGAGTGTCGCCCGCAGCAGCTGCGTGCCGTGGCTACCGACGGTCACCGCCTGGCTCTGTGTGACCGGGATGCGCCGGGCCTGAATGTATCGGCACCGATCCAGGCCATTGTTCCGCGCAAGGGTGTGCTTGAGCTGGCTCGACTGCTGGAAGATACCGACGAAAGTGCCGAGGTAGTGCTCGGTAACAATCATATTCGGGTCAATAGCGGGCAATTTACCTTTACCTCCAAACTGGTAGACGGCAAATTCCCGGATTACGAGCGGGTACTGCCTCGCAGTACCGGTAATGAGATCTTCGCCGAGCGCCTGGCCCTGCGTCAGGCATTCCAGCGCGCCGCCATCCTTTCTAACGAGAAGTACCGCGGTGTGCGGCTGCAGGTGTCCGAAGGTTTGCTGCAGATAGTGGCAAACAACCCGGAGCAGGAGGAGGCCGAGGAGCAACTGGTGGTTGATTACCACGGAGATGCCCTGGAGATCGGATTCAATGTCGGCTATCTGCTCGACGTTACCGGTGCAATTCACAGTGAGCAGATTCGCATTGGTCTGGGCGACGCCAATAGCAGTGCGCTGTTGCAGCAGCCCGAAGAGGGTGACGCTCTGTATGTGATCATGCCGATGCGTCTCTGATTGTCAGTTTGGTGTGCGGGGCGGACGATAATGTTGTATGCAGTAAGTCCCGCTATTCATGACGTTTAAATTCGATTGAAGCCGTGGGTTTTCTGGATCCACGGCTTTTCTAGTTAAAGACCAGGCAGTTTTTCAGGAGTGCTCTTGGCACTGAAGCGGGCGGTACTATCCGGTTTTCGGAATATCTCTTCGGCAGATATGACGTTTGCTCGTGGCACCAACCTTTTGTGTGGTGTGAACGGCAGCGGCAAGACGTCGGTGCTGGAGGCCATTCACATGCTCGGTACCGGTCGCTCGTTTCGCTCGCGCAAGAACCAGTCCGTTATCCAGTATGAGCGGGAGGCCTTGACGGTATTCGGGCAGCTCGATAGCGGTGTTGCCCTGGGGGTCGAGAAGCGACGCGATGGTAACGGGCGTATTCGTATCAACCAGACCGCGGCCGAGAGCAGTTCACAGCTGGCGGCGTGCCTGCCGCTGCAGGTGATCAATAGCGAGAGTTTTGCCGCTCTGGATGGTGGTCCCGGGGTTCGCAGGCAGTTGTTGGACTGGACAGTGTTCCACGTGGAACATCAGTTTGCCAGCCACTGGAAAAGCTATCAAATTGCACTTCGTCAGCGAAATGCGCTGCTTCGTCGTGGTAAAATCGACACAAATCTGATCGCGCCCTGGGAAGAGCAGCTCACCAAGAGTGGCAACTTGGTCGATTCACTTCGCCGGAGAATATTCGAGCTATTGCGTGAGCGTTTTCTGGAAAAGATTTCAGAGTTGCCACAAGCACCGCTAAACGGGCTGCGTATGGATTATCGCAGTGGCTGGCGGAAAGACCTGTCCCTGGTAGAAGCGCTGGCTGAGTCCCGGCAGGGCGATACGGAGCAGGGGTTTACCCGCGTTGGCCCTCACCGTGCGGATCTTAGATTTACGCTCCAGGGGCAGGACGCACATGTCGTACTGTCCCGGGGGCAGCAGAAAATGGTCGTTTGTGCGCTGAGAGCCGCAATGGCAGAGGTGCTGGGTACGGAGCGGCGGGCGATATTTCTCGTGGATGACCTGCCGTCGGAGCTGGATAGCGCTAACCAGCAGCTTCTGGCGGGATGGATCAGTCGCTGTGCCAGCCAGGTGTTTGTGACGGGTATAGAGGCTGAAGTCACAGCCAGGCCATGGGTCGCATTGGATAGCCCCTGGGATACGCCGGCCATGTTCCACGTGGAACATGGGGTGATCGTCCCGCGGGACAAGAATATATAGTCTGAATTGCCTGGCGAATACCGCCGGCCTAATGGAGCAACAGAATGTCGCAAGAGAATAACTACGATTCCAGTAGCATCAAGGTACTCAAGGGCCTGGATGCGGTGCGCAAGCGCCCGGGAATGTATATCGGCGATACCGACGACGGCACCGGTCTGCACCACATGGTGTTCGAGGTCGTGGATAACTCCATTGACGAAGCCCTGGCGGGCCACTGTGATGAAATTCGCGTGACCATTCACCCGGATGAGTCGGTAAGCGTGTCCGATAATGGCCGCGGAATTCCCACGGAAATGCATCCGGAAGAGGGGGTTTCCGCCGCAGAGGTCATCATGACCGTGCTGCACGCCGGTGGTAAGTTCGACGACAATACCTATAAAGTCTCCGGTGGCCTTCACGGCGTCGGTGTCTCGGTGGTAAATGCCCTGTCCGAAGAGCTGAAATTGACCATCCGCCGGGGCGGTAAGATCCACGAGCAGGTATACCGCCACGGCGTGCCGGATGCACCGCTGGCTGTGGTCGGCGATTCCGATACCACCGGTACCTCGGTACATTTCAAGCCCTCCGCCGATACTTTCACGAATATCGAGTTCCATTTTGAGCAGTTGGCCAAGCGCCTGCGCGAGCTGTCATTCCTCAATTCCGGTGTCCGGATCGTGCTGCGCGACGAGCGCAGTGGCAAGGAAGAGGTTTACGAATACGAGGGTGGTCTGCGGGCCTTTGTGGAGTTTCTCAATCAGAACAAAACTCCGATTAACAAGGTGCTGCATTTCCAGAACCAGCGCGAAGACGGTATTGCGGTTGAGGTCGCCCTGCAGTGGAACGACTCCTTCCAGGAAAATATCTACTGTTATACCAACAATATTCCCCAGCGCGACGGCGGCACCCACCTGGCGGGCTTCCGCGCGGCACTGACCCGCGGCCTGAATAACTACATTGAGAAAGAGGGGGTGGGTAAAAAGGACAAGGTAAGCACCACCGGTGATGACGCCCGTGAAGGCCTCACCGCAATTATTTCCGTGAAAGTGCCGGATCCGAAGTTCTCCTCCCAGACCAAGGACAAACTGGTTTCCTCCGAAGTGAAACCTGCGGTAGAGCAGGAAATGGGGCAGTCCTTTAACGACTATCTGCTGGAAAACCCCCAGGAAGCCAAGGCTGTGGTGGGCAAGATGATCGACGCCGCGCGCGCCCGGGAAGCGGCCCGCAAGGCCCGCGAAATGACCCGGCGCAAGGGTGCTCTGGACATCGCCGGCCTGCCGGGCAAGCTGGCGGACTGCCAGCAGAAAGACCCCGCCCTGTCCGAACTGTACCTGGTGGAGGGTGATTCCGCCGGTGGATCCGCCAAGCAGGGCCGTGATCGCCGCACCCAGGCGATCCTGCCGCTCAAAGGTAAAATCCTTAACGTGGAGAAGGCGCGCTTCGACAAGATGTTGTCCAGCGCCGAGGTGGGGACCCTGATTACTGCCCTCGGTTGCGGCATTGGCAAGAGCGAGTTCAACCCGGACAAGTTGCGCTACCACTCCATCATTATCATGACGGACGCCGATGTGGATGGTGCGCACATCCGCACCCTGTTGCTGACCTTCTTCTTCCGCCAGATGCCGGAACTGATCGAACGCGGACATATCTTCATTGCCCAGCCGCCACTGTACAAAATCGGCAAGGGCAAGCAGGAGCAGTACCTGAAGGACGAGGCCGCGCTGACCCAGTTCCTCACCAATGCCGCCCTGGAAAGCGCCACACTGTTTGTAAACCCGGAGGCCCCGGGGCTATCCGGCACCGCGCTGGAAACCCTGGTAAAAGAATATCGCGCGGTAATGGCAACCATCGATCGGCTGTCGCGGCTGTACCCGCAACAGGTGCTGCAGAGCATGGTTTACCTGCCCAGCGTCAAAGCCGAAGACCTGCAAAACCGCGAGGCGATGGAAGCCTGGACCGGCAAAATGCAGGCCCTGCTGGAAAAAGAGGCAGATGGTGGCGGTCGTCGCCACACGGTACGTGTCGCCCACGACGATGAGCGCGACCTCTACCTGCCGGCGGTGGATATCGTTGCCCACGGTGTCAGCAGCCAGTACCAGATCAGCCACGAATTCTTCGAGTCCGCGGAGTATCGCGCAATCTGTGCACTGGGCGAAAAGATGCAGGACTTGCTGGAAGAGGGCGCCTATATCCAGCGCGGCGAGAAGCAGCAGCCGGTGGCCAGTTTCCCTGAAGCCCTGGCCTGGCTGATGAACGAGAGCCGTCGCGGCTACAGCATCCAGCGCTACAAGGGCCTGGGTGAAATGAACCCGGAGCAGCTGTGGGAAACCACCATGAACCCGGAAACCCGCCGCATGCTGCAGGTTACGGTGGAAGACGCCATTGCCGCAGACCAGATCTTCACCACCCTGATGGGCGACCAGGTGGAACCCCGACGGGAATTCATCGAGAGCAACGCCCTGGCGGTGGAAAACCTGGACGTGTAATTTTCTCGGACCAATTATCCACCCGTCATGCAAAACCCGGTAAGGCAGCGCCTTACCGGGTTTTTTACTGTCTGCCCATCGCTTCGGCCCTCAGGCAATCCGGCAACGCATTACCAGCTCATCCTGGTTTGCTGCCTGGCGATAGTGGCGGGAAACTTCCACGAATCCGTGTTGTTGCAGGAAATAGCGGCCCCCGAGGTTTTCTTCCAGCACCGCAGTCTGCAGTTGTAGCTTGCCGAATTTTGCCTGATTGATGAGGGCACTGCCGACCCCGCGCCGCTGCGCAGAGGGTGAGACAAACAGTGCCTCTACCTGGCCGTCACCGGTAATTGTCACCAGTCCTTCCGCAATGTCCGAGCCTGGCAGGGTGTACACCCAGTGGGTAACAGCTGGTTCGCCCCAGCGTCCCCTGCGCAGGGCAACAAGCAGTTGCCGCCGAATATCGCGTTTCCCCTCATTCCAAAACCTTGGGGGCAGGCTGGGATGGCTGTTGCAGGCAAGGTGTAACCAGAGCTCAAGCAGTCGGTTTACATCGGCCTTTTGAAGCGGTCTTAACATGAAATCTCCGTCTGGGGCGCAGATGTAATGCCAAATCCTAATCTCGGATACCACTGGATCCCACCGAGATCGAAGTAAGTGAGCGCTTACTACATTGGTTGGCCAGCCGTTGTACCGAGAGGTGCCAGTTGGTGAGCTGGTGCGTGTTACAGGTACTGACAAATATAAAATAAAAAAATATAATCATTCTCATTACGAAAAATGATGATGAGTATCTTAAGGACGAAAGAGCCAATGCACCGATTTATCCTGCATCCCATTAGCCTCGCTCTTGCGGCGGCGGTCACTACCACCGGTGCCACCGCCGCCGACACGGAAGTACTGGAAACCATCTCGGTACTGGGGAATAGCGAACAAATTGTGAAGCTGCCCGGTTCCGCCCACCTGGTAAGCGCCGAAGATCTGGAGAAGTTCGAGTTCGTCGACATCAACCGCATGATGCGCGCGGTACCCGGCGTCTATCTGCGGGAGGAGGACGGTTACGGTCTGCGCCCGAATATCGGTATACGCGGTGCCGACGGCGGCCGTTCCAGCAAGGTCTCGCTGCTGGAAGATGGTGTGCTGGTGGCGCCGGCACCGTATGCGGCACCGGAAGCCTACTACTTTCCCACCGCGGGGCGACTGCACCAGATCGAAGTACTCAAGGGCCCGGGTACACTGAAATACGGTCCATTTACCGTCGGTGGCGCGGTCAATATGCTCAGCACCCCGATTCCCGATGCCGCGCAGGGGAGTGTGCAACTGGAGGCGGGCCAGTTTGGCGAGAACCGGCTGCACACCTACTACGGCAGCAGCACCGGCACCGCCGGCTGGTTGCTGGAGACGCACCAGCAGCGGGCCGGCGGCTTCCGTGAAATCGATGGTGCCGGCAGTGCCGACATTGCCAAGCAAGACTATGTGCTGAAAGGTCGCGTGAAATCCGCCGCCGACGCCGCCTACGCGCAGCAGCTGGATATCAAGCTGCAGTATTCAGAGGAAGAGTCCGGGATGAGCTATCTGGGACTTACCGATGCCGATTTTGCCGCGGATCCGAACCGCCGCTACGGTATCAGTGCCCTGGATGAAATGCAGAACCGTCACAGTACCCTGCAGCTGAATCACACGATTGCCCTGAGCGATAACTTCAGCCTTAACACCCAGGCCTATTACAACAAGTTCAAGCGCGACTGGTTCAAGGTTGGCCTCGGCGGCTTGATCGCCGACGCCAACGGTGGCGATGCCTTCGCGCAGTCGGTGCTCGACGGCGACGCGGACTACGATTTTGGTATCAAGCACAACAACCGCAAGTACGAGTCGCGCGGTGTGCAGGTGAGTGCCGACTGGCAGCTTGTCACCGGCGTTATCGCCCACGAGTTGGAAATCGGTCTCCGCCGCCACCGGGACGAAGTGGACCGCTTCCAGCCCACCGAAAACTACCGTCAGATCGATGGCGCCCTGGTGTTCCAGAGCATCAGTGAGCCCAGCGCAAGCAACAACCGGGTGGAAGACGCCGATGCCACATCCTTCTTTGTATATGACCAGATTCAACTGGCAGAAAAGCTCGCGCTGACCGCGAGCCTGCGCTACGAGGATGTGAGCACCGCACAGCAGCGCTACAACGACGTGGAGCGCAGCGAAGCGGGCAGCAGCAAGTCCAACCGGGTCGACGAATGGTTGCCGGGTCTGGGTGCAGTTTACGAGTTGACCCCACAATGGGCACTGCTTGCCGGCGTCCACCGCGGCTTTGCGCCGCCGGGAGCGGGGGCCGACGACGGAATCGGTGCCGAGCTCTCCACCAACTACGAGTGGGGCGCACGCTTCAACCGCGGCGATCTGCACGCGGAGGTGATCGGGTTCTTCAGCGACTACGAAAACACGGTTCAGAACTGCTCCATCGCTGTGCAGTGCCCGAACGGTGCCGACAGTGGCAGCTATCAACTGGGTGAATCGGAGATCCGTGGCATTGAAGCGAGCCTCGGCACCCAGTGGGCGCTTGCAGGCGGCTGGCTGCTGCCGTTGACCGCAACCTACACCTGGACCGACGCGGAAATTACCCGCGACAGTGACGCCGGCGACCTGCTGGCAGGGGACAATTTCGCTTACCTGCCGGAAAACGTGTTTGCCCTCACCGCCGGTATCGATAGCGGTGCCGCCTGGCGCCTGGACCTGACAGCCGCCTATCAGGATGAAATGTGTGTCAACAACGCCTGCAATCGCGGCAATACCGGTGTGACCGATTACACCGAGTCCCTGTGGGTGGTGGACGCAGCAGCCCATTACGACTTCAGTGAAGACCTGAGTGGCTACCTGAAGGTGGACAACCTGCTCGACGACCAGGCCATTATCAACCGGGCACCGGATGGCGCACGGGGTAACCGGCCGCGCACCGCCGCGGTGGGCATGAAATTCCGTTTCTAGGGCTTATCCACGACGCCCAAGCACCAAAACCCCGGCCTGGCCGGGGTTTTTTATGCGCCACATAAATATTTTTACCCGGGTGATATTGTAATTTAAATTTTACCCGGGTATAAATAGTTCGCCGCGTATCAAGCGGCCCGCCCTTAAATCAGGAACACCGGTTATGTCTGAACTGAATCCGTCACATCCCCAGCACTGTATCGCGTTTCTCGGCAGCGGATGCCTGGCCCGGGGGCCGGCGCAACAGGTTGTCGCCACGCTGCTGGAAAAAGTCGCCAAAGCGGATCTGCCCCAGGTGCTGATTTTCGACAGTGAAGACAGTCAACTGATCGAGCTGGATCTGCGACTCAGCCCGCAGCAGCTGCTCGCCCGGTTCACCAGCGCCGAGGTGTCGCCGGCAATTGAAGCCGAGGAAGCTGAAGAGGCGCCAAAGCGACGCGGTCGACCCAAACTCGGGGTGGTTTCAAAGGAAGTCACCCTGTTGCCAAGGCACTGGGAATGGCTCCAAACCCAGCCGGGCGGCGCTTCGGTAGCGCTGCGCAGGCTGGTGGAGCAGGCCAGAAAGGCGGGCGCGGAACAAGACCGCGTGCGCCGGCGCCAGGCATCCTGTTATCGCTTTATGCAGGCCATGGCCGGAGACCGCCCCAATTTTGAAGAGGCCACGAGAACCCTGTACGCGAGGGAGGGGGCGCTATTTGAACGGGAAATTGCCAGCTGGCCGCAGGATATCCGCAGCCATGCCGCCGAACTCGCGGCTGAGGTATTTGGCCACGGCCAGGGGTAATCCCGGTCATGGCCTGTAGCGGCAGCATTCGCCGAAACTAACTACCGCCCCTGTACCTTTCCGGGGCGACCACGCTGGAAAACACCCCAGGGAGAACTGCAATGGAAACTGGATTTATCGAGCCCACAGACGCATCCGCCGCGGCGATGTTCAAACGCGGATTGCAGGGCGAGGTGCTCATGCTCAACCTGCTGCGCTTCCGCGAGCAGGCAGACTACAGTGATTTTCCCGAGCTGGCGCCGCAACAGCCACTGACTGGCTACGGCGCTTACAAGAAATATATGGCGCATGCGGGCCCGCTGCTGGAGCGCCGCGGTGGCGAAGTGCTGGTGGCCGGAGAGGGCGGCAACTACTTTATCGGCCCACAGGACGAGCAGTGGGACATGGTATTGCTGGTACGCTATCCGGACCAGGCTACGTTTCTCGCCTTCGCCAGCGACGAGGAATATCTGGCGGGACTCGGCCACCGCACCGCGGCACTGGCAGACTCGCGCCTGTTGCCGATCAAGCCCAAGGGGCCTGCCGCCAACTGACCGAAACACCCCCGCGGGTTCAGCCCGTCGCCAGGTGCACGAAATGCGCTTTCAGGTAGCGGGTCTCGGGAATCGACGGGTGCACCGGATGGTCGGCGCCCTGGCCGCCGCTGCCGATAATTGAAATGGATTTTTCCAGGTGGCGTCCGGCGCCGCGCAGGATGTCCAGCAGCGTATCCGACTCCAGGTGCATGGAGCAGGATGCGCTTACCAGCAAGCCATTCTTTTCCAGCATTCGCAGCGCCAGTTCGTTGATATGGCGGTAGGCGGCCTCGCCGGATTTCTGGTCTTTCTTGCGTTTGATGAACGCGGGAGGGTCCAGCACGATGGCGTCGTAGCGTTCACCGCTGGCGATCAGTTCCTTCATGGCGTCGATCGCCTTGCCCTGAATGGTAATCAGGTCGTCCTGGCGTTTGTTCAGCGCGGCATTTTCTTCGCACCAGTCGAGCGCCTGTGCCGAGGCATCCACGCAGGTGACCTCGCGCGCTCCGTTAGCAAGCGCTTGCACACCCCAGCCGCCGGCATAAGAGAAAAGGTCCAGCACGCGCTGTCCCTTTACCCACTGGTTGAGGCGCGCGCGGTTGTCGCGGTGGTCGTAAAACCAGCCGGTTTTTTGCCCCTGGTAAACCGGCGCCAGCAGTGCCACGCCGTTTTCCTCAAACGGTACCATCTGCGGAACCTCGCCGTGGGCCACCTCGCAGATCTCCGGCAGTTCCTCCACCATGCGACCCTGGTGATCGTTGCGCAGCAGGATCCCGTGCGGTTTTACCAGCGCTACCAGGGTGTCGACGATTTCCGTCAACAGTCGTTCCATCCCCCAGCTGCTGACCTGCACCACCAGGTAATCCCCGAAGCGGTCCACCACCAGCCCGGGCAGGCCGTCGGAGTCGCCATACACCATGCGGTAACTGGGATGGGGGAAATAGCGCTCGCGCAGGGCGAGGGCAGTTTGCAGGCGTTGCCTGAGCTGTTTCGCAGTAAAGGGCCCCTTGCGGGAAACCAGTCGCGCGCAGATCAGCTGGTTCGGATTCACCAGCGCAAATCCCAGGCTCTTTTCCCTGCTGTCGAGAATCTCACACTGGCTGCCGGGCTCCAGCCCTTTCAGCGGGCTGCGCTTGGTGTCCACCTCGTTGCTGTAAATCCACAGATGGCCCATTTTCAGGCGGCGTTCGGCGCGGGGGTTGAGAATCAGTTGCTGCACGGTGGAACTCCACATTACGAGATTGGCTGGGGGCGCCATTGTTGGTGTCCGGTGGGTGGAATACAAGTATTAAAAATGCGCATACCCACTGGCTAACCATAGCGAAGATGGAAGCGCAAAGACGGAGCTAACTGACGCAATGGACGCGGGTGGCGCCGCGCCGATAGCTTCTGTGCGGGCGCCGTACACCGCTGGGCTAAAGTTTATGGTGATGCATGTACAAGCAACACCCGGGCACAACGCAATGAATCCGCGAATGGCTGCAGTGACCATCCTGGTAATGTCGATAAGCACGTCGGTACTCGCGGCGGGGAAAATCGTCGACCGGAGAAACCACGAGGTTTACATCGGTGACCTGAATGAGGATTCCCGCGCGGACCTGTTTGTCCGGCAGTTTGACGTGGAATATGAACTGGAGGGGCAGGGCGACGACACCTATGAGACCACCATGAGGTCGATGGTCCTGGTTCAGCGCAGCGATGGTACCTTTGAGGCCCGCGCGGATCTGGCGGAATGGCAGTGGCAAAGCCTGAAGACCTGGGACAAAACCACCATTGAAATGATATCCATGGATTTCAATGAAAACGGTTTGTTTGACTACCTGTTGGAGGACGTTGACAAATACATAGAGAATCTTCCCGACCAGCTGCTGATTGCAAACGAGAATGGCTCGGGGCTACCGTCGCAACTCATTCCCATCACGGAAAATATCAGAAAGATTTTTGCTGAATTTTATGCTGGCAGCTATGACCCGGATTATTTTAATCAGTATGGGGTGCCGCTATTCGAAACAAAATCAAACGCGGAAGTTTTCCGTATACCGGTCACTTGTGGGGGGGCAGAGACAAATATAGATACACAGCTGAAAGCGATGACGGCTGACTTCAGCAACCGCGCCAGTATAGCGAGACTGGTGGAACAGGTGGCAACCGCCTGTGTGGCTAAACTCGGAGTCACCGCAAAAATTCGCTATCGCGAAAAAGAAATTACCTGGCAAGAAAAAAAACAGGTCGGTGTCGATACATCCAGGTTCAGTCGCGATGCGATGGACCTGGTCCTGGTAATGCGAGCGGCGAGAAAAAAGTGGTCCTTTGAAAAAGAGGATCCGGACCGGCTGATCATAAAATCAATACTGGAGCGCGTCTTTGGCATAAATATGCTGGAAGGGCCCGAGCAGGGAACTATAGAAGAATTAAGGGGGTTATATTCTACCCTCGGTTATATGGGCCGACGATATAGATTCCAGCAGGGGGCGGGGTTCTACCAATGCCCCTATGAATACAACGGACAACTGGTGAACAAGTGCTACCAGAGAAATACGGGAACCGGGGGATAGCTGTGGGAAGCCGGGCGGCGCTAGGGCTACGGGGGTAACCGGAGAAAAAATCCGAGAACTGCGCGAGGTCTTCGAATACCGCGGTTTCTCCCAGCGCTGGATCCGGCTCCTGAATCAGAATTTGCAGGGTGTCGTCACCTACCATAGCGGGCTCGCAACAATCTGCGCATGTCGTGCCACAGGTCCCGAGCGCTCAATACGAGCGCCACCAGCACCCCGGCCTGCCAAATGCCCTGGGGCAATACCCAATGATCCACGCCCGCTGCGTGCCATTGAATCGCAAATGTCTCTTGTAAGCCGAATAACAGCACGAGAAGTAGCAGCCAGTAACCGTGGATGGTCGCGCTCAGCAAAATTTTGCTGCGGGTCCAGTAAGGCAGTAGCAGTTTCCACGCTGCCATCAAAGCACCTGCACCCAGGGCAATATTGATCCACGGCAACAGCCCGCGCAGTTGTTCCGCCAGAATCAGTTCAATCCCGGCAAAGGAGGGTTGTACCAGCGAAAACAGATTGTTTAGCCAGCCCGCACACAACAGTATTGCCACCAGTTCGATGCCGCTGTCGAACTGCCCAATGTTATGGCCGCCTCCGGCGACGCGGGGCAGGCTGCGGGGGTCCCACTTGCCAAACGCATTACTGAAACTGAGGCTCTCGCCGGTAAAGTAAAAGCCGAGAGTAATCCAGGCAAACGCCTGCAAGGCGGCGTTTGCCGTCGCAAACAGCCACCGCCACACGGCACCGAAGAAATCCGGCTGTGGCGCCCCGAGCAGTGGCAGCGCAAGTGCTACGCCATTAACGATTGCAATCAACAGGATCACCCACTTCAGGACCTGCAGGTAGAGTGGAAACAGGGCTTCACTTACCTGTGTCCTGCGCGGACGAAAAGCGGCCGCCACCTGCATCGGGTGCCCGCGACGCTTCAGGAGTGCAGCAATCTCAAGTTCCCCGGGGGCGCGCCCCAGCGTTTCACTCAGATCATCATATTCATCCTGCAGCCCGGAATAGAGTTCATTGCCTACGTCTTCCCGGAGGGATTGCGGCAGGTAGGTCTTCACGTTGTCCACGTAGCGTTGCAGTAATTCCATTACCCTTCCTCTCCAAGTTGATCGATCGACCGATTGAGCTTGTACCACTCTGCGGTCATCTGTTTCAGTGCCAATTCGCCGTCGCTGCCCAACCGATAGAAACGCCGTCTTCTTCCTTCCTGTACTTTCCAGTTGCTGGTCAGCAGTCCCTGCTGCTCCAGTCGTCGCAACAGGGGATACAGCGTCCCTTCATCCATTTCGAGGCCCTTTTCCGCGAGCAGTTTGCGCAGCGAATAACCGTAGTGGGGCGTCTTGAGCGAACGCAGCACCGCGAGGATCAGTATTCCGCGGCGCATCTCCATGGTGAGTTTGTTAAGCCTTACCGGTGTCAGTGTCACCCCAATCCCCTGGTTACTGTGTGATACACAGTAAATACTATGCCGCACACAGTATGTGTGGCAAGTCGGGAATAGCTGAGGGCAGTGGGGAAGAGAAAAGTGTGTCGTAGCAGAGCTTGCCTCACCCGGGGGCGCGAAGATGCCGAGCTATCGGCAAGGAGTTAACGCAGAATAAAGTCTGTAAACTGCGCCAGATCGTCGAATACCGCGGTTTCTACCAGTGCTGGATCCGGCTCCTGAATCAGCGTCTGCAGGGTGTCCTCACCGCGCCCGGTCTTTACCAGCACCGGTTTGCAACCCTTGGCCACCGCACACTGGAGATCCTTGCGTCGGTCGCCGACAAAATAACAGTCGTGCAGGCTGGTATCGAATTCCGCTTCGATCGCATCCAGCAGCCCGGTTCTGGGTTTGCGACAGCGGCAGTTGTCGTCGTCGCTGTGAGGACAGTAAAAAATTGCCGCGATCTCGCCGCCGGCGTCTTCCACCAGCGCCCGCATTTTCGCGTGCATGGCTTCCAGGTCGTCGAGATCGAAATGGCCGAGGGCAAGGCCGCTCTGGTTGGTGGCCACCACCAGCTGGTGGCCCGCCTGGCTGAGTTGCGCCATGGCCTCGATACTCCCGGCAATCGGCAGCCACTCGTCCGCACTGCGGACATGGTTGTCCGAGTGCTGATTGATGACGCCGTCGCGATCGAGAATGATTAAAGCCATGGCACTGTTGTCACCTGAATAAACGCAACCGGTTACTTCGCCGGCGCCAGCAGTGAAATGTCAGCCACTTCCAGGAACAGTGCGCGCAGCTGTGCCAGCAGTGCCAGGCGGTTGTTGCGCAGCTGCTCGTCGTCTGCCATCACCATGACGTCGTCAAAGAAGTTGTCGACGGTGGTGCGCAGCCCGGACAGGCCGGCCAACCCTTCCTCGAAACGCGCTTCCCGATACAGCGGCGCCACCGCATCTTCCGCATCGCGGATTGCGGCAAACAGCGCTTTTTCCGCATCCTCCTGCAGCAGTGCCTGGTCCACGGTACTGGGGGCCGGGCCCTCCAGCTTGGCGAGGATGTTCGACACCCGCTTGTTGGCGGCGGCCAGCGCTCCCGCTTCCGGCAGGTGGCTGAAGCTGTGTACCGCATTCACCCGGTTGTCGATATCCAGCGGGCGCGACAGGTTGCGCGCGGAAACGGCGAGGAACACTTCCGCCTTGATGCCGGCGTCTTCATAGCGGGCTCGGAAGCGCTCGATCATGTAGGCCAGGGTCTGTTCCACTACCGTGTCGTGCTCCGCCAACGCGGTGCGCGGATAGCCATCGCGGGCCAGGGTCAGCAGGTCGCGCAGGTCCAGGTCGATATTTTTTTCCACCAGGATACGCAGTACACCCAGGCTGGCGCGACGCAGGGCGAAGGGATCGCGGGAACCGCTGGGCGGCTGGCCGATGCCGAAAATACCTACAAGGGTATCGATGCGATCCGCCAGCGCAATGATGGTGCCGGTTTCGCTGGCAGGCAGTTCGTCGCCGGCAAATTTCGGCATGTACTGCTCGTACATGGCCTTGGCCACATCCAGCGGCTCGCCGTCATTTTCTGCGTAGTAGTAACCGGCAATGCCCTGCATGTCCGCAAACTCGAACACCATTTCGGTGACCAGGTCGGATTTGCACAGCTGGGCGGCGCGCTGGGCGAGGGCGGAATCGCCGGCAATTTTATCCGCAATCGCTGCGGCAAGTTTGGCCAGGCGTTCGGTCTTGTCGTACACCGTGCCCAGCTTTTGCTGGAATACGATGGACTTGAGTTTTTCCCGGCGCGCTTCGAGACTGATTTTTTTGTCGGTCTCGAAGAAGAAAGCGGCATCGGACAGGCGCGGGCGGATTACCCGCTCGTTGCCTTCAATCACCTGCTTGGCATCGGCGCTTTCGATATTGGAAACCGTAATAAAGAACGGCATCAGGTTGCCGTCCTCGTCCACCACGTGGAAGTATTTCTGGTGCTCCTTCATGGAGGAAATCAGCGCTTCCGCGGGCACTTCCAGAAAACGTTTTTCAAAACGACCGGTGAGCGCCACCGGCCACTCCACCAGCGCGGTAACTTCGTCCAGCAGCTCGTCGTCAATGACTGCCTCGCCGTTGACGTTGTTGGCTTCCGCCTGCACCTGTTCGCGAATCATTTCGCGGCGCTCGGCAAAGTCCACCACCACGTAACCGGGGTCGCGCAGCTGTTGCACATAGTCGTTCGCCGAGGACACCGCGAGTTCGCGGTTGCAGTGGAAGCGGTGGCCGCGGGTGGTGCTGCCAGCCTGCTTGCCCAGCACCCGGGTATCGACCACTTGGTTGCCGAACAGCATCAGCAGCCACTGCACCGGGCGTACGAATTCTTCCTTGCGCGCGCCCCAGCGCATGCGCTTGGGGATCGGCAGTTTTGCCAGGGACTGGCTGACGATATCGCCGAGCAGGCTGGTGGTCGCTTCGCCTTTCTGTTCGCTGATAAATGCCAGGCGCTCGCCCTTGTCGGTTTGTACCCGCGCCAGCTGGTCCACGCTGACGCCGGCGCCACGGGCGAAACCTTCCGCGGCCCTGGTGGGCTTGCCGTCCTTGTCGAAGGCGGCGGCCACTGCCGGGCCGTGTTTCTCGATCTGTTTGTCCTGCTGCTGCTCCGCCAGGTCGCGCACCGCCACGGCGAGGCGACGGGGGCTGGCGTAGGCCTTGATTTCGCCGTATTCGAGTTCGGCGTCTTTCAGCCCCTGTTCGATACCGTCGGCGAAGGCCTGCATCAGTTTGTGCAGGGCTTTGGGGGGCAGCTCTTCGGTGCCCAGCTCAACCAGAAAATCCTGAGCCATTACTTCTTCTCCTTCTGCGCTTCCAGTTGGGCCAGTACTTCTTTACGGAGGGACTCTTCCGCCAGCGGGAAGCCGAGGGCGTGGCGCGCGTCAAAATAGGCCTGGGCCACCGCGCGCGCCAGGGTGCGCACCCGCAGGATAAAGCGCTGGCGTTCGGTGACGGAAATGGCGTGGCGCGCATCCAGCAGGTTGAACGCGTGGGAAGCTTTCATTACCTGCTCGTAGGCCGGCAGTGGCAGGCCCAGCTCGATCAGGCGCTGGCTTTCGCGCTCGCAGTGATCGAAGGTGTTGAACAGGAATTCCACATCCGCGTGCTCGAAGTTGTAGCGGGACATCTCCACTTCATTCTGGTGGAACACGTCGCCGTAGGTCACCGGAGTGCCGTCGGCATTGCGGGTCCACACCAGGTCGTAGATGGACTCGACCCCCTGCAGGTACATGGCGATACGCTCGATACCATAGGTGATCTCACCGGTCACCGGGTAGCACTCGAGGCCGCCCACCTGCTGGAAGTAGGTGAACTGGGTGACTTCCATACCGTTCAGCCACACTTCCCAGCCGAGGCCCCAGGCGCCCAGCGTGGGGGATTCCCAGTTGTCCTCAACGAACCGGATGTCGTGCACGGTGGGGTCGATGCCCAGTGCCCGCAGGCTGTCCAGGTAGAGTTCCTGGATGTTGTCCGGGGACGGCTTCATCACCACCTGGTACTGGTAGTAGTGTTGCAGGCGGTTGGGGTTTTCGCCGTAGCGGCCGTCGGTGGGGCGGCGGCAGGGCTGTACATAGGCCGCATTCCAGGTTTCCGGGCCGATGGAGCGCAGGAAGGTGGCCGGGTGGAAGGTGCCGGCGCCCACTTCCATATCCAGAGGCTGTAGAATGACGCACCCCTGGCGCGCCCAGTACTCCTGCAGGGTGAAAATCAGGCCCTGGAAGGTGCTCAGGTCCTGTTTACTCGCAGGACTTGCAGTTTGTTGCTCGGACACCGCTATCTCCGATATCAGCTGGGTGAAAAGACAAGGGGCGCAATTATAGCGGCAGCGGGTTGCGCACTAAACAGCGGCCGCGGAATTCGTGTCGATAAAACGACCATACTGCGAAGATAGATAGAATTTGGGGCTGGTACCCGGTAGCAGAAGGATGTAGAGGCGTTGGATATCAAAGGGCAACTGGCAGCGGGTGCGTTGAAACTGGTGGGAGCGCTGCCCCTGCGCTGGTCGCGCCGGCTCGGTGGGTTGGTGGGCTATGTGGCCGCCACTACGGGCAGCGACAGCCTGCGGATCAGCCGCATCAACCTGGCGCGCTGCTATCCGGCCATGTCGCACAAGCAGCGGCAGCGCCTTGCCCGCGAGAGTGTGGTGAATACCGCCATGACCGGGTTCGAGGTTGCCAGTCTGTGGCGCCAGCCCTGGAGCCGCGCGGAAGATGCTATCGTGCGGGTGCGCAACCAGCAACTGCTCACCGATGGGGTGGAAGAGGGCCGCGGCGTGCTGGTGCTGGCGCCGCATATCGGCAACTGGGAGATCTTCGGCCAGTATCTGGCCACCGTTGGCCCCACCACCAGTCTCTACGCGCCACCCAAAATTGCCGCGCTGGATCCGGTAATCCGCGCCGGCCGCGAATCCACCGGCGCCAACCTGGTGCCCACCAATGTGCGCGGTGTGCGCTCGCTGCTCAAGGCACTGAAGGCCGGAGAAATTGTCGGGGTACTGCCGGACCAGGAGCCGGACGAAACCGGCGGCGACTTCGCGCCGTTTTTCGGCCAGCCAGCGCTCACCATGACCCTGGCCTACAACCTGATCCAGCGCACCGGTTGCAAGGTGGTGTTCGGTTTTGGCAAGCGGGTAAAGGGCGGTTTTGAACTGGTGTTGCTGCCCGCGGAACAGGCGATTTACAACGAAGAGCAGAAGGTCTCCCTGGCAGCACTCAATCGCGGTGTCGAAGCCTGCATAGCGGAAGCACCGGAACAGTACCAGTGGGAATACAAGCGCTTCCGTCGCCAGCCGGAAGGCAAGAGCAGGATTTACCAGAAAAAATAATCCGCAATTACTTTCCTGTGCCCGCGAAAAATTTTTGGAAAATTCAGTGCTTCCAGAACGCGGGCGTCAACAGCACCAGCAGGGTGAAAATTTCCAGCCGCCCCATCAACATCGCGAGAATCAGAAAACACTTGGCCACTTCATTGACCGAGCCGTAGTTTGCCGAGGCTTCGCCGAGCCCGGGGCCGATATTACTGAGGCAGGACGCCACGGTGGAAAAAGCGGTAACGAAGTTTTCCCCGGTGGCCATCACCGCGATGGTGAGCACAAAAAACGACAGAATATAAACCGCAAAAAATCCCCACACCGCATCCGTCACCCGCGCGGGTACTATCTTGCGATTGACCTTGATCGGCACCACCGCATTTGGATGCACCAGCCGGTTCAGCTCGCGCAGGCCGGATTTCATGATCAGCATAACCCGCACCGATTTGATACCACCGGAAGTGGAGCCGGCACAGGCACCCATAATGCCCACCATCAACAAGATGTAAGGCAGAAATGCCGGCCACACGGAGAAGTTTTCGGAACCGAAACCCGCGGTGGTACCGATGGACACCACCTGGAATACGCCGTGCAATATGCTGCTGTTCAGGTCGAAGGTACCGGTACCCCACAGGTAGCCGACGATGACAAGGCACGCAATAACGGTGACCCAGATATAGAAACGGAATTCGGAATCCTGCCAGTAGTGCTTGAGGGTCCGGTTGCTGAAAGCAAAAAAGTGCAGGCCGAAGTTGATGCCGGCGGTGAGCATAAAAATGATGGCGATCACCATGATTGCATGGTTGTGGGCATAAAAACCCATGCTCGCATCGTGGGTGGAAAAGCCACCGTTGGCCACGGTGGCGTAGGAATGGCAGATGGCGTCGAACAGGGTCATGCCCGCCCACCAGTAACCCAGCGTACAACACACCGTAAGAATGATGTAAATCACAAACAGCGCGCGCGCGGTCTCCGCAATACGCGGCGTGAGTTTGGTGTCTTTTACCGGACCCGGGGTTTCCGCTTTGTACAGCTGCATACCACCGATACCCAGCATCGGCAGGATTGCCAGTGCGATCACGATCACGCCGATACCGCCGAACCACTGCAACTGTTGCCGGTAGTAGAGAATCGCCGGCGGCAGAGCGTCGAGACCGACGATGGTGGTGGCGCCGGTAGTGGTGAGGCCGGATATGGATTCGAAGATTGCATCCACGGTACTGAGGTGTGGCTGTGGGCTGATGATCAGCGGCAGGGCACCGAAGCTGCCCAGTACCAGCCAGAAGAAGGAAGTCACCACAAAGCCGTCGCGGGTACGCAGGTCCTGTTTGAGATCGTGTACCGGCAGCCACATAAACAGGCCGGTGAGGATGGTGATGCCGAAAGCCACGCTGAACGCGATATGGGTGCCGTCTTCATACCACAGCGATACCCCGATCGGAGGCAGCAGAGTGAGGCTGAACACCGTCAGCAGAATTCCGAACACCCGTGCAATGACTGCCAGTCGCATCTGGATCTACCGCCCTCAGAAGAAACTGAAGCCGACCTGGAACAGCTGTTCCACGTGGCGGGTGTGACGGCGGTCGACGAGGAACACGATCACGTGGTCGTCGGTTTCCACCACAATATTGTCGTGGGCGATCAGTACCTGGCTCTCGCCATCTCTTTCGCGAACGATGGCACCGATGGAGGCGCCCTCCGGCAGGTCGATATCCTCGATTTTTTTCCCCACCACCTTGGAGGTGCGGTTGTCGCCGTGGGCGATTACTTCAATCGCTTCTGCGGCGCCGCGGCGCAGGGAGTGCACGTTGACCATGTCGCCGCGGCGCACGTGGGTGAGCAGGCTACCGATGGTGTTCTGTTGCGGCGAGATGGCGATGTCGATCTCGCCGCCCTGCACCAGGTCCACATAGGCCGGGTTGTTGATCAGGGTCATCACCTTGCGCGTACCGAGCCGCTTGGCCAGCAGGGAGGCCATGATATTGGCTTCGTCGTCGTTGGTAAGGGCCAGGAATACGTCGGTGTCTTCGATATTTTCTTCCAGCAGCAGGGCCTGGTCGGAAG
>NZ_CAJXKH010000057.1 GCF_913055755.1 uncultured Microbulbifer sp.
CCCGCCGCGCCTCCCACCTTCAACTCCCCGATATCACTTTAATTCCCGCTACAGCTTAACCCCTCGCCAAAACTTAACCCCTCGTCATCACTATCCCCGGCAATGTACGGGTGTTTGACCGGCCAGATATTTGTCGTATTTCGCGCCAGCTGTATCGCACAAACAATTCTTTACGTTTGCGGGCTGGTTGTTTTTCAAACCTGAATGTCGCCTGAATCGGTGACGGAAATTTTCCTATGGCGGCAGGGCAGCGCTACAGCGCTGGCGCATAAATTATTTTCTCGAGCTTTTCTGGCGTAAAAATATTCCATTCTGGCGCAAAAAATCCCCTGAAAACATCGTTGGCGTGCAAAAAGAAAATTGCGCCAGTCGCCGGTCTCATCAAATAAGAATTAACGAGCGTCAAAACGGTACAAAAGTTCCGCAATACACGATTTTTTTTGGTTGTTTTTCCTACCGCCGTGTATTCCGGTGTCTAGACTGACAGTGATTGGGTTAATTGCTGTTTAATTTGCCGAATACGATGGAGTTCTCAATGAAAATGACACGCGCTCTGACACCGCTTGCAATCGCTGTAGCCGCACTGGTAAGTGCACAACAGGCAGCGGCTGATATGTGGATGGATGGTGATTACATTATTCGCGTTGGTGCTTCTTGGGTCGACCCCGATGACAGCAGCGATAATTTCAAGTTGAGTGAAGACTGGATCAGCGCAGGTTTTGACCTCGATAGTGACACCACCTGGAATATTTCTGGTGCATGGAAGCCGGTCCCTCACTGGGGCGTGGAGCTGATGTATATCGGTTCTACTTCTTACGACATGGATCTGAAAAGAATTCATGACGGAGATGTCACCTTTGATACCGATTATGATCTGGGTAGCTTTGATGCCAGTTACTCCAACGCGTTTGTAAACTGGTACCCGCTGGGCCCGGAATGCCTGGGGCAACCTTATGTCGGTATCGGCGTGAACTACACCGATTTCAGTGATGAGGGCTTCAGCCGCGCCCTGAATGACGACCTGATCGACTCGGGTCAAACCGTCAATGGTGCCGACCTTGGCCTGGGACATTCCTGGGGTGTAACCGCACAGGCCGGTGTGGATTTCCGCTTCGGTCGCGACAGTGCCTTCCTGGTGAATGCCGCGGTGCTGTATGTGGATACCGACACCGACTTCAACACCTACTACCGGTCACCGCTGGACCCGGACGTGCTTGTTCGCGATAGCGTAACCGATGTGGATTTCAGCCCGTGGATCTTTAACCTCGGTATTGGATATTCCTTCTAATATGGAGGAGTGCGTTCACGGATGAGCGGAGAAAGGCACCCGATGGGTGCCTTTTTTATTTATCGATACCACTGATTTTTGCCTGTCATGGAATACAAGGATTATTACCAGATACTCGGCCTCAAGCGGGATGTGGCGCAGGATGAAATCAAGCGCGCTTACCGCAAGCTCGCGCGCAAGTACCACCCGGATGTGAGCAAGGAGGAGGATGCGGAGACGCACTTCAAGGAAGTCAATGAAGCCTACGAAGTGCTTAAGGACCCGGAAAAGCGCGCGGCCTATGACCAGCTGGGGAACCAGTGGAATGCCGGGCAGGATTTCCGCCCGCCTCCGGACTGGGACCAGGGTTTTGAATTTCACGGCGGCGGTTATACCGAAGTGGACCCGGAGGCCTTCAGTGACTTTTTTGAAAGCCTGTTCGGACATGCCGGATTCAGTCACGGCGGATTTGGCGGGCACGCACACGGCGCCCGCGGAGGTCACCGCTTCCACGCCCATGGCAACAATACCTACGCAAAGATTGCGATCGAAATCGAGGACAGCTACCACGGCGCCACCCGCCAGATCACCCTCAAGCATTCGGAACTGGGTGCCGACGGCAAGCCGCGGATTCGCGAGCGGAAGCTGAATGTCAAAATCCCCAAAGGGGTTACCGAAGGGCAGCAGATTCGCCTCGCCGGCCAGGGCGAACCCGGCGTGGGGGAGGGCAAGCCGGGAGACCTGTTCCTGGAGATTCATTTCAATCCCCACGGGCGCTACAGGGTAGAGGGTGCCACCGTCTACCTGACCCTGCCGCTGGCCCCTTGGGAAGCGGCGCTCGGCGCCAAAATACCATTGGATACACCGGGTGGCCGCATCAACCTCACCATTCCCCCCAACAGCAAGACTGGCGGCAAGTTGCGCCTGAAAGGCCGCGGGCTACCGGCGAAGGTGCCCGGCGATCTGTTTGTGGTACTGGATATTGTTGCGCCGCCGGCGAATACGGACGCGGAAAAGGCCGCCTACCAGGCATTCAGCAAGGCGTTTGCTTTCAACCCCAGAGGCTATTCAACTGACCGGAGGGATGTTTGATGAATGAGCGGGAAACCGGGGAAGGCACTCCGGCGATTCTGGACGAGACCATCGAACTGACCCTGAGCGAGCTGTGCCGTGCCAGCGGGTTGCCCGCAGATCACATTATTGCATTGGTGGAAGAGGGCATCATCGAGCCCCGGGGCGATGTCAGGAGCTGGCGTTTCAGCGGCATCTGCGTGCGCCGGGTGCGCCGGGTGTATTCGATGGAGCGGGACCTGGGGGTCAACCTGGCGGGCGCCGCTCTGGCCATCGACCTGCTGGAGGAAGTCGAGCGTCTCCAGGCGCGCTTGCGGCGCCTGGAAGGGGACTGAAATGGTCTGGCAGGCGTCGATTACTGCGCGCGGGAGATTTCCACTACCAGGTAGGCGGTGTAGGCGACATAGGCGAGCAGTAAGGCCAGGCCTTCCCAGCGGTTGATGCGCCCCTGGCCGCGAAATCCATAGGCGAATACAAATAGCGCAACGGTAAGGCCGACCACCATGGGCCAATCGCGGGTCATTACTTCCTGTGGCACGTTGGACATCGGCGCGATCGCCCCCGCGATGCCGACAACCGCCAGCAGGTTGAACATGTTTGACCCCACCACGTTGCCGATGGCGATATCGTGTTCGCCCTTGCGTGCAGCGATAACGGTGGCCGCCAGCTCCGGCAGTGAAGTACCCAGCGCCACGATGGTGAGGCCGATTACCAGGTCGTCGACGCCCAGTTGCTGGGCAATAGTGACGGCGCCCCACACCAGCAGGCGGGAGCTGGCGATCAGCAGTACCAGGCCTGCCGCCACCCAGAACAGCGCTTTGCCCAGGGGCATGGCGTGGGTTTCCAGCTCGCTTGCGATATTGCCTTCAATCATGTCGCCCTTGCCGGTCAGGGCGGAGTAGATGGACCAGCCGATCAGCCCGAAAAACCCTGCCAGCAGAACCCATGACTCCCAGCGTTCGAGACTGCCATTCCACAGGAAGGCGCCGGTAACACAGCTGATGGCAAGCAGCAGCGGCAATTCCTTGCGCACGATTTTGGAGTGTACCGCGAGGGGAATCATCAGCGCGGTGAAGCCGAGAATCAGGCCGGTATTGGCGATGTTGGAACCGTAGGCGTTACCCAGTGCCAGGCCCGGGCTGCCGTCCAGTGCAGCCATCGCGGACACCACCATTTCCGGCGCCGAGGTGCCGAAACCCACGATGACCATACCGATCAGCAGCGGCGGCATACCCGCGTGGGTGGCGGTGGCGGCGGCCCCTTCCACGAAGCGGTCGGCACTCCAGACCAGCAGGGCAAATCCGGCGATGATGGCGAGAACAGCGAGGATCATAAACGTCCTTATGTGAGCTTGGTGATTCGGGCGAATTCAGCGGTGGTGGTGCGGGGGCGCATTGTAGCGACTCTGTCCCGCAGTTGCAGCGACTGATGTGGCCACTGTGGTTGCGCCGCTGTCCCGACCCTACAGTTTGGGCTATTTCCACACAGCCAAACGGGCAGTTATCCATGAACAAGAAGTTGTTACTGGGCGCGCTAATTGGCGCCGGAATGTCGATGCTGAACAAGAAGATTCGCCAGCAGCCCGCCCCTGCACCGGGCACTCCGCCGCCCGACTTCAGCAAGGTGCCGGCGCCGGATGCGGGCGACGGCCCGAGCCTCGACGATATTCTCGCCCGGGCCACCAAACCCGGGGGACTGGGCCGTGCACCGGCGGCGCCGGGTGGCGGTCAGTCCGGACCTGCCGGCGGCGATATTTTCGGTGGCGCGATTCCCGCAGGTGCTGGTGCCGGTGGTGCCGCGGTGCTGATGGAAATGGCGCGGCGGATTTTTGCCCAGATGCAGCAGGGCGGCGGTGTCCCGGGCGGCGCGCCCGGCGGTGCTCCTGGCGGTGCGGGCGGCAGCGCCGCCGGCGGCGGGCTGGGGGATATTCTCGGGCAGATTTTTGGCCGCGCCGACGGCAAGTTCGGGCAACAGGGGCCCAAGGGGCAGAAAGCCAATCCCGTTGACTGGCAAAAGATGAAGCCCCAGGGCAATGGTGGCCTGTTCGGGTTTGTAAATTCGGAGGCTGACAGCAGCGGCGGCGACCAGCAGGCGGAAACCATGCTCAAGGCCATGGCTGCCGCCGCCCAGGCGGATGGCAAGATCGACCCGCAGGAGCAGCAAAATATCCTGCAGGCACTGCACGGGCAGCTGGATCAGAGCGATCTCGACGAGTTCCGCCAGTTTCTGACCACGCCGGTGGACCTGGACGAGATCGTCAGCGAGGCGGATGATCCCGCGACCGCATTCAATCTCTATCTGGTGTCGGCAATGACCATCAATCCGGACAATGCCAGCGAGCGCCAGTACCTGCAGTCACTGGCGCAGAAGCTGGGCATTTCCGACCAGGCTGCCCAGGTTATCGAGCAGCAGATTCCGCGCTGATTGCGGTTTTCTCTACCGCCGGCAGCAGACGGGCGAAATTTTCCCCCGTCGGATAGCTGCCGGCACTCCAGCCCAGACGCACCATAACGGTGTTGGTGGAGGGGGATATCATCACCACCTGCTTGCGGTTGCCCAGCATGAAATAGGCATCTACCGGCAGCTGCGGGAACCGTAGCTCGTCGCCTGCCGCCAGTTCTTTTGTCCCGGAGTTGAGCCAGAACTGGTAGCCGTAGGCCGGGGCGTTGTTACTCTGGTTGGGCGTGTGCGCGCGCTGCACCCACTCGGGGTCCAGCAATTGCTCTCCCTGCCACTGTCCGCGATCCAGCATCAGCAGGCCGAGGCGCGCCCAGTCGCGGGCCGAGGCGTAGATATAAGAGCTGCCGACAAAAATGCCACTGGGGTCCGGCTCGAATACCGTGTGTTGCATTCCCAGCGGGCGCAGAATTTCATTGCGGAAAAAGTCTATGCCGTCCTGCGGCGTGCCACCGCGCTGGTCGGTGATCCAGCGCGCGAGCAGGTTGGTGGTCCCGGAGGAATAGGAGAAGTGCTCGCCGGGTTGGTACAGCGCGAGGCTGCCCAGTGCGACCGCGGATGCGCTGTGGCTGTTGAACAGCATGCGGGTGGCGTCGCTGCCGGGCGCGTAGGTTTCATCGAAGTCGAGACCGGAAGACATATGCAGCATGTCTTCGAGGGTAATGTGGGCCCGCGCATCCTGTTTCCATTCATCGAACAGTGGCGCGGCCGCGGTGGGGACCTGTCCGAGTTGTTCGAGTCGCCCGACCATCATCGCGGTCAGGCTCTTGCCCATGGACCAGCCGAGCAGTGGCGTCTGTGCGGTAATCCCCTCGGCGTAGGACTCGGCTACCAGCCGGCCATCCTGTACCACCAGCAGGGCGCGGGTCTGCATGCCCGCGACATTGTCGTCGGCCAGCAGCGCATCCAGCTGTTGCTGCAGCGCGGAATCTATGTGGCTGGCGCCATTGCCGCGGGGCCATTCGCCTTCGGTCTCGGGGAGCTGGCTGATACGGATTTGGTCCAGGGCACTGGTATCACCGATATCCAGTGTGCAACCCAGGCCGGGACGGTATCGGGCACTGGTGGTGCCCATCCCCAGCAGGGAGGCGGTTACCCGTTTGGTCTGTTCATCGTACTGCAGGTCCAGCAGGCGGTTGGCGGGGGAATAGGAGGCCAGGTCTTCCAGGTTCCGGGCCGGGGTAAAGCCGGAAACGAAGTGGCCCGAGCAGGCGAGTTTGGCCCCCATCCCGGTCGCGATGTTTACCGCATTGCCCAGCTGGGTGATGGAAAAACCCAACAGGGTGGGGGCGAGCAGGGCAAGGGCCAGTGCCAGACTGGCGGTGCCGGCAACGAGAATCAGCAGCAGTTTTTTCATTATTTCTCCGCCATCGGTAGCGCTAGTGTCGCGCAGATTGTAACCGCTGCCTTTTCTCCACTGGCAGGTTAAGCGGGGACATCGGGCTGCCTTGCCGTGCCGGAAGCGCTAGGTAATCGCGTCCGGCGCGGCCGGTTCGGCAAAGTCTGCAAGCAGCTGCAGGAAGTCTTCGCCAAAACGCTCCAGCTTGCTGTCGCCGATGCCGGAAATGGCCAGCATTTCCTGGCGGTTGCGCGGCCGCGCGCTCACCATTTCCCGCAGGGTGGCGTCGTGGAACACCACATAGGGCGGCACGCCGTGGGCTTCCGCAAGAGATTTGCGCAGCGCGCGCAGGGCGTCCCACAGCGGCTGGTCCTCGGCGGTGATTTCGCTGCCGGCGCCCTGGCGGGAGCGGGAGCTGGGCGCAGTTTTCGGCAGGGTGCGCAGTTGCAGCTGCTCTTCCCCGCGCAACACCGGTCGGCACTGTTCGGTCAGCTGCAGTGCGTTGAAGGCTTCCGCGTTGACCCGCAGGTAGCCACGCACCACCAGCTGGCGGGCGATGGCGCGCCATTCGTTGGCGCTGAGGTCGGCGCCGATGCCGTAGGTGGACAGCTGCTGGTGATTGAACTGGCGGATTTTCTCGGTATCGCCCCCGCGCAGCACGTCGATTACGTGGGCCGCGCCAAAGCGCTGGCCGGTGCGATAGATGGACGACATCAGCTTGCGCGCGGCGTCGCTGGCGTCCCAGGTGGCCGGCGGCTCCAGGCAGGTATCGCAGTTGCCGCAGTCCGCCGCCAGTTCCTCGTCGAAATAGCGCAGCAGTGCGCGGCGCCGGCAGCTGGTGATCTCGCACAGGCCGAGCATCGCATCCAGGCGCTGGCGCTCCTGGCGTTTGTGTTCCTCGCTGCCTTCCGAGGTGGCGGCCATCTGGCTCAGCTTGACCACGTCTTCGAGACCGTAGAGCAGCAGTGCGGTGGCGGGTTCGCCGTCGCGCCCGGCGCGGCCGGTCTCCTGGTAATAGGCCTCGATACTTTTCGGCAGGTCCAGGTGGGCAACAAAGCGCACATCCGGCTTGTCGATGCCCATGCCGAAGGCGATGGTGGCCACCACGATGACGCCATCTTCGCGCAGGAAGCGGCGCTGGTGGTTGGCGCGAACCTCGGCAGACAGGCCGGCGTGGTAGGGCAGGGCATTGAACCCCTGCTGCTGCAGCCACGCTGCGGTGGATTCCACCTTGTTGCGGGAGAGGCAGTAGATAACCCCGGCGTTGCCCTGATGCTCACTGGTCAGGAATTGCAGCAATTGCCGCTTGGGATTGTTCTTGGCCGCGATGCGGTACTGGATATTGGGGCGGTCGAAGCTGCTGACGAAGTGCCGGGCCTCTTCCAGGTCCAGGCGGCCGGCAATCTCACGCCGGGTGCGCTGGTCCGCGGTGGCGGTCAGCGCGACGCGGGGTACCTGTGGAAAACGCTGGTGCAGGCAGGATAGCTGCAGGTAGTCGGCGCGGAAATCGTGCCCCCACTGGCTCACGCAGTGGGCCTCGTCGATGGCGAACAGAGAGATGTCGGCGCGCTCCAGCAGGTCCAGGGTGCGCGGTTGCAGCAGGCGCTCCGGCGCCAGGTACAGGAGCTCCAGTTCGCCGTTCAGCAGTTGCGCTTCGATCTGCTGGGCTTCGGCCACGGCCAGGGAGGAGTTCAGGAAGGCGGCGGCCACACCGGCGGCGCGCAGCGCTTCGACCTGGTCCTGCATCAGCGCGATCAGCGGCGAAATCACCACGCCGCAGCCGCGGCGGGCGAGGGCGGGAATCTGGTAACAGAGGGACTTGCCGCCACCGGTAGGCATGAGCACCAGGGCGTCGCCGCCGCTGACCAGGGTGTCGATAATGGCCTGCTGGTCACCGCGAAATTCGGTGTATCCGAAGGTGTGCTGGAGGATATATTCCGGCGACTGCGCCGGCCGGGCGGGGGCTGAATCTGTCATGGGCGGAGTATACCCGTGGCGGCCGGTGGGGGTGAACCGACAGAGAGGCGACTTTGCCACGGGGCTGGCGTATATCCTGGCTCGCAAGGGCCGGGCGCCGCAGGGCTCCGGTCAATTGTTGGCGCGCCGATTCACATCAAAATGAGATGTTGGTCTATAATCCCGGCAACGCAGACATAGACAGGGATAAAGCTATGCGCGCATTGCAATCAACTTCTTTGCTGCTTTCCTGCATGTTGATGGGGGTGGCCGCCGGGGGGCTCAGCGGGTGTGCCACGGTAAAACCGGATTCGATCAACCCTCAGCAGCTGGCGCAATCCGCCCGCGCTGACACCCATCTGGGCTGGAAGCCGGCGCCGGCCAATCAGCTCAATTACTCTCTTGCGACCTCCAGCGGTATCGCGCGTATGGAAATGCGTGAACTGCCGATAGCGCTGCACGCGGTCACCATCGAATTGCCCGGCATGCGCAATATCGAGGGTGTGCAGTGGCGGGCGCTGGACGGTGAGCACGAGCTGCTGTTTGACGGTGGCGAGGGTGTAGATGGGGTGACGGTGGAGCGCCGCAACCGCGGTTACCGCCTGCAGGTGCGGGGGGCGGCACTGGATTCCATTCGCAGTGGTGGTTTCCTGACCGTCATCGACTACTACCGAAACTAACGCTGCAATCTCCAGCCCCTTTCCGGCCACACTTGCACAGCCACTCTCGCCATAAGTTCCCGTACCGGCAACCCGCGTCTCAGAAGCCCATGCCCCGGGGGCGGATCAGGTACAGCGCCGGCCAGTATTTGCCGGTCACCCACAGCCCGTTGCGCGCCCGGTCCCAGGCGATGCCGTTGGCCACGGCATCCACATCCGCTTGCGGGCCGAGGCTTTCCCGCCGCAGCTGATCCAGATTCAATACCCCTTTCACCAGGCCGCTCGCCGGGTCGATGGCGATGATCCGCGGATCCTGCCAGATATTCGCCCAGACAAGTCCGTGCACGAATTCCAGCTCGTTGAGCCGGCTCCATTGCTCGCCACCGCCGTGGACCCTGATGGTGCGGGTGATGGAAAAGTCCTCGGGATCGCGAAAGCTAAGGCGGTCGCTGCCATCGCTCATGATCAGCTGCTGGCCATCGGTGGTGAGTCCCCAACCCTCGCCGCGGTAGGTGAAGCCCTGTTCCCGGTTGAAGGTGTTGCGGTCGTACACCTGCAGTTCGCCGGCGCGATAGGTGAGCAGGTAGATTTTATCGTTGAGCACTGCGAGCCCTTCCGCAAAACGGTTGGGAGCAAGCCATTTGCGCCTTAGGGGGTTGCGCCCCGGGTCGGTATATTCCGCGAGCCACGAGCGGCCGTAGAGCCCGCTGCTTTCCAGCCAGCGTTCGCCGTCGAAAAACAGCCCCTGGGTGAAGTGGTCGGCGGCGCGTTCGCGCTTCTCCAGCACCTCGTACGTCACCGCCTCTGGCTGGATCATCTCCTGCGCACAGGCGGTGCAGGCCAGCAGCAAGCCGAGTAGCAGGCAGGGGAGACCGGGCAGGTGGGAGAGGCGGGCTAGATGGGGAAGACGGGAGATAGACGTCGCAGATTTCATGGAATTCAGTTTTTGTTTATCCGGGGAGTGGTAAGCTCGCGGCACATTTTTGATTATTGGCAGTTCGAACCCTAACCTATGACCAGAATAAAAGCCTTTGTCACTCTCACCCTGCTGGGTGGGCTGGCGGTGGTTCTGCCCATCGCCATTTTCATTCTGCTGTTCCAGTGGTTGTTTGGCCAGATCAGTGAACTGGTGGCGCCGGTCACCCAGTGGATGGAAGCCCACACGCAATTCAAGGATACCTTTGCCCAGCTGCTGGTGATAGCGCTGATCCTGGCGGTGTGTTTCCTGATCGGCCTGCTGGTTAAAACCAGTGTCGGGCGCTGGGTGCACCGGCACGTCGACCACTGGCTGGGCAAGCTGGCGCCCGGTTACAACACCATCAAGGACCTGGTGCTGCAGTTTATCGGTGGCGCCGGCAGTGAAGGCGTGCTGTCCGGGCCGGTGGCCAGGGCCAAAATTCACGGCGTCGACAACCCGCTGTCCGTGACTGCCATTGTCACCTCCCAGCACGAGAACGGGGACTATACCGTGTACGTGCCCACCGCGCCGGTGCCAACTTCCGGGTTTGTCTATCACCTGCCGGCGGACTGTGTGGAGATCCTGCCCCACGTCACTGTGGAGGCGGCAATGAAATCCATCGTTGCCTGCGGCTCCGGCAGCGGCCCGCTGTTGCAGCCACCGCGTTTGGAATCCACCGACGAAACGGCCTGAACTCTGGCGAGTCTGATTCCGGTCAGAGTTCCAGCGGCCGGTTCTTCCCCAGGGTGCGAATGGCAAAGCGCATGGGGTGCAGGGACTTTACCAGCTCCGCGGAAACCGGCATCACTTCACCGCTGATCCAGGCGGCAACCACTTCCGCGGCCAGCGGCGCATAGGTAAAGCCGCGCGACCCCAGACCGGCCAGTACATAGAGGTCTTGCTGGTAGGGGCAGCGCCGCTCGATCAGCTGCTTTCGGTTCTTGCGCAGCGCGCCATAGGTACTTTCCAGTTTTTGCCACTCCGCCACCGGGCCCGCCAGCGGCAGGTAGTCCGGCGTTGCCGCGCGCAGCGCAGCACGCCCGCGCAGTGTCTGCTGTTCGAAGTCGCGGGCAATCCCCGGCAACAATGCGGCGAGTGTTGCCAGGTTTTCCCGGTGCTCTTCGGCGCGGATCCCGGTGTCCGTCTGCTTCAGCTTGAAGGTGGCACCGAAGCTGTGTTGCGTGTGGGCTGCGCCCCTGTACGCGGAGGTGTGGCCTGGGCTGTGGCCAGGAATGTGGGCGGGAGCAATGTAGCCCTCACCGCAGAGTGCCACTTTTAATGCTCGTGAATTTTCCGTGGCCTCGGCAAACGAGACCTGGCCGCGAATCGGCTGCAGTGGCAGCGGCGCTGTCGCCGGGAAGCGGCGATTGAAGTTGGCACAGCAGAGCACCACGGCATCGGCCTGCCACTGTGCATCCTCGCCGACGATGTGCCAGCCGGTATCGCTGCGGTTCAGGTCGAGCACTGCGGTATTGCACCGCAGTTCAATATTGTCGTGGCGCAACAGGCCTGCGCACACCTGCTGTGGCTGCAGCCAGCCGGCGGCGGGGAAGAACAGGCCGGGAGTATTGAGTTCTACGCCGGCCAGTTCCGAAGCCCGCTGCGCATCCACCGGGCGTGCCAGCTGCGAGCTGGCGTCCAGCGCGAGCTGTTCGACAATCTGCTGCTGCAGCTGCTGTTCCTTTTCCTCCTGCGCCAGTTGCAGCAGGCCGCCGAAGTGGATCGCCTGCGCACATACTTGCGGATAAAGGCGCTGGGCGTAGAGCAGGGCCAGCAGGTTGAAGTCGCCGTTGGGGCCCGGCTTGGGGGAGAGTTTCGCGTAGAGAATGCCCTGGTCATTGCCGGAGGCGCCACTGCCGGGCGCCGCTCCCTGCTCGAATACCTGCACCCTGAAGTTCCGCTCCGCCAGTGCCCGGGCAACGCTGGCGCCGGCAATACCTGCGCCGATCACCGCGACTTTTTTGATTTTTCCCCCGACGTTTGCCGCAAGGGGCTCGGGCAGGTGCCAGGGCGTGGCCCGATGCCGGAATGGCTGTTCTGGTGCGGTGAACTCTCCGCGCAACATTTCCCGTTTGTGGCCGAAACCCGGCACTTTCCGGATCTCGAAACCCGCGTCCTTGAGGCCGCGCTTGACGATGCCGGCGCAGGTAAAGGTGGCGAAGGTGGCCTGTGGTGCGCTGAGGCGGGCGATGGCTCGGAACAGGGCCTGGCTCCACATTTCCGGGTTCTTGGATGGTGCAAAGCCGTCGAGAAACCAGGCGTTGACCCGGCTGTCTCTTTGCGGGTCGTCCAGCAGCAGGCTTTCGAATCCGCTGCTGGCTTCGTCGATAATCAATGTGAGGTGCACGCCACCGTCGAACCTGAGCCGGTGCACGCCGGGGGCGAGGAACAGGGGATACTGTTCGATCAGCGGGCCGGTGAATTCCGCCAGTTCGGGCCACAGGTACAGCGCGCGCTTCAGGTCCTGCAGGCGCAGGGGAAACTTTTCCACGCTGACGAAATGCAGTTGCGCTCCTGTGGGGGCGAGCTTTCGCCACAGCTGCCAGGCGGCGAGAAAATTGAGCCCGGTGCCGAAGCCGGTTTCGCCGATGGTGAATACGTCATGTTGTTCGAGGGCGCGCCAGCGTTCCGGCAGGTGGTTCTGGCCGAGAAACACATAGCGGGTTTCCTCCAGGCCGGAGGCGGTGGAGAAGTAGATGTCGTTGAAGGCGCTGGAAACCGGCTGGCCGTTTTCCCGCCACTCGAGGGATGCGTTTTGTGCGGGTCCGCTTTTGTGCTGATCAGACATGGGGTGGCCGGTGCGGTTGCTCGAGTGTTTTCGGTAATTTATTGGAGGCCGAATTCGCGCATGATTTGCGCGCACCAGCGTTCGAGGCGGTCGTCGGTGAGTTCGAATTCGTTTTCTTCATCCAGGGCGAGGCCGACGAAGTGTGTGCCGTCGGGGGTGAGGCCCTTGGATTCTTCGAACTGGTAGCCTTCTGCAGGCCAGTAGCCGACGGCTTTGGCGCCGATGGCGACGACCTGTGCGTGCAGATAGCCGAGGGCGTCCTGGTACCACTGGGGGTAGCCTTCCTGGTCGCCGAGGCCGTAGAGCGCGACTTTTTTACCGCTCAGGTCGAGCGCAGCCAGCTGCTCCCAGCAGTTTTCCCAGTCTTCCTGCAGTTCGCCGTAGTCCCAGGTGGGGATGCCCATGATCAGGAAGTCATACTGCTCTGCCAGCGAGATTTCGTCGTCTGCGACGTTGTGCAGGTCGATCCATTCCTCGCCAATGCGGTCGCGAATTTTCTCCGCGGCCATTTCGGTGTAACAGGTGCTGGAACCGTAAAAAAGTCCGATGGGTGCGTGCATAGCTTTGAATACATTTCGTGGCGGCAGCGCGGCTGGACCAGTATTTCAAAAACGCTGCGAGTACATCCCTGTAAGCTCCGTCGATGCCGTCCATGGCATCGACGGTTTTGAAATACTGGTCCAGCCGCGCTGCCTTCAATTCAAACATTGAGGCCTGATACCAAAAACTGTGTCAGATGGCCCCTTCATAACCCAGCTGTCGCCAGGCTTCATAAATCACAATCGCCGCGGCATTGGAAAGGTTGATGCTGCGGCTGTTGGCGCACATGGGGATGCGCAGGGTATTTTCCTCACCGGTCATGGCGAGGAAGTCCGCGGGCAGGCCGCGGGTTTCGGGGCCGAAGACGATGGCGTCATCGGCCTGGAAGGCGATGTCCGAATGCGCGCGGCTGCCCTTGGTGGACAGTGCCAGTACCCGGGCCGGTTTTTCCGTATCGACGAAGGCCTGCCAGTCCCGGTGGCGTACCACGCGGCTGTATTCGGCATAGTCGAGCCCGGCGCGGCGCAGGCGCTTGTCGTCCATGGCGAAGCCGAGGGGTTCTATCAGGTGCAGTTCGGCACCGGTGTTGGCACACAGGCGGATGATATTGCCGGTATTGGGGGCAATTTCCGGCTGGTACAGCACTATTTTGAACATCGCTTGAGCATCAGTTGCTTATTGCGCCCGTTCCGGGGCACTGGGATACATGGCCCCGAGGGCAAGTCGAAAAGCGGCCCGCTGCGTTCTGGTCGCTGGCGGGCCGCGAGTGGCGGGGATTATAGCGCGGAGGCGGTTTCTTCGCAGTCGATCTCGACTCCGAGTTCGTCGGCGATTTCATCCAGTTCGTCGTGCAGGCCGTCGATACTGACGTCTTCGGCGACGCTGATGGTGCATTCGGCGGTGAACAGGGGTTCTCCGCTCCAGGGGGTGCTGGTGTAGCGGGTGTCGAGGGATTCCACGTTGATCTTGCGCGCTGCCAGGGCCCGGGAGATCTCGCGCACGATGCCCGGACGGTCGTTGCCGACCAGTTTGAGTTGCAGGGTCTGGCGGCTATCGGCGGCAACCGCGAGGGCGTCTTCGATCTGGAGTTTGAAGTCGGGGCCGGCGAGGTCGGTGAGGGCCGCTTTCAGGCGTTCGCTGGCATCGCTGGCAACACTGACCCGCAGGATACCGGCGAACTTGCCGGCGAAGTGGGCCATACGGCTGTCTTCCCAGTTGCCGCCGTTTTCCGCTACGGCGGCGGAGAGCATTTCTACCACGCCGGGTTTGTCGTCGCTGATTATGGAGATGACGAAGTGCTGCTGCATGGGACTTCCTTTTTTTACTCTGCTGATACACTGAGCTGAATTGTAGCCAGTGTGACGCCGCAGGAGCAAAATTCCTGACTGTGGGGTTTCGGTATTGGCGGGAGCTGTCCACACTTTGGGGCTTGCCGGGGCTGTAGCCGGGAACCAGACGGGCCCGGGGCAGTCTTTACATGACAGGGGTAGCAGTGTTGAATCCCGGGTGGAAGGAATATAAATCTAATAGGAGAAAGCTGGATGAAACTTGTTCACTGGTTGGCCGGTATGGCCTGTGCGGTCTCGATGTCCGGTACGGTAAGTGCGGATGCCCTGGAGGATGCGATCAAGGGCGAGCAGCGCACGCCGGCAAATGTGGCGCGGGATCAGTACCGCCACCCGGCGGAAACACTGAAGTTTTTCCAGGTTGAGCCGGATATGACGGTGGTTGAAATCTGGCCGGGCGGTGGCTGGTACACGGAGATCCTGGCGCCGATGCTGAAGGATGAGGGTGTGCTGTATGCGGCGCATTTTGACAAAGACTCCAAAAGTAATTACTTCAAGAATTCCCGCAAGAAATTCGATGAAAAGCTGGCGGGGGACAAGGATACGTATGGTGCGGTGAAGGTGACCGAGTTTGTCCCTGGCACGGATAGTGAGATTGCGCCGGCGGGGTCTGCGGATGCGGTGGTGACTTTCCGCAATGTACACAATTGGATGGGTGGTAATAACGAGCAGGCGGCGTTCAAGACGTTTTTCGAGGCGTTGAAGCCGGGTGGTGTGCTGGGTGTTGTGGAACACCGGGCGAAGCCGGGTACCAGCCGTGAGGGAATGGGGAATAGCGGTTATGTGACCCAGGATTATGTGATTGAGTTGGCGAAGAATGCGGGCTTTGTGCTGGAGGAGTCCAGTGAGATCAATGCCAACCCGAAGGATACTGCGGATCACCCTAAGGGTGTCTGGACGCTGCCGCCTTCTCTGCGCCTGGGTGACCAGGATAAGGACAAGTACCTGGGCATTGGTGAAAGCGACCGTATGACGTTGCGGTTCCGTAAGCCCAAGTCCTGATACTTTCGTTCGTTAGAAGTTAAAATGCCCCGGCACCTCCGGGGCATTTTTATTTTGAAGCCCCAAGTTTAGGTCCACTGACGCAGCTCAGTGGCGGCCGGGCGACGGGTATCGGTTTTCGAAACCGCTGTGAATACATCCCTGTAAGCTGCGTCGGCGCCGTCCATGGCGCCGACGCTTTCGAAAACCGATCCCCGTCACCCGTCCTTAGATTCAAGCGCACAACTTCGTTAGCCTTACTGGTATTTGCAGAAAAATTGAGAGAGCAGTGTGATTATTCCTCATCAGCAATTGGACCCAGAAACCCTGCAGAATCTTCTGGAAGAATACGCCACCCGCGACGGCACCGATTACGGCGAGCGGGAAGTGAGCCTGACGGACAAGGTTGCGAACCTGCGCAGGCAGCTGGAAAACAAGACGGTGGTGATCTGGTTTGAGCCGGGTGAAGAGTCGGTGAACCTGATTCTGGCCGAGGATATCCCCAAAGATGGGGGCTACTGATGTCGGGTAAGGTGATGTCGGATTATCCGATGGGCGACAAGACCGAGTGGCTGGTCGACCGGCCCGCAGAGCGTCCCGCGCACTGGTTTCTGTTTGCCCACGGTGCCGGTGCGCCGATGGATAGTGATTTTATGCAGGCGCTGGCGGAGTTACTGGCGGCGCGGGGTGTTGGGGTGGTGCGGTTTGAGTTTCCGTATATGGCGGAGCGCCGTGTGAATGGGGGGCGACGGCCGCCGAACAAGATGGAGGTGTTGCTGGCGTCGTTTCAGGCGCAGATTGATCGCGTGCATGCGGAGTTGCAGCCGGGGGCGCTGTTTGTCGGTGGCAAGTCGATGGGCGGTCGGGTGGCGAGTATGCTGGCGCAGGATAACTTTGATCGGGGGAAGGTTGCCGGGGCTGTGTGCCTGGGGGATCCGTTTCACCCACAGGGCAAGCCGGAGAAGTTGCGTACCGAGCATCTGCAGTCGATGACGTGTCCGACGCTGGTGGTGCAGGGGACGCGGGACCGGTTGGGAAGTCGGGATGAGGTTGCGGGTTACGGTCTGTCGGCGGCGGTGGAGTGCCACTGGCTGGAAGACGGGGATCATGACTTCAAGCCCCGTCGGGCCAGTGGTTTCAGCCAGCGGCAGCACTGGGAGTCTGCCGCGGAGCGCGCGGTGTCGTTTATGCGCGCTCGAGGATTGTGATGCGCTCTTCGTGGGATAGCAGTGGTGCCAGCTGGCTCATCTGGTCGCGGCGCTCCTGGCTGTTGTACCACTGCTGCCAGTGCAGTACCGACTGCCATTGGGACAGGGTGAAACGGCGGCGGGGATTGTCCATTTCCGTATAGGTGTGGCCGTCTACGAATCCGGTGGTTTGGTAGGCATTGGTCAGCAGCTTGCGCGCGGCTTCTTCGTAGGTGGATTCGAGATCTTCGGCAATTTCTCGTTCAATCAGTACGTAAATCATCGTTTTGCTGCTATCTGTCGATTTGGTCGTGGTTGTGTGTTGTTGTGTGAGTCGATGTAGGGGGAGTTTAGCCTTTCTTGCCGCCGTTCAGATGGGCAATCTGGCCCTGGGATTGGTAATCCTGGCCGCATCGGTCAGTCTTTTGAGGTGACCTGCCGAGTTAAATCCCTGACAATATGCCTATGAAGTCACAACATACACTCGATGCCCGCGGCCTGCTGTGCCCGGAACCCGTCATGATGCTTCACGCTGCGGTACGCAAGGTTGCCGAAGGTGAGGTGTTGCAGATGCTCGCCACCGATCCCTCTACCCAGCGGGATGTGCCCAAGTTCTGCCAGTTTCTCGGTTACGAGCTGGTGCAGCATGCGGAAGAGAATGACGAGTTTATCTACTGGATCAGAAAGGCGGACGAGAACCGCTAGCCGGATACAACAAGGGCGACCACTGGTCGCCCTTGTATCGTTTGGAAAGATTGGGATTTTCAGGGCGAAGTGACAAGTGCCGCGATCGCTGCCAAGGCCTCCGGATCCTCGGATTTGATCTTGTTGGCAATGTGGTGTTGGAAGAAGTAGCGGAAACACTCGGCTTCCTGCGCCGGGTAGAGACAGTCGTCTCCCGGCAGTACCGGTGTGGTTTCCACACTGTTGTGGTCGATCAGCATGCCGTGAATCTCGCCGCTGGCAAACAGCCGCCAGCTCACGACCTCAGTCAGGGTCAGGTTCTCGCGATCCAAATCCATAAATACCGCGTGGGTACCGATGGTATCCGGAATCTCCTGTACAACCTCATCTGCCTGATTGCTTTCAAATTCGAAGTATTCCGCCGCAGTCTCCAGCTCGACGATCTTGTGGATGGGGGGCTCGTGGAAAATTTCCTCGATGCCCGGGTCATAGTAGCCTTCAAACCGGCCGTCCAGGGGATCTTGGATGTCCGGGCAGGCCACGATGGAGTTCAACCAGGGAACAAGTCCAACCACCTCGCCATTGGCACGCAGGCCCCAGCAAAGGACTTTCAGGCTGTAAAGATCGGTTCCACTGGAATTGTTGGAGTAGAGCATTTCCAAGCCATCCAGCTCCGGGGACAAGCGTATGAAACGCAGGTTCTCAGAGGTCTCGATTGGCTTGCCGGTGAAGAGGTCAACCACGTTGCTGGTACTGTGGTCGGTCATGGAGCACCTCCTTGCAGGGCCGGTAGTAGGGCGGGAAGGTCTTGTACTACTTATTTGAGGAGCTGCCGGCGTAGAGATACCGGGCGAAGGCCGGGAAGGCATTCGCCGAAATCCAGACTCCGGGAGCGCCTGTTTGCCCCCCTGGGAAGCCGGTACCGCAACCGAAAACAACCGCTGCAAAACTTCTGTAAGCGGTGTCAGGTTTCCGGTATCCCTGTATTCAAAGGTATATTCTGATCCGCAGAAATACAACCAGTGAAAGCGCCTTCTTTGCGTTGATTTGCTTACTTTTTTGCGGGATTGGCAAGCAATTGCGCGAGCGCTGCCATCGGCCCCTGGCGGGGCCGGTCTTGATCGCGTCGCGGTCGCTGCTATAGTCCGCGCCAACCGAATCGGGCGGCGGTCGAGACCCGCGCCCCAACAGCAAATTTCTCTGAAGTGGAGCACCCGTTGTCGCATTTGTCACCGGCCGCGCCGGAACAGTTGAGCGAGGCAGAAAACGAGGCAGGCAGCCGCACTGTTACCAGTGAACAGCAAGTTCCGTACCAGCCCGCATCCGCCGGTGCCGTCGGGGAAGAAACTGTGACTGAACGAATAGTCAGAGTCTTCAATGCCTGCTTCTCCGGTCCGGACAGCCTGAATACCCGCCTGCAGGGCGGTGCGGCAGAGCCCTATTACCGCCCGGCGGAGCGGCAGCAGCCGTTCCACCTGGTGGAGTTCACCCTGGATTACGCCGCCAGCGCCCTGCACGAGGCCGCGCACTGGTGCGTGGCCGGCAGTGCGCGGCGGCTGTTGCCGGACTACGGCTACTGGTACGCGCCGGACGGCCGCAGCACCGAGCAGCAGGCGGAGTTTGAGCGGGTGGAAATCAAGCCCCAAGCGCTGGAGTGGATATTCGCGCAGGCCTGCGGCCGCAGCTTCCGCGTCAGCGCCGACAACCTGGATGCGGGTCTCGGCCCCAGTGCGCAGTTCAAGCGCAATATCTGGCAGCAGGCCCAGGCCTATTGCCGGGATGGGGTAAACGAGCGCGCGCGGCGGTTTGCCCTGGCACTGTCGGCGGCCTTCGCTACCCCTCATCCGCTGAATGAAACACTCTACCGGCTGGAGGCGCTGGGATGAGCGCGCAAAGCCCGCGCCAGACCTACCTGGTGGACGCCTCCGTTTACATCTTCCGTTACTACTTCGCGCTGCCCCCCAATTGGCAGAGCCGCAGTGGCTACAGTACCGAGACGGTCTACGGTTTCACCAATTTCCTGCTGGACCTGCTGGCGCGCCGCCCCGGGCGTATCGCCTGCGCATTTGACGAATCCCTGGGCAACTGCTTCCGCAACGAGATCTACGCGGACTACAAGTGCAGCCGCGCGCTGCCGGATGAGGCGCTGGCGTTCCAGCTGGCGGCCTGCCGGGAAATGTCGGAGGTGCTGGGTATCTCCGGTTTTGCCAGTGAGCGCTATGAGGCGGACGATATTCTTGCCACCCTGACCAGAGTCTGTGCGGAAACCCCCGGGGAAGCCGCGCCAATCGTGGTGACCCGGGACAAGGACCTGGGCCAGCTGCTGGACGCCGGCGCCGCCAGCTTGTGGGACTTTGCCGCCAATGCATATCTGGACCGCACCGCGATCGAGGCCAAGTTCGGTGTGCGTCCGCAACAGATAGCAGACTATCTCGCCCTGGTAGGCGACAGCATCGACGATATCCCCGGTGTCCCGGGATTCGGCGCCAAGACCGCGGCAAGACTGCTGGGCGCCTTTGACACGGTGGAAGAGCTGATTGCCGCGGCGGATCAGGTTCCGGCCCTGGGCCTGCGCGGTGGCAAGGGTATTGCGCAGAAACTGGCGGACTACGCCGAGCAGATCCGCATGTCGCTGAAACTGGCCAGGCTGTGCGATAGCGTACCGCTGAATGTCACCGCGGGAGATCTGGGTTGGCAGCCCGTTGATGTGGATGTCGCGGTGGCGCTGGCAGAGGAGTTCGGTCTCGGGCGCCTCGGCGCCAAGATCCGTCGGACCCTGGAAGGGCTGGCGGCGCCAGTGAAGGATTCAGAAACTATGGAGCAGGCATGAACGAACCGCGGTTGCGCATTGTCGCCGACGAAAATATTCCCGGGCTGGAAAACTGGTTTGGCGACCTCGGCGAGATAACCCGCCTGCCGGGCCGCACCATGACCCGGGCCCAGCTGGCGGCGGCGGACGTACTGCTGGTGCGTTCCGTGACCCGGGTGGATGCCGTGCTGTTGCAGGATACGCCGGTGCGTTTTGTGGGCAGTTGCACCATAGGTACCGATCACCTGGATATCCCGTGGCTGGAGGGGCAGGGGATCCACTGGAGCGCCGCTCCCGGCTGCAATGCCAACTCGGTGGTGGAATACGTTTTCTGTGCCCTCGCAGCGTTGAGCGAGGACTGGCGAGGGCGCCGATTCGGCATCGTCGGTTGCGGCAATGTGGGTGGCCTGCTGCATCAGCGGCTGCGCCAGCTGGGCATTGCCTGCCAGGTATACGACCCCTGGTTGCCCGACAATCCGGATGCGGCAACCCTGGAAACCGTGCTGCAGCAGGACATCATCTGCCTGCACGCACCACTGGTCAAAGACGGCCCGCACCCGAGCCTGCATATGCTGGACGCACAGGCGCTCGGGCAAATACGCCCGGATGCGGTACTGATCAGCGCCGGCCGCGGTGCGGTGATCGACAACGCCGCGCTGTTGCGGCTGCTGGAAGACCAGCGCCCGTTTACCGCGGTGCTGGATGTATGGGAAAACGAACCGGACATCAACCTGCAGCTACTGGACAGGGTGGATCTCGGCAGCCCGCATATTGCCGGCTATAGCCACGACGGCAAGCTCGCCGGAACGCGCATGATCCGAGAGGCCCTGAACGCCGCATTGCAATTGAATGCCGCTGCGGCAGCGGGCAGTGCAGATACCTCCGAACAGCCCAAAACGATTTCTACAACCGAGTCCGGTTTTGCCGCGGTGCGCGATCTGTTATTGCAGATGTACGACCCCCGCGCAGACGACCGGCGACTGCGGGCGGCGGCAACCGACTCGGCACCCATGGCGCAATCCTTTGACCTGCTGCGCAAGCAGTACCCCAAGCGCCTGGAGTTCTCCCATTTCCACGTGCAGGCGCCACAGCTGGATGCGGAAACCCTGCAGCAACTGGCAATACTGGGGCTCAAGTGAAACTGAAAAAACTGGGTCTGATCATCAACCCCTGGGCTGGCATCGGTGGCCCGGCGGGACTGAAGGGAAGCGACGGTGCGGATACCGTCGAGCGCGCACTGGCAGCCGGTATCAGCCCGCAATCCCACAATCGCGCCGCCATTGCACTGGAAGCCCTGAAACCCTTCGCTGGCGCGCTGGAAATCGTGACCTTCGCCGGGGATATGGGGGAAATCAGTGCGCGCGCATTGGGGCTGAACGTCGCCGTGGTGGGAACCGCTGCCGGCGATAGATCCACCCCGGAAGATACCGAAGCGGCGGCGCGGGCGATTCGTGACGCGGGCGCCGACCTGATTGTTTTTGTCGGCGGCGACGGTACCGCGCGCAATATGGTGAACGCGCTCGGCGACAGCTATCCGGTACTGGGTATTCCCGCCGGAGTGAAAATGCACTCCGCCTGCTTTGCCATTTCCCCCCGCGCCGGGGGCGAGGTGTTGCGCCGCCTGCTGGCGGGGGAGCTGGTGGACCTGCACGAGAGGGAAGTGCGGGATATCGATGAGAAGTCTTTCCGCGAAGGCCGTGTCAGCACCCGCTATTACGGTGAGCTTCTGGTCCCGGAAGAGGGCCACTTTCTGCAGGCAGTGAAAAACGCCGGGCGCGAAGTGGAAGAGCTGGCGGTAGCGGATATCGCCGCGCAGATCGTCGAAGAAATGGATGAACTGGACCCGGAAACCCTGTACATCTTCGGCCCCGGTTCCACCACACTCGCGGTGCTGAATGAACTGGGCGGGGAGGGTACCCTGCTGGGGGTGGATCTCTGGTGCGGGGGTGAACTGGCGGGGAGCGACGTCAATGCCCTGCAGGTGCAGGATGCCATCCGCCAGCACCGTGCAGACGATCCCGACAAGCCGGTAAAAATCATCCTTACCGCTATCGGTGGCCAGGGCCACCTGATCGGCCGCGGCAACCAGCAGTTGAGCCCGGCGGTGCTTAAGGCCGTGGGGCGGGACAATCTGATGGTGGTCGCCACCAAAACCAAAATCACCGAACTGGGTGGGCGCCCGCTGCTGATCGACAGCGGCGAGCCGGAACTGGACGAGGCCTGGAGCGGGTTTATTCCCGTGGTCACCGGCTATCGCGATGAAATCCTCTACCCGCTTTCCAACGGCAGTGCGCTGCCGCAGGCCTGACCAACAACCGCAATGACACAAGCGAGCAATCATTTGAACTGGGACCCCGTGCTGCAGGCAGTCGGCAGCAAACTGCAGCAAAGCCAGAGCAGCCAGACCTTGCATGACAGCCGCCGGCTGTTCCACGGCCGCGGCCACTGTTACCCCGGATTTGACCGTGTCTGCGTGGACAGCTATTTCCCGGCGATTCTGGTGACCCTGTTTGAGGAGCACGAGGATGAAGCCGGCCTCGCGGCGCAGTTGTGGGCGCTGGCGGAAGCTTGCGGATACACCGGGCTCGCCGTGCAGCGGCGTTACCTGCGCGGCGCACCCATTGCGTGGGAGCAAGGAGCGCCGGTGGAGCAGCCCGAGGCCCGCCGCGGAGAATTGAGGTTTCCCCTCACTTTCGAGCGCCAGAACGTGGGTTTCTTTCTCGATATCGAGCCCGGGCGCCAGTGGCTGGAACAGCAGGTACGGGACAAGGCCGGCCAGGTCGAAAACCTCAAGTTGCTGAACCTGTTTGCGTTTACCTGTGCGTTTTCCGTGGTGGCGCGGGCGGCGGGTGAACTGGAGGTCCTGAACATCGACCTCAACAAGGGAGTGCTGAAGCGCGGGCAGGCGAACCACCAGTACAACCAGCTGGCCACCAAAGGTATCCGCTTTCTGGCGAGGGATGCGTTGCGGGATTTCAAACGCTATGACCGCAGCGGCCCTTTCCAGTTGGCGGTAGTGGATCCGCCAACGCGGCAGAAGGGTGCGTTTGATGTGGAGATCAACTATGCCAGGTTGCTGGAAAAGCTGCCCGCCTGCCTTGCCGATGAAGCGGACCTGCTGTTTGTGCTGAATTCACCGGCACACAGCGAGGTGCAGTTTCGCGAGATGATCGGCAACGCAAATTCCGGGTATGAAGTGATGGAACGGTTGCCGCAGAACCCGGATTTCCCGGACAAAGACCTGGATGCGGCGTTGAAGATGCTACATGTGAAGTTCAGGCGCTAGGCCTTAGCGATGACTTGAAAAGGGGAGCGGCGCAGGCTCTGATGTAAAAACTCTGATGTAAAAAAGGGTGCCGCAAATTTCAGCGGCACCCTGTTATGCCCGAGGTCCCGGAGGGCTGCGCAGCTTTACGAGCTCTGTCATCAGGCCATCCAGGCCACCATACACAGAAATACGCTCGATCTTGCCAGTCACACGCTCCAGTGCCTCGAGTTCTTTCAGGCGCATTAGCGTGCTGTTGTTTTCCATCATCTTTGCGGTGTTATGCAGTGCGCGGACCGCTTGAGTCTCTTCGCGGCGGCGAATCAGGTTGGCTTCCGCCTCCTTCTGCGCCTCTACCACACGGTTGAGAATCGCCTTCATCTCGCCGGGCAGGACAATATCCTTCACGCCGATATCGCAGACTTCCACACCGATGCCGCTCAGGTCTTCACCGAGGAGTTCCTCGATATCGCCGTTGAGGGCGCGCTTGTTTTCGAGTAGCTCGTCGAGCTTGCGTGTACCAACTGCCGCTCGTAGCGCAAGCTGCAAAGACCGATAGATATGACTGGTATAGTCGCCGGCGATTGCGGTCACCTTTTCGGCATCCACTACCCGATAGCTCGCGGAAAGATTGATCCGCAGTGATACCCGATCGCGGGTCAATATTTCCTGACCGCTCACTTCCACCAGTTGTACGCGCAGATCAATCAGTTTCACCTGAACATTTCGCCCGGGGTTCCAGTAGGCGAAATAACCGGGTTCCAGCCAATCCTGAAACTGTCCATTTACCAGGAGCAGGCCTCGGTGGCGATCCGGAACCTCCGCCAGATAAACGAGCATGCGCACTTTGTTCTCCAGTGATGCAGGTAAGTCAAAGCGCAGCGCAGTGGCCAGTTCAGAAGGCAGCGCCAGGGAGTCGTTAAGGTTGATCTTGTCTACAGTAACGTGATCAACCCCTTTCCAGACGGCCATTTCTCGTGCTGGCAGCATCAGTTCCTCCAGTCGACCATCGCGATACAGCAGCGCCACTTCGTTATCCCCGGTCTCGATGCATTCGATATATCGCTCCAGAACGGGGTGGTTGCGCACCAGGTATTTTACCTTCGGTCGCGGGATCAACAGGTCTGTGACCTGGTAGTGCTCTACCGCCAGTGAATAAATATGCGGACCAAACCGGTGTGAGCCGGGTTCCAGCAGGCAGCGGAAGCGTCCGCGCTGAAATACCAGACCATAAG
>NZ_CAJXKH010000058.1 GCF_913055755.1 uncultured Microbulbifer sp.
TACAACAGCTTGTGCTTGGGAGCGGAGTTGATCCACTCCTCGCCGCGCAGCACGTGGGTGATCTCCATCAGGTGGTCATCCACCACGTTGGCCAGGTGGTAGGTGGGCATGCCGTCGGACTTGAGCAGGATCTGGGCGTCTACCTGGGCCCAGTCGATCTCGATGGTGCCGCGCAGCAGGTCTTCCACCACACAGGTGCCGCTCTCGGGCACGTTCATGCGCACTACGTAGGGCTCGCCGGCCGCTTTGCGCTTTTCCACTTCTTCGGCGGGCAGGGCCAGGTCGCTGGGCTTCAGGGTAACCCGCCCTTCTTCCTGCAGCTTCGCCCGCAGGTGATCCAGCTCTTCCGGGGTGCGGTAACAATGGAAGGCGTGGCCTTTGGCGACCAGCTCATCACAGTGCTCTTTATAGATATCGCCGCGCTCACTCTGGCGGTAGGGGCCGTGGGGGCCGCCCACATCCGGGCCTTCCTGCCAGTCGAGCCCCAGCCAGCGCAGGCTGTCGAGAATCGCCTGCTCGGATTCCGGGGTGCTGCGCTGCTGGTCGGTATCTTCGATCCGCAGGATGAACTGGCCACCCTGGGACTGGGCGAAGCACTGGTTGAACAGGGCGATATAGGCGGTACCTACGTGGGGGTCGCCGGTGGGGGAAGGAGCAATGCGGGTTCTTACGGTCATAAGTCGCCTGGTTGGGTTGAATTAAATCAGATGGCTGGATTTTAGGCGCGGCATTATATCGTCCCGGGGTGGAAGCGCCCAGATGGGAGCTTTGCTCCATCGACTGACGAACCAGGCACTCAAACAGGGCATTTGTAACAACAGATGCACAATAAGGTTACAAAAGTCTGTGACCCATCTCACACAATTGGTATCATTGCGCCCAAGCCGACAAATTTGGGGAAAAATACGCCAGATTGCTGTAGCCGGCGCCATTTTGCTCATAAAGCGAGCACCTATAACGACAACACTTCGGAATTTAGGGAATAAACATGAAAAATGCTGTCCGCGCTCTAAGTGCAGCAATGATTCTCGGCTTCGCCAGTTCAGCAAGTATCGCCGTGGATAACCCGGCGACTCCAGGCCTTACCACTTCTGAAGGCTCTATCGATATCACTCTGAACATTGCTCAGGGCATCCAGATTCAGGAACTCACTAATATTGCACTAGACCTCGATGGCGTTGCCGCTGGTAATGACCTGATAGGAAGAGATACGTTCTGTGTGGGTACGGTGGGTTTTGCCGGTTACAAAATTCAGTTTGACAGTGCCACTAGCGTTACCGACGGGTTCTTACTCCAAGGTAGCTCGGAAACCCTCCCTTACAACGTGGCCTTTACTGCAAATACCGCTACCGGCGCAACTGGAGTGCAGACAAATACTGATGGCACCATGACGCCGACGTACACTCCAAACACCGGTTATTCTTGCGTCGACGCCGCAGAACACAATGCTCAGGTAATCGTTACGGTTCCTGCGGCGGTGTGGGAAGCGGCCGCTGATCTTTCTTATACCGATACGCTAACCATCACCGTATCTGGCGAATAAACCACAAGCAGAAGCGCCGGAGTATTCTCTGGCGCTTTCGTGTCACGCAATGAAGCGCTTTATCGCGGTAAGTGTAAGTACACTAGTGCTAAACGCCCAAAGCGATTTGGCTTTGGGTGCTGCTACTGCCGCGTTTACTCTCGAAACATCGGCCCCTGCCGGCTTTGCCGATCTTACCGAACCGGAGAGCCTGGTGGCCGATATTTATTTCGGTGGCCGGCCCCTCGGTAGTGCTCAGGTCAGTGTGGACCTGCAAACCGTCACGTTTGCAGATCCTGCTGCGGTAATGCAGATGCTACCGGAATCCCTGCAACCGGATATCCTTCTCTCTGCCTTGCGGCAATCACAGCCGCGCAACTCCCACAAAGCCTGTCGCCTCAAAAGCCAGCTCAACTGTGGCTACCTGGTGCCCGAATCCCTGGCGGTGATCTACGACGACAGCCGGTTTCGTGTGGATATTTTTATCGCCCCGGAATTGCTGCCGAAACAGGCGGCAATCGAGTCTCCGTTTCTGCCGGACGCCACCAGTGATTTCTCGTTTATCCAGAACCTGTCCGGGACCTGGTCCGGGGTGGACACCAATCTCGGCGACACGGCGCAGAGCGCTTCGCTATTCGGCACTTCCATACTGAGTTTTGGCGAGAGCGGCCTGCACGGCCGCTGGTCCGCCACCGATGAGGGCAACCCGTTTGTCCACGAGCTGCACTGGAGCCGGGACTACCAGGGCAGGGCCTACTCCGTCGGGCTGATGCAACCGGAAAGCTACTTCAGCAGTTTTATCCCCTCCCCTTACCTTTACGGGGTGCAATATCGCAGTTCGAACGACAGCCGCGCGGATAATTTCTACCGGGAAGGTACGCCGCTGGAGATCAATATGCCGACCCGCGGGCGGGTCGAGATTCACCGCGATGGTCGCCTGATTTACAGCACCCTGGTCGAGGCCGGCAACCAGTTACTGGATACCAGCAATCTGCCCGGTGGCGCATACGAAGTTGAAGTGCAGACATTCGACGAAAGTGGCCGGTCGCTCGGGGGTTATACGCAGTTTTTCGCCAAAGACGCGCTACTGCCGCCCGCCGGGGAGTGGAGCTGGGAACTGCTCGCCGGCAAGCCGGCAAGAAGTACGGAGCTGGATACCCTGCCGGACAGAGTGGACTCCTATTACCTGAAAGGCAGCCTGGCCCGGCGAATTTCCGACAATGCCGGCCTGTTTGCCACTGCGGCCTCGACCCGTTCCCAGCAGGTCATGGAATTCGGCAGCCGCTGGATTCAGGAGTACTTCGAGTTTTCCCCCAGCGTGATCTACGGCGGCGACGGCAGCCGCGGTTACCGCCTGCTGGCACAACTGCATACGCCCTACTTCGACTTCGGCGCCAGTGAAACACGGATTACGGATACCCCCGACGATCTGTACGCTGCGGATACCTACAATATCCTCACCCGGGACACCTTTAACCGCAGCCTCACCCTCAGCAGCGCACTGCTCGGTGGACGCCTGTCCGTTCGCCACAGCGAGAGCGACCGCCGGCAGCCGCTGGACTCCCCCGGCATCATTCTCGACGATAACCTGGCCAGTGCGGAAAAGCTGACTACCTTCGAGTACCAGCGCAGCCTGATGCGCACGCGCGCCTGGTATGGTGACTTCAACCTGTCCCACAGCGTTGCCGGAGATGAACAGCAGTTGACTGCCGTGACCTTTCAATTCCGCTACCGCGGCGACCGCTGGAGTAGCGGCAGTACCTTGCGCTACGACCGCGACGAGTCCGGTAACGGATTTGCCCGCGCGGGCATGAGCAGTAGCTGGAATGACCGCGACCTGTGGGCCTACGATGTGTCCCAGCAGTTTTCCGCAGAAGCTACCGAAGACAACTACTACCTCGGCAGCCAGACGCGCGTCGCGGGCAGGCGCGGCTTCCTGACCTCGACGCTGAGCCACCGCAACAATCGCGCCTCCGCATTGCGCACCACCAATTACCTGGGCAGCTTCAGTACCTCGCTGATGACTTCCGGGGATGCTTTCTCGTGGGGAGGCGAACGCACACTGAACAGCGCAGTGATTGTGGATATCACCGGATCCGACGACGAGGATTTCGAAATTCTTGTGGATGGAAGCCGCCGCGGATATGCCAAAGGTGGCAGCCAGTCGGTGATCAGCCTGCCGTCGTTCCGCACCTATGAATTGTCTCTCCGCCCGCTGTCCGATGGCTTCCACGATTACCGGGAATCCCACGAAACCATCACCCTGTATCCGGGCAATGTCGCCACCACGGATTACGCGGTGCAAACCGTCATTGTCGTGCTTGGCCGCCTGATGAATGGTGATCGCCCGGTAACCCACACCCGGATTTCCATCGGTGACTACTCTGCGGTGACCGACGATTTCGGCGTGTTCCAGATTGAGATCCACGGTGCACCGACAACACTGCAGGTACCGCCGGTACAGTGGGGCAAATGCGAGGTTTCGATTCCGCAACAGACCGCGGCCGACGACTGGATCAATATCGGTATTGTGGATCTGGCAAAGGCGCAATGCCCCGATGGTGGAGCAATTTATGCGGCCCAGTAATCGCTTGCGCCTGCGGTTGCTTGTCGGCCTCCTGCTAGTGTGGGCGGCTCCCTTGCATGCCCAGACCAGCAATCAGGACCCCTGTGGCGATGGCTCCGGTATCATGCCGGTGCCCGAAAAGGCGCTGGGCGTTTGCGGGCTGGACGACACCGAACATGCAGTGATTTACGGGGGAGACCTGACGGTTCCGTTCGGTATTCGCAGTTGCTGGGCTGGCTGGACGGGCAATGAATGGACCACCGCCTATTGTGACCAGTCCCGCGACTACACCATTGAAGTCACAGGCCCCACCCGGAACCAGCAATTCCTGTTGAGCGGCGCCGCCGGGGATATTCCCGTATCACTGGAATTCCACCACCCCGCTGCCAGTGCCACGACCCTTGTGCCCGGGCAGGAAACCAGCACTCGCTTTCGCGGTGCCGCAAATGGCCAGCAGACCCCGGTGTATTTTTCCATAACACCTGATAACAGCGTGACTCCTGCCCCGGGAATCTATCGCGGGACACTGCAGTTCTACCTGTACCAGTGCAACCCCTGGGGAGACCCCGACAACCCATACAACCCGGTTGTCTGCAAGGGATCGACCGCGTCTGATAACCGCACCGAGCTGACGCCGGCCCTATCCGTGGATATTGCGCTGGTGGTTGGTGCCGCTATTCGAATCAGCGGGCTCGAGGATATGCTGCTGCAGATGCCGGCACCGGGGAATGACATTACCGCGCAGCAACTCTTTTGCGTGTCGACCACAGCCTCCAGCAAGTTTTCGCTCAAAGCGGATAGCCAGAATGGCAACGGGCAGTTTTTACTGGGAGGAACCTCCGGTAGCGACACCATAGCCTATGAACTCATCGTGCAAAGCACACTGGGACCGAAGAAAAAGGCAAAGCTTACGGAAGGGGTGTTTACGAAAAAAGACTGGGCGGGACACTCGTCCATGGACTGCAGGGGCTACAGCAATGAAAACATGCTGCTGGAGTTGACGGTACCCGCTGCCAACCTCGCCAACCCCCAGGATTACCAGTACATCGACACACTGACGCTGACCGTTGAACTGGAGTGACGCTGCGAGCTGGCGTCAGCTCCGGCATCTTATAAGACGAGCTTGAGCTTTTCCGACTCTCTGCCACTCCGGGCAAGCAGCTCCAGGTAACCGCCTTCGGAAAAGTCCCCGTCCAGCACCAGCTTTGCGCCGCTGTAGATCCTTCGGGATTGCGCTACCGGCGTACACTCCGCCGGGGTCCGGCAATACTGGATCGCACTGACCTCTACATTGATGTTGCCGTTATTGGCAATAGCCAGCGTGTTTTCCGAATCCGTTTCCAACGCCAACCGGTATTCACCGGACTCGGGCTGAATAAAAATCAGCGCCTGATAGGCGACCAGGATTTTCAGCGCGGTCCTGTCGGTTTTGATATCCCCCACTACCGGCTTGAACGTCACCCGGTACACCTTTTCCCGCTCCAGCCCCTGCTCCAGTGACATCAGCCGAAAACGCTTTTGCTCCCCCGCGGGGATAACGGCCTTGGAAGGACTGACCAGCAGTTTGAAATCTTTCGGGTCCACTACCCGCACGCGCTGTTCATCGGGCAGGCCCGGATTGTCCACCCGGTAAATCTCGGTCTGCAGGTACAGGGTTTCACGATCGGGGTTGGTGACCACGATATCTTCCCGGGAGTTTGGCTTGTCCTGCAGATACAGGATGATTTTATCCAGGGACATGGCCGCCGACACCGGCTGGGCCAGGAGCAGGGAAATTACCGCAAGAAGATGCTTCATGGACGCACAACAGTATTTGCTAATGATCTGGCGCCATTTTAAGTGCTCGCTGGGGAGAAACAACTGCCGCGGGCTTTCGCTACTGGCTGTGTCAGTGAGCCGCTATTCCGCGCTGATCAGCAGGTATTTGCCTGCAGCCTGCCCCGTAGGGTTAAAGTTGGGGCGGGGGCCAAGGTCAATGCATCCCTGCACATTTGCACGTCCCTCGAGGCTGTCCAACAGAAACCGCGAGTCGCTGGATTCTGCCAGATCGGTCCGAACCCACCGGACCTGGAGAAAGCTGGCGGGAATGCGCCGCAGGCACAGGGTATCGGTGCCGGTTTCACCGGCAATCAACTGGGTCTGCGGTGGGATGGTGAGGGTAATGCGCAGGGAGGCTGAGGCAGAATTGCGCACGGCGCCGGGATCATTTACGTCCGCGGCAAGGGCAAGGACAGCACTGGCTGGCAATACCGCCAGAACGACGGCAATATCCCTGCACAACCGCCTGAGCCGTGGAAAAGTGGATACCCGAGCCAATTGCCGAACCAATTGCCCAACCAACTGCCTGCCCCTGTCGCCGCATTACCGATCCATTCAGCATAGTGCTCCCGCTTGCCGACACCGCCTGCATCGCCTATTCCCGAGTCGTGATTGACGCCACAAGTCGCTTGCAAGGCGCGCCACAGCAACTATTTTTCATTTAGAGATTTTGCCGAGTCTCCCCTCCCCATCCACACAATAAGGCCATCTCCAGCGGGAATTCATATCGATGCTAATCGCGCACCTGGGCGACAGAACTCACCACCCCGAGAATACCCTTGCGGCTTTTGAGGCTGCCCACGGTCTCGGCGCCTGCGCCATTGCCACCGAAGTTCAGTTCAGCGGTAACGGCACCCCCTGGTGTCATCACGGCTCCCAGGTGACCAGTGCGGAAGCCGGAATTTCCGCCCCTCTGCGCGAACTCAAGGACAAAGTGGTGAAGACGCTGCACCTGAATTCCTTCGTGCAGCTGGTGGACTGGGCCAACCTGCACCGGCACCTGGAGTGGTTTGTGGAGCTGGCGCCGGAAACACTGGCGGAAAAAGGCGCGGAGATTGCCATCCGGCGCCTGGTGGATGAAATACCCGGCAGCAAGGACGCCTTTGTGTTGCTCACCCAGGATATCCGCAGCCTGCGCCTGGCACGCAGCCTCGGTTTCGATCACGTGGCGTTGCGCATCCCCTGTGTGGCCCGCTGCCTGTCGGCGGAAGTGGTTACCCTGGCGCCGGATTACCTGCTGATCGAGCACTCCACCGTGGACTGCCAGGAATTGCCTCCGGGCCCCTGGCAGTGGGTGGTGCACGAAATCAATACCGCCCAGGGCGCGGTGCACTGGCACCACCGCGGCGCCCACCATATCCTCACCGGCGATCTGCCGCTGCTGATGCGCTCCAGGGAAGCGAGCAATGTCTACGGAATTTGATGTGCTGGTGGTTGGCGCCGGCATTCACGGTGCCGGCGTGGCCGAGTCGCTGACTGCAGCGGGCTACCGCGTGGCCGTGCTGGAGCAGCAGGCGGTGGCGGCCGGTACTTCTTCACGCTCGTCAAAACTGATTCACGGTGGCCTGCGCTATCTGGAAAGCGGCCAGTTCTCCCTGGTGTACGAGTGCCTGAAGGAGCGCAAGTGGCTGCTGGCGCACAAGCCGGACCTGGTGCATATGGTGCCCTTCCTGATCCCGGTGTACCGCCACAGCAAACGCCCGCCGTGGAAGGTGCGCCTGGGACTCACCCTGTACGCCCTGCTGGCGGGGCTGTTCAACCCCTACTCCCGCTTCCGCTCGCTGGATATCCGCGACTGGGAAGAACTCGAGGGACTCAACAGCGACGACCTGCTGGCGGTATACCGCTACTTCGACGCACAGACCGACGACGCCGCCCTGACCCGGGAGGTGATCCGCACCGCACAGCGCGGGGGGGCCGAACTGATCTGCCCCGGCAGCCTGGTCGGCGCCGAGGTCACCGACAAGTTCGTGCGCGCGGACTATTTCCACCAGGGCCAGCTCAACACCCTGCACTGCAAGGCGCTGGTGAACTGCACCGGTCCCTGGATCGAAGACACCAACAGCAAGTGCTCGCCGGGCGCCAAACTGCCGGCACTGGAACTGGTGGCCGGCACCCACATCCAGGTGCCGCTGAAAATTGCCAACAAGATTTTCTATGTGGAAGCGGAAGACGGGCGCGCGGTGTTTGTGATGCCGTGGCAGGGAGAGACCCTGGTGGGGACCACCGAACGCCCCTACCACGGCGACCCCGGAGAAGTGGCGCCGACACTGGAAGAAAAAGCCTACCTGCTGCGCACCCTCAAACAGCACTTCCCGGAGACCCGCCCGCTGCAGCTGCACGAGCTGAGCGACAGCTGGGCCGGCCTGCGGGTGCTACCCCACGCCACCGCCAGCCCCTTCTCCCGCAGCCGCGAAACCATGATCTGCAGCAACAACGACAAGTGCCCCAGGGTGGTGGCAGTGGCCGGCGGCAAACTCACCAGCTACCGCGCCACCGCGCGCCAGGTGCTGAAAAAACTGCGCCCGGTGCTGGATTCGACGAACAACGGCAGCCTGCATTCGGAATCCCCCACGCACCCCGACCGCGAGACCTCCGCCGAGGGGCGCCACCTGTAATTCAGGTGCGGCCGCCCTGTGGCAGCACTTCCCGGGCTGGGACTGATCGGCAACGCGGTTATAATGCCGCCAGTATTCACCCGCTTTGCTGTTCCAAGCCCCCTATGCCTGATACCCCGCTTAACGCTGCCACCCCACAGTCCACCGACTCCCTGCCCGCCACTGCCGGCAGCGCACAACCGGTGAACCACCGCTTTTGTACTGCACCTCTGATGGACTGGAGCGACCGCCACTGCCGCTACTTCTGGCGCCTGCTGAGCAAGCAGGCACTGCTGTACACGGAGATGGTCACCACCGGCGCGATCCTGTTCGGGGACCAGCACAGCCATCTGGACTTCAACGCCGCCGAGCAACCGGTGGCGCTGCAGCTTGGCGGCAGCGACCCGGACGACCTGGCGCGCTGTGCGCAAATTGCCGAACAGTGGGGCTACAGCGAGATCAACCTGAACTGCGGCTGCCCCAGCGACCGGGTAAAGAAAGGCCGTTTTGGCGCCTGCCTGATGGCGGAGCCGGATCTGGTTGCGGAGTGCATGGCGGCCATGGCCAGTGCGGTTGCGATTCCGGTTACGGTCAAACACCGCATCGGCATCGACGATATGGAGGATTACGCCGGCCTGACGCGCTTCGTGGAGGCGCAGGCCAAGGCGGGTGTCACCACCTTTATCGTGCACGCGCGCAAGGCGTGGCTGAATGGCCTGAGCCCGAAAGAAAACCGCGAAGTGCCACCGCTGAAATACGATATGGTGTACCAGCTGAAACGGGATTACCCGCAACTGGAAATCGTGCTCAACGGCGGCATCAACTCCATTGAAGAGTGCCAGACACATTTACAGCAGTTGGATGGTGTTATGCTCGGGCGTGCGGCCTACCAGACACCGGCGCTGCTGGCGGAAGTGGACAGCGCGCTGTTTGGCGGCGAGCCGGGCCCGACCCCGGCCGAGGTGGTTGCGGCCATGTTGCCGTATATCGAACAACAGCTGGCTGCCGGGCAGCGACTGAATCACGTCACCCGGCATATGATGGGGCTGTTCCAGGGAGTACCCGGTGCGCGGCGATTCCGCCGGCACCTGAGCGAGAATGCCCACAAAGCGGGCGCCGGACCGGAAGTGCTGGAGCATGCGCTGGCCCTGGTCACCGAAGCGAGCTGACCCAGGACTCACGAATTTTTTCAGAAAATAAGCCGTAACAGGGAATACAAGGGAGTGAAAAGTTGATGAACAAGCTGGAACAACTGAAGCAGCGCAGCCTGGTGGTCGCGGATACCGGGGATATCGAAGCCATTCGCCGCTACCAGCCCGAAGATGCCACCACCAACCCCTCCCTGCTCTACAAAGCAGCACAGCTGCCCCAGTATGAGGCACACCTGAAAAGCGCCCTCGCCTGGGCGGAGAAAAGCGGCGGCGACGTGATCCAGCAGGCGGCGATGAAGCTCGCGGTAACCATCGGTAAGGAAATCCTCAATATCGTGCCGGGGGTGGTATCCACTGAAGTGGATGCGCGCCTGTCGTTCGATACCCGCGCCAGCATCGATTATGCCCGCCGCCTGATTGCCCTCTACGAGCAGGAAGATATCGCCCGCGAACGGGTACTGATCAAGCTGGCCTCCACCTGGGAAGGCATCCAGGCCGCGTCCATTCTCGAGCAGGAAGGCATCGGTTGTAACCTGACCCTGCTGTTCAGCCAGAGCCAGGCGGTGGCCTGTGCCGAGGCCGGGGTTACCCTGATCTCGCCGTTTGTGGGGCGGATCCTGGACTGGTACAAGGCCAGTACCGGCCGCGACGACTACACTGCGGAGGACGATCCGGGTGTGCAGTCAGTGACCGGCATCTACGAGTACTATAAATCCCGCGGTTACAAGACCATCGTGATGGGGGCGAGCTTCCGCAACACCGGCGAAATCGAAGCGCTGGCAGGCTGTGACAAACTCACCATCAGCCCGCAACTGTTGCAGGAACTGCACGAGGATAAAGGGCAGCTGGCCGCCGGGCTCAGTGGCGACTTCGCCCCGCAGGAAGTGCCGGAAACCGCCATGAGCGAAGCGGAATTCCGCTACCAGCTGAATGACGACGCCATGGCAACGGAAAAACTGGCGGAAGGTATCCGCAACTTCGTCGCCGACCAGTTGAAACTGGAGGCGCTGCTGGAACAAACCGCGCAGAAATAGCGGAAATAGTAGAAATATAGGGACCTGGCATGCTGCAGCAGATTCGCAAACTGTTTGATCAGATCGGACGCGGGGAGGACCTGGAGGTGCGCACGGAAACCGACGTGCGCATGATCAGTGCCGCGCTATTGGCCGAAATTGCGACCGCAGATCACCGGGTGGACGAGCGTGAACACAGCGCGCTGGTGCGGCTGCTGCAGGAGCACTACTCGCTGGATGCGGATACCGCGCAGGCGATGATCGAACGCGCCCTGAAGCAGCGCAACGAAGCCACGTCCCTGTACGAATTTACCCAGGCGGTGAACGACAGTTTCAGCGAACAGGACAAATACCAGCTGGTAAAACAGATGTGGCAGGTGGCGTTTGCGGACGGCGAGATTGACGCTTTCGAGGAGCACCTGATCCGCCGGGTATCGGAATTGATTTACCTGTCCCACGGACTGTTTACCCGCGCCCGAGCCGAGGCCCGGGGAAACGGGTGAAATACCGGTAAAAATTGCGATGCGCAACTTGCAAGGCGCACACGGAACAAGGCTTGAAAGAAAAAAGCCTAAAAAAGAAAGTCAGTGGTGGGATGCGGCTGACTTGGGAGCGGCCAGCGGTTCTTCGCTGCGCTGCTGTTCTTCGCTGCGCTTTTCCGCCTCCAGAGCATGCACCAGGTCGCGGAAGGTTTCCGCATTCTGCTCGTTCATGCTCATCAACACCCGGTGTGCTTCCAGCACCATTTCCCGCGCTGAACGCTCATCGGGATCGTTGCATTTGAGGGGAACCGGCTCTGCGGCGTAGGCGTCGTTATCGGCGTGGCCGTTGAAGTCCATCAGTTCCTCAAACCCCATGGAATCCATCAGGTGCAGCAGGCCCTTGTTGTCACACAACACCAGGGGTTTGCCTTTACCGCGCTCTTCGGCGCGAAAGGCAATCTTGGCCATCAAACCCAGCGTGGTACTGTCGACCCCTTCGGTCTGGTGCATATCGAACACCACACCGCGAAAGTCGCCGTGCGCGAACATCTTGTCGATAAAACTATCGAAAGTCGTACAAAGATTGAGGCGCACATCTCCCACCAGTTTCACGACATAAATGCCCTGGTGGTCACCAACCATTATCTGCCCGGACTGCATAGTAACCTCAGCCACACCCGGCTCAGCGTTCTTCGCCCAAGCCTGATATGTGATTGTAAAATTGCGACTTTTGGTCGCGCACAAGTCCTTGTGCAAGAGTAGCTCAACGGCAGGGGGCGCCCGTGACAACCACGGTTTTCCGGACAACCCCTAAAGTGGGCGGAGCTTACTCCTGCCCACTGCGGCTGACAAGTGCCCGCCGGGACACCCTGCCACTCTGACCAATAAGTCGCATATTGATCATCCACGCATCCAGTCTCCCGCAGTTTCCATGAACGGGAAATGAATAGCGCCGAAAGCCTCGGCTATGAGATTTTGCAACAAAATTGAAAGCAAGATTCGGGCCCGATGGCCACTTAGCCCTGCTGCAGGGTGAGGATGGTGATGTCGTCGGGGAAGGATTCGGCGGTATCCACAGCAAGCGCGGAGCACAGGCCGTCCAGGTCACCGCGGCTGCGCTTGATCATCTCCAGCAGTTCGGCCTCTTTTTCCAGCAGATCGCCGTGGAGCAGTTCCAGCACGCCGTCGGAGCAGGCCACCAGTCGCCAGCTGGTAGGCAGGCTGCAGTGCTGGACCTCCCAGCCACCTTTCTCGAACAGCCCCAGCGGGCGCCCCTTGCCCTGCAACCAGTGGGCTTCGTCGCCGGTGACCAGCGCCGGCATGGGCACCTGCCCCGCCACCGCGTAGTGCAGCTGGCGCGCGCGGCTGTCGACCACCCCCACAAACATACTGGCGTGCTTGTCGAGATGGGTGCCGAGCAATTCGTTGTTGATCAGGGTGAGGATTTCGATCAGGTCGCTATCGATGCTGTTGAGCTGGCTGAACAACGGGCGCTCCCGCAGCAGGTGCATGATGCTGTGCTTGATCAGCGCGGTCACCAGTGCCGATGACACCCCGTGGCCGGACACATCCACCAGGTAAAACGCCACAAAGCGCTCGCCAAACAGGCCGTAGTCGATGAAATCGCCACTCAGGTACAGGGACGGCAGCAGGCGGTAGGCGGCTTCGATACCGGCGGGATATTTGTAGGGGGTTCGCGGCAACAGGTGCTGCTGCAACTGGCGCCCGGCCTCGTGGTCCCGCTGCAGCAGCTCGATATGGTCGTGCAGCTCGCGGTTGCGCTCTTCCAGTTGCTCGCGGTATTCGCGGTTCTGGTCGGCGAGATCGCGGGCTTCGGTAATCCGGGATATGGCGTGCTCGATGACGCGGCGGTCGGTGAGGGGCTTTAGCAGGTAGTCGCTGGCACCGAGACGCAGCGCCTGCACCACGTCGGTCACTTCACTGTTGGAAGCGAGCACCACCACCGCGGTCTCCGGCGACCGTTGTTTGACCTTGCGCAGCACCTCGAGACCGCCGATATCCGGCAGGTGCAGGTCAGTGATCACCAACTCATGTTTATCCGGCGCCACCTGGGCAATGGCCTCAACCCCACTTTCAAGCAGGGTGACCGTATAGCCAAGGCGGGCAACCGTCGACTGCACCAGATCCCGCGCCGGCTGATCGGGTTCGATCAGCACAATGGCGTGGCGCTCGGCAGGTGCAGTGGCTTCATTCATGGAAAGCTGGGGGCGTCAAAAATCGTATTCATCCATGTCACCGCCGAAATCATCCTCGGTAGCGCCATCGTTGATCAGGTATTCCCGACGCTGCAGGTAGGCATCCCGCATCAGTACGTAGCGATCCCCCTTCAGCAGGGCTTCCGCCTGCAAGAGCGAAGCGCGGGTCTGAACCACATCGAGAAACTTGAGCGCGGCCTCTACATCGCCGTCGTTTACGTAGGTAATCGGGTTGGTGTACCACTCCACCACACTGGCCGGGGCGTCGCGCACGGAGGACGGCCCCATCAGCGGCAACACCATGTAGGGCCCGGAGGGCACGCCCCACACTGCCAGGGTCTGGCCGAAGTCTTCGCCGTCGCTGGGATCGAGCCCCATATGGCGCGCCACATCAAACAGCCCCCCCAGCCCAACGGTGCTGTTGACGAGGAAGCGGCCGGAATCGTTGCCCGCCTGGCCCCACTTCCACTGCAGCGCGCTGTTCAGGATATTGTTGATCTCGTGCAGGTTGGAAAAGAAGTTGCTGAAGCCGGTCTGCATGAAGATGGGGGTAACCTGGCGATAACTGACCGCCACCGGCTTCAGGATCCAGCGGTCTGCAGTATCGTTGAAGCGGAACATGGCGCGGTTGAAACCCTCCCAGGGATCCCGCTCTTCCGGCTCCTCGGTTGAGGCGAACTCCCCCGCGGGGTCAAAACCGTACTCGTCTTCGAGTTCCGAGCCGAAGTCATCGACAGCCGCGCCGTCCTCGGCCGCCGCGCCTTCACCGCCCTCTGCGTCGGCGGCATCTTCGCTTGCACCAGGGGCGCCGGTGGTTTCGGCATCGCTGCCGCTGTCCGCAGGCGCCTCTCCCGGAGCTGCAGTCGGTTCAGCCGGGGATTCGCCGAAGGGGTCGGAATCGAATGGATCGGGCGCATCTTGCGCCATCGCCAGGGGTGCCGCGATCAGTGCAGACAGAACCCAGGCGAACGTGTGTGTGCGTACAAGCAATTCCCTGCTCCTCGCAAAATTGGATCGAATATTCAAAACAGAGCTTTGTGACCGTTTTCGTGATTTTAACGCTGCGCTCAGGGCGTTGGCCAGCGGCGTGTAATCACCCGTAATGGATTGAGCCGGCGCAGAGTTTTTAGTGCAGTAATAACCAGCGGCAGACGTTGCCGGATCATTGCCAGAATAGCAGTTGGCCCGCGGCCTCAGGGGCGGCGCAGGCCCGCCAGGATATCCAGGTTCAGCAGTTTCAACAGCAATTCCGCACCAAACTGCTCCAGTTGTACGGGATCCGGGTGCTGGAGCTCCCGTGCGAGCTGCTGCAACAGCTGGCGACCGCTGGATTGTGCAGCGGGCGCCTGTTCCGCCAGTTGTAACAGCCGGGCGGTGACGGCATTGGCTTCAAGGAACGCCACTGTATCAGCGCGGTTGCGATATGCAACCAAAAATGTGGGCATTTGCGGTGGATCGACGGGCTGGAAGGTCGGCCCAATCCGGTGCACGGGGAACTGGTAGCTCAGGCTCCACGCCAGCGGCGACAGCACCGGCGACAGTTCCAGTACCGTTTCCCGGTCGCCTTCGACAACCAGCCCCGGCGGGAATGTCTCCTCACTGACATCCAGTGCCAGCTCCACCCATTCGTAGTGTGCCAGTTCCCGGAGAAACGCCGGGTCGTTGGCGCTGTCCGGGCTGTCCGCCCTCTCGTGCTCCAGGTAGTGCAGAAATTCCTGGCTGATCTCGAGAAAGTAGGGACTTTTGCAGCGGTGGCGCTGCACGAAATCGCGCACCAGGCGATGCCAGGGTTCATCCCCGTAGAGGCTGCGCAGCACCGGGAAGCCGCCGGCAATAAAAGACTCGATATTGTTGTAAATCAGGTCGCGGTAGATCCCCATGCGCCGGGATTCGATCTCCGCTGGCGCGGCAACTTCCTGGGGGGCGCGCAGGTGGGCGGCAAAGCCCTGCTGAAGCTTCTGGAAAGAGCCCTGCTGGAGCTCCTGGAATTCGCCCTCTGCAGTATCCGGTGCGGGAGGCTGCTCAACGCACATGGGCCAGTCCCTCCGCTGTCTCGCTCCCGGTTTCTGTGCCGGCTTCCGTGTTGGCTGCGGTATCGATTTCCGCCGCTGCCTGATGGTCGCGAATACGCTGCACCTCTTCCAGCAGCTCCGGCAGCGGTGGGATATTGAAATCCCGCTCCAGCAGAGTGGGAAGCGGACCGAAGGCCCCGTATGCCTTTTCCAGTAACTGCCACACCGGGTCGATCACCGGCGCGCCGTGGGTGTCCACCTTGAGGTCGTCCGCCTCGTCGAAATGCCCCGCCACATGAATGTAGCGGATACGTTCGCCGGGCAGACCGAACAGGAAGGCCTCGGCGTTGTAGCGGTGATTGATGGCGTTGACGTAAATGTTGTTCACATCCAGCAACAGGTCGCAATCCGCCTCACCGAGCACCGCATTGATAAATTCCAGCTCGCTCAGCTCCTGTCCCGGCGCTGCGTAATAGGACACGTTTTCCATCGCGATGCGCTGTTCGAGAATATCCTGCACCCGGCGAATCCGCCCGGCCACGTAGTGCACCGCCTCTTCGGTGAACGGAATCGGTAACAGGTCGTAGAGGTGGCCGTGATCGGAGCAGTAACTGAGGTGCTCGCTGTAACAGCGGATATTGTGTTCGCCGATAAACCGTTTGATGGATTTCACCAGCGCTTCATCCAGTGGTGCCGGCGAACCGATGGAAAGGGACAACCCGTGGGTGACGAAAGGAAAGCGTTCGGTATGCTCCCGCAACCAGCGCCCCAGGCGCCCGCCGACACCGATCCAGTTTTCCGGTGCCACTTCGAGGAAGTCCACCTGTTGCGGCAACAGGGTTTCACCGATCATGGAACGACGCAGGCCCAGACCGGCGCCCCGTACGGGAATTGTCTGCGAGTGTTCAGGCATGGTGCTCAGCGCTTGTGGTCACGGGTGTGACAGCCCCCGGGGGGGCTGCCATGGCGAGAAGTGGCTGTTCAGCGGCTTATGCGCCGCAGCTGCCTTCTTTCTTCTTGCCTTCACCACAAGAGCCTTCTTTCTTTTTGCCCTCGCCGCACTTACCTTCGCCGCACTTGCCTTCCTTTTTCTTGTCGTCGCCGCACTTGCCTTCGCCGCATTTACCTTCTTTCTTCTTCTCTTCGCCGCACTTGCCTTCCTGGTCCTTGTCCTGGGCAGCCATGGCCATGTTGTAGCCGGAAGCCAGGGCATCGGCCGCGAAGGGATTGGCATTGGCGGAAACACTGATAGTGGCGGAAGCGAGTACCGCAGCGCTGACCGCCGCGGCCAGAGGCAGGTTTTTCTTGTTCATAACATTTCTCCAGATTGAAGTTTTGGTCGGTACACCTGAACGGCGCCAAAACCGCCGTTTCGCCAGTATAGCCAGCCAACTACGAGTTGGTGGTTATTTTTGACCGGCGGTTTCCATTCCGGGTTCTGCAAAGTTGCCGGAACTGTGAACCGGGTCGTCTATCTGTCGTCGCCGCTGCCGATTTCTTACACGTTGTTGCGCGCAGCTTTTTCAGCGGAGTCCCCATTCGCCTGTTACCGCTGTCAAACACTTCATGCAGCCCCGGCCTTTTTGTATGACGATTACGCCGCGCTCCGCTCGGCCCACTGCTTGCGCAGGCGCTTGATGGATACCGGCATCAGGGTTTTCAGGCTCTGCGCAAACAGCGATACGCGAAATTCCTCCAGCATCCAGCGGTACTGCACCAGATCGCGGTCTCCGGCCATAAACAGCGGGTCGTGTTTGCACAACTCGGCCTGGTAAGGCTCCTCTGCCTCCTGCAGTTCCGCCATCTGGCGGCGGTCGCGATTGGGATCCAGCGCGGCCTTTTCCAGCCGCAGCTCGATCCCTTTCAGATAGCGCCCGTACTGCCGCAGCCATTCCAGCGGCGTGAGAAACAGGAACCCGCGGAAGAACAACCCGCTCAGCTGGCGGTTGATATCGGCTACTGCCAGGGCCACCGCCAGGTTTTTCTGCTGTTTGATCTGTTTGCGCAGCGGCACCAGCTGGGCCAGTGCCTTTACCAGCAGCTCGGCAATTTCCTGCGCGGTGCGCACCAGCTCTTCTCGCTTGGAGAGCGCCGCGGCAAAGTCCGCTTCGCTCCGGGGCCAGTTTTCATCGCCCCAGAAACACTCGCGCACCGCCGCCATCAGGATATCGTCGGCCACCTCCTCGCGGCGCCCCAGGTCTGCGGCGCTGAGCCCCAGTTCCTTGCCTTTCAGCAACTCCTTGCGCAGGTATTTCACCGGCTCCGGCAGCTGCAGGATGGCCAGGCGGCAGATGCCGGCGCGGGTGAGGCGCTGCGCCTCCTCCGGGTTGTCCAGCAGTTTCAGGTCGACACTGTCCTTGCCGGCAATCAGCGCGGGATAGGCACGCACCTTGAGTCCGCCCTGGTCGATCTGGTGAGTCTCCGGCAGGTCGCCGAAATCCCAGCGGGTAATGCCCTCGCGCTCGAAGTCGTCTCCGGCGCTGGCCAGCTCCTGCTGCACCCGGTCGCGGTAGCGCGCCTGCAGGCTTGCCAGGTCCCGCCCCTGGTCCAGCAGTTTGCCGTTTTCGTCCAGCACCTGGATATTGAAGCGGTAGAAATCTTCCAGTCCCAGCTCTGCCGCCTGCCAGGCCTCTTCCGGCAGGGTCTCTGCGGTCTGGCGTTTCAGTTCGTGGGCCAGGGACTGCCACAGGGGCGTATTGCCCGCCTGCATACGCGGCAGCGCCTTGTCCACGGCAGCGGGCACCGGCACAAAATGCTTGCGGTACTGCTTTGGCAGGCCCTTCACCAGCGCAATACATTTGTCCCGCAGTATCCCCGGCACTATCCACTGCAGCCGCGCAGCCGGCACCTGGTGCAGTGCGCCCACCGGCACCTGGATACTCACACCATCTTCGGCACTCCCCGGCTCGAAGTGATAGCTGAGGGGGTATTCGATACCGCCACTGCTGAGCGTGTCCGGAAACTGGGCTTCCCCCACATGCCCGGCGTCCTGCTGCATCATCAGCTCACGGGGCAGGAACAGCAGTTGCGGGTCTTTCTGTTCCGCCTGCTTGCGCCATTTTTCGAAGCCGGCCAGGTTGACCACGTCCGCGGGCACGCGCTCGTCGAAGAAGCGGTACACCACCTCATCGTCCACCACGATATCCCGGCGGCGGGACTTCGCTTCCAGGTCTTCCAGTTCCTCCAACAGTTCACCGTAGTGCTTGAAGAACTTGCCCTTGCCGCGGTAGCGACGCTCTACCAGCGCCTCGCGGATAAATACCTCGCGCGCGGTTGTCGGATCCAGTTTGCTGAAATGGATGCGCTGCTTTTCCACCAGCACCAGGCCGTATAGGGTGACCTTTTCGAACGCCATCACCGCACCGGAGCGCGGGTTGTAGTGCGGCTCGAAATAGTTGCGTTTCACCAGGTGGTCGGAACAGCCCAGCACCCAGTCCGGTTCGATTTTTGCCACGGTGTGCGCGAACAGGCGGCTGGTTTCCAGCAGTTGCGCCGCCACCACCCAGCGCGGCGGTTTCTTGAACTGGCCGGAGCCGGGAAAAATATGGAAGCGGCGGTTGCGGCAGCCGAGGAATTCCTTGTTCTCGTCGCGCACCCCGATATTGCCCAGCAGCCCCGGCAGAATGGCCTTGTGCACACTGGCGTAATCCGCCGGCTCGCGGTTCGTATTCAGGTCCAGGTCGCGGATCGCCAGGCGCAGCTGGTGGTGGATGTCCCGCCACTCCCGCAGGCGCAGCCAGGACAGGAAATTTTTCTGGCACCACTTGCGCAGCTGGTTCTGGCTCAGTTCCTGCCGCTGGGCTTCATAGCCGTCCCACAGGTTGACCAGGGTGAGAAAGTCCGACTGTTCGTGCTGCCACTGTTTGTGTTTTTCGTCCGCGGCCTGGCGTTTTTCCGCCGGGCGCTCGCGCGGGTCCTGCACCGCCAGCGCGCTGACGATTATCAGCAGTTCGCGCAGGCTGTCGGTGCTGCCGGATTCCATCAACATGCGCCCCAGGCGCGGGTCCAGCGGCAGGCGCGACAGCGCGCGCCCGAGCTTCGTCACATGGCCCTTGCCGTCGACCGCTTTCAGTTCCTGCAACAGGCTGTAACCGTCGTTGATCAGGCGCTGATCCGGCGGATCCACAAACGGGAAATCGCGGATATCGCCGATGCGCAGTTGCAGCATCTGCAGAATGACCGCAGCGAGGTTGGTGCGCAGGATTTCCGCATCGGTAAATTCCGGGCGCTGCAGGAAATCACTCTCTTCATACAGTCGGATACACACACCGGCGCTGACCCGGCCACAGCGGCCCGCGCGCTGGTTGGCACTGGCCTGGGAAACCGCCTCTACCGGCAGACGCTGGATTTTGCTGCGATAGCTGTAGCGGCTGATACGCGCGGTACCCGGGTCGATCACGTAGCGGATGCCGGGCACGGTAATGGAGGTTTCCGCCACGTTGGTGGCGAGCACAATCCGCCGCCCCTTGTGTGAGGCAAATACACGGCTCTGTTCCGCCAGGCTCAGGCGTGCATACAGCGGCAGCACCTCGAGATGGGGCAACTGCGCGTGGCGCAGCGCCTTGGCGCACTCGCGAATTTCCCGCTCGCCGCTCATAAATACCAGAATATCGCCGCCGCGACGGGGGGAGGATTTTTCCTCCTGCAGCAACTCCTCCACCGCGCTAATCACCTGCTCGTTCAGGTCGGCATCGCTGTCCGCCGGTGGGCGGTAGTGGATATCCACCGGGTAGGTGCGGCCGGACACTTCGATGATCGGCGCGTCGTCAAAGTGCTTGGAGAATTTTTCCAGGTCGATGGTGGCGGAGGTGATGATCACCTTCAGGTCCGGGCGTTTCGGCAGCAGGGTTTTCAGGTAGCCCAGCAGGAAGTCGATATTGAGGCTGCGCTCGTGGGCCTCGTCGATGATCAGGGTGTCGTAGTGATTCAGCAGCGGGTCGCGCTGGATTTCCGCCAGCAGGATACCGTCGGTCATCAGTTTGATGTGGGTGTGCTCGGTACTCTGGTCGGTAAAGCGCACCTGGTAACCCACAGAGTCACCCAGCCGCTGCCCCAGTTCCTCGGCAATGCGGTTGGCCACGGTGCGCGCGGCAATCCTTCTGGGCTGGGTGTGGCCGATCTGGCCGAACACCCCGCGCCCCAGCTGCAGACAGATCTTGGGCAGCTGGGTGGTCTTGCCGGACCCGGTTTCCCCGGCCACCACCACCACCTGGTTGGCGGCAATCAGTTCGGCGATCTCCTCCCGCCGCGCCACCACCGGCAGCCCCTCCGGCCACTGCACTTCCGGCAACTTGACCTTGCGCGCCTCGGCCAGCGCCACGGACGCGGCAACCTGTTGCTGCAGCTGCCCCAGCATCCGGTCCGCTGGCTTACCCTCCCGCACCCGCCGGCGGGCGTTGTTGAGGGTCTTGCGCAGGCGCTGGCGGTCCCGGCCCATACACTGGGGGATCAGCTGTGCGCTCTGGTGCAGGATGTTGTCGGGGGATTCTTGACTCATGAATGACTACTGGTTCATCAATAAACGGCAAACGGGCGATTATACCCGCTGGGGGAGTGCGAAGTCCGGCCCTAGACTTGCCTGTCGATATGCTGGCCTATACTCAGGTCAATGACGCGTATTGCAACCCCCGATTCGGGGCCAGTGCGCGATAAATTCCCACGCTGTACTGCCGGAGTCTCTCGATCCGAGACCACCCGACCAGTGCTGTCTGGCGACGCTCGCTAGTAAGAGGAGCCTCCATGCAAGATCTCAAGCCAAAGCCCCCGGCCAGTGCCGGCGAGATGCTCGGCCACCCCAAGGGTCTATTCCTGCTGTTCGGTACCGAGATGTGGGAGCGCCTCAGCTACTACGGGATGCGCGGTATCTTTGTGTTCTACCTCACCTCTGCGGCCACCGCGGCGGTATTTGGCTGGGACCAGCTTTCCGACCAGGACCTGCAATCCAAGGCCCTGAGCTACCTGGGCTGGTACGCGATGCTGGTGTACCTGACGCCGATCATCGGCGGCTGGATGGCGGACAATGTCTGGGGACAGCGCCGCTGCATCATGTTCGGCGGTGTGCTGATGATGTTGGGACAGTTCGCGCTCGGCTTCCCGCACAAGTGGCTGCCGGACGGCACGGAGATTTACATGCTGTGGCTGGGCCTGGCACTGATGATCTTCGGCAACGGTTTCTTCAAGCCAAACATTTCCACCATGGTGGGCGACCTCTACGATGAGGGCGACAAGCGCCGGGATACGGCGTTTACGATCTTCTACATGGGGATCAACATGGGTTCGATCCTCGGTTACCTGGTGATTGGCTGGATCGGCGAGAAGGTGGATTACCAGCTGGCGTTTTTTGTCGCCGGCCTCGGCATGCTGCTGGGCCTGATCCTGCAGCTGACCCAGGCGCACAAGTTCCTGGGGGAAATCGGCAAGCAGCCTTCGGCAAAGCTGGGACTGACGCCGCATTTGAGCGAGGCGGAGAAGAAGCGCCCGCTCACTCCGGAGGAACGGGACCGCATCAAGGTGATTCTGGTTCTGGGTGTGTTTACGGTGATTTTCTGGGCGGGCTTTGAGCAGGCGGCGGGCTCGATGAACCTGTTTGCGAAGTACAACACCGACCTGCATATTTTCGGTTTCGAGATTCCGGCCAGCTGGCTGCAGATGGTGAACCCGCTGTTTATTATCATCCTGGCGCCGGTTGTGGCGAGTATCTGGATTGGCCTGGGATCGCGGGAGCCTTCGTCGCCGGCCAAGTTCAGTATGGGTTTGATTTTCCTTGGCCTGGGTTTTGTTTCGATGGTGGGCGCGGCAATGCAGATTGGCGATTCCGAAACCGTGAAGGCGAGCCCGTGGTGGCTGGTGGTGGCGTATATTTTCCACACCATTGGTGAGTTGTGCCTGTCGCCCATCGGCCTGTCCATGGTGACGAAGCTTTCTCCGCTGCGCTATCTGTCGCTGATGATGGGTTTGTGGTTTGCGTTTATCGGTATTGCGAACAAGGGTGCGGCGGAGATCGGTAAGTTTGTGGGCGAGTCGGGTCCGCTGGCGACCTTTGGTGGCGTGGCGGCTGCGGCGATTATTGCGGGCATTATCCTGTTCTTCCTGCGGGAAAAACTGGTGGACTGGATGCACGGTGCCGAACAGGAGCACACCGTGATGAAAGACACCACCAACGAAGAGTACGGAATTACCGCTGACCACGAAGGTGCACCGCCGCGGAAGTTTAGCGAGTGAATCGTTCGGGCCTCGAGAGCTCCGTAGGTTAATACAGTGGCGGCGCCGCTACCGGGTGCTGCTTTGTGAGACACGCCGTGAACCCATCCATGGGGGCTCTTCAAAAACATCCCTGTTTTTGAAGGTCTCACAAAGCAGCACCCGGCATCGCCGCCTTCGCAGGAAGTATCAGGCAGTGTAACGGCTTGAGTTAACGTCCCTTCACCAGATAAGCAATCGCCTTATCCAGCCCTTCCAGCGTCATCGGGTACATCTGCCCATCCACCAGCTGCTGGGTCATGCCGATACTGCCGGTGTACTGCCAGTACTCCTCGGCGGTGGGGTTCAGCCAGATGAGTTTTTCGTAGGTGTCGGTAACCCGGCGCATCCAGGCTGCGCCGGGTTCTTCGTTCATGTGTTCGACGCTGCCAAAACGACTGGTGATTTCGTAGGGAGCCATGGAGGCGTCGCCGACGAAGATTACTTTGTAGTCCTTGCCGTAGGTGCGCAGGACTTCCAGCAGTGGGGTCGATTCGCTGTAGCGGCGCTGGTTGTCTTTCCACACGTGTTCGTAGATGAAGTTGTGGAAGTAGAAATATTCCAGGTGCTTGAACTCGCTGCGGCAGGCGGAGAACAGTTCTTCGCACTGTTTGATATACGGGTCCATGGAACCGCCGACATCGAAAAAGATCAGCACCTTCACCGCATTGTGCCGCTCCGGCACCATTTTGATATCCAGCAACCCCGCGTTGCGTGCGGTGGATGAAATGGTGTTGTCGAGATCCAGTTCTTCCGCCGCGCCGCTGCGGGCGAATTTACGCAGTTTGCGCAGCGCTACCTGGATATTGCGGGTGCCCAGGCTGAGGCTGTCGTCGAGGTTGCGGAACTGGCGTTTTTCCCAGACCTTGGACGCCGACTTGTTGCGACTCTGCCCCCCGACGCGAATACCCCCCGGGTGAAAGCCACTGTTGCCAAACGGGCTGGTACCACCGGTGCCAATCCACTTGTTACCGCCGCTGTGGCGTTCCTTCTGTTCCTCGAGGCGCTTCTTGAACTCTTCCAGCAGCTTTTCCAGCCCGCCCATACTTTCGATCTTCGCCTTCTCCTCCTCCGACAGCTGCTTCATAAACTCCGCCCGCAGCCAGTCCTCGGGAATCATCTGTTCGAGGACATCATCAAGCGTTTCCAGGT
>NZ_CAJXKH010000059.1 GCF_913055755.1 uncultured Microbulbifer sp.
GTTGGCGACCACACCGTAGTAGGCGCCGTGGGCCTCGACGTCCTGCTCCAGCGCGCTGCGCGCCGCGTCGCGGTCAACGATATCGAACTGCAGAATGCGGCTCTCACGCCCCAGCGCGGCGATCTCTGCCGCGACCTGCTCGGCTTCCTCCCGACGACTGCGACAGTGCAGCACGATATTGAACCCGTCTTTTGCCAGCCGCAGGGCGATTGCGCGCCCGATACCGCGGCTGGAACCGGTAACCAGTACCCATTCAGACATTCAGCGTTTTTCCTTCAGATATTCTTCGATGTTGTCCGGCTGATACACGTTCAGCCGCGCCACCTGTTCGGTGCCCTCTCCGTTGAGGCGGCACTCGAAGGTGGCCATGCCGTTGTCCGCCTGCAGCAGGCGCTCCACCGCGATCTGCAGTTCGCTACCGCAGTCAAAAGCCGCCACATTGGTGGTGAAGTGGCGGGTGCCCAGCAGGAACCCCAGCTCCACCGGCTTGCCCGCCTCGCGGGCGTGGTAACCGGAAAATGCGGCCACCGCCTGCGCCATATATTCAATGCCCACATAGGCGGGCACGCGGCCGCCGCGGCTGAAAATACCGTCGTCGCGCACGGTGAGCCTCGCCCGCAGGGTTTCCTCGGCCACTGCCAGCACTTCGTCCAGCAGGGACATATCGCCGCTGTGGGGCACCAGCTCCTCGGCGGTATAGGAATGAATGTTTTGCATCAGCTTCCCAGAATCAGTGAGCAGTTGCTGCCGCCAAAGGCGAAGGAATTGCTCATCACATATCGCGGTGCGGCTCCCGTGCCGGTATCGACACCGGGTATGGCCGCTCGCACCAGCTGCAGCGGTGGCAGCTGTGCATCGTAGTCGTCGTCATTGCAGTGCGGCGGCAACTGCCCGCGGGTCAGGGCCAGCCAGCAGAAGGCCGCTTCCAGTGCGCCGGCGGCTCCCAGGGTATGGCCGGTCATGGGCTTGGTGGAGGAACAGGGGGTGTGTTCCCCCAGTACCCGGCTCACTGCCAGGGCCTCCATCACATCGTTCTGCGGTGTGCCGGTGCCGTGCAGGTTCAGGTAGCCGATATCGGCTACATTCAGCCCCGCGTCCGCCAGTGCGCCGCGCATGGCCGCCTCGGCGCCGCGGCCCTCGGGATCGGGGGCCGACATGTGGTGCGCATCGGAACTGGCCGCAACCCCGCACAGGCGCACCGGGCCCGGTTCCCGGCTCATGATAAACATGGCCCCGGCTTCACCCAAGTTGATGCCGTCGCGCGCAGCGCTGAACGGCCGGGTGTGGCCCGCGCTGAGGGCGCCGAGGCCGTTGAAACCGGTGACCGTCATCCCGCACAGGGTATCCACCCCTCCCACCACCACGGCGTCGCACACATTCCCCGCCAGCAGGCGGCGCGCGCTGGCGAAGGCATTGGCGCTGGAGGAACAGGCGGTGGACACGGTGATCCGCGGCCCCTGCAGCGCCAGATAGCGGGCGACATATTCTGCCAGTGCCGCCATCTGTTGTTGATAGCGGTAGCGATAATTTTTGCCGGACCCGATCTCCCCCTGTTCCCCCAGCCGCTGTTCGCCGCTGGCAATGCCGGAGGTAGAGGTACCCATCACCACGCCGATACGGTCGCTGCCAAAGCGCGCCTTCAGGTCGCCCAGCGGCCCTTCCAGTCCACTCGCCACCAGCTGTGCCAGGCGGTTGTTGCGGCAGTCGTACTCCGCCAGCGCCGCGGGCACCTGCGGCAATTCAGACGCGATCACGCCGAAGCGGCTGTGGTCCGGGCCCAGCCAGCGGCTGCCCCGCTGCATGGCGGAGACATCGCCGCAAAACAGGCGCTCGGCAACGGCGTCTTCATCGCTGCCGAGGGCGCAGGCCAGGCGCATGTGATTGAGGTAGTAATCGGGCATAAGCTTTGGTTCACGCGTTGTTGGCGGTTACGCCGGTGCGCAGATCTCCGCGAGGGTTTTCAGGCGGCGCTCGGCGCTCGCCACATAGGGGTTGTCCTTGTCCCAGGCGTAGCCCGCGAGAATCGAACAGATCATGCGTTTGATATCCGGCTGCGGCCTGGGGTGGAAAATCACATCCTGGAAAGTGCCCTGGTACCAGGCTGTGACGTATACCTTGAATACATCCACACCGGCTTTCAGCGGCGCGGCAAAATCCGTTTGCCAGTCCACCACTTCCCCGCGCAGCTGGCGGTCAAGGCAGTCGCTGGCGAGCGCTGCGGATTTCATCGCGATGGTGACACCGGAGGAGAACACCGGGTCGAGGAATTCGCCGGCGTTGCCCAGCAGGGCGAAGCCGGGGCCGGTGAGGGATGTCACATCGCTGGAATAGCCGCTGATGCGCTGCACCGGGGTGTCGAATTCGGCATGGGCCAGGGTGTTGGCCAGTTGCGGCGCCGCGGCCACCGCCGCGCGCAGGATTTCCTGCGGGCTCTCGCCCAGGGCGGCAATCTTGTGGCGCTCACCCACCACTCCCAGGGAGGCGCGCCCGCCGGCGAACGGGATCAGCCAGTACCAGATGTCCCGCTGCTCGGGGTGAACGGTAATCAGGATCTTGTCGCGGTCGAATGCGGGATCGTCAATATTGTCCTGCACGTGGGTGAACACGGATTCCCGCGCCGGAAAATCCGACGGCCGATCCAGCGCCAGCAGCCGCGGCAGCACGCGGCCGAAACCGCTGGCATCCAGCACAAAGCGCCCCTCAAAGGCCACCTGCTCGCCATCGCACTCGGCAATCAGGCGGGATTTTTCCGCGCCGATATCCGCCGACACGATGGTGTGGCGGTAATAGATTTCCGCGCCGTGCTTTTGCGCCTCGTCCGCCAGCAGCTTGTCAAAACGCGCGCGCTGCACCTGGAAGGTGGTGCCGTGGCCGGGGGAAAACTTGTCGGTAAAATCAAACGCGGTGCGCGCACCATCCCACTCGAAGGCGGCGCCGTTCTTGAACTGGAAGCCCGCCTGCTGCACCGCCTCCAGCATGCCCGCCTGTTCGATAAATTCCATGCACTGGGGCAACAGGCTTTCGCCGATGGAAAAACGCGGGAATTCCTGCCGCTCGATCACCGCCACCTTCCAGCCCTTCTGCACCAGCAGCGCACTGGCGATGGCCCCGGAAGGACCGGCACCTATGATCAATACATCCGCATGGCATTCCTTCACCGGTTACCTCCAAAAATACTCGTTGAAAAATACAGCCCGGCCAACAGCAGGGTGGTGACCGTGCCCACCGCCAGGGTAAATCCGAAATCCGCGATCGCCGGCGTCTGTGACAGTGCCAGCAGGCCAAAGCTCAGCAGTGTGGTCACCCCCGCAAGAGCAATGGCCAGCAGCGTGTAGCTCGCCTCGCTGCGCCGGGAAAAATATCCGAACACCGCGTAGTCCACGCCGATACCAAACACCAGCAGCAGCGCGGCCACGTGAAACAGGTTGATTCCCGGGCTGGTAATGGCGGCCACCGCAAATGCCGCCGATACCGATGCCAGCGGCAGCGCGGCGATCCCCAGCGCGGCGCGCCAGCCGGTGCGCAAGGCAATCACCAGGGTGGCGATCAACAGGATCGCCGGCAACAACAGCAGCAACTGGTCGCGCTGTTTGCCCAGCACTTCGGCAATCGCCCGGGGCGGGTTGCGGTAGCTCACGCCCTCGAGGCCCTCCGTCAGGGCCTCACCGGCAAATGCGTTTTGTACGCCGAACAGTCGCACCAGCGAGCTGCACTGGCCCTGCTGTTCGCCCGGGCCGCACCCCAACCACAGTTCGCGCTGGGATGCCGGTAGCTGCTCCAGCCAGTGACCGAATTCAATCCTAGCCAGCGGTCGCTGCAGGTCCCCGGTGATCCGTATGGTTTCGCCCTGACCGTAACCCAGCTGGCGGTAAAACCCGGCTACCGTGTCGGAGCCATAAAATTCCTGTAACAGCTGCCGGTCCTGCAACTGCACCTGACGCGGCGGCATGCGCTCGCTCACCGCATCAAATCCGTTCAGGCGTCCGGCATCCACCGCTGTCGCCAGGCGATCGCCCAGCGCGTACTCCCGCTGCAGTACCTGTTCGATGCTGTCGCCCCGCACCAGGAAATAGGAAGACGCGGGGCGTACCGGCAACAGCCGGTTCAACTGCTGCTCATCCGCACGCAGGAACTCCGGCGGGGTGTAAAACAGACTGAGGTTGCTGGCCGGCTTGGCCACCCAGATACCGCCGAGGCCGCCAGCAGTGAGCAGCACCACGGCCGCGGAATAAACCCAGCGCGGCGCGGGCGGAAAATAGCGGGAAAAATCCAGCGGCCGCGGGCGCACCTTCAACAGCGCCGGGAACAACAGCACCACCGTGAGCCAGGCGCCGAGCAGGCCAAAGCCGACAAAAACCCCCATCTGCTGCAGCAGCGGAAAAGGCGTCAGAGCCAGGGCAAAAAAAGCCAGGCAACTGGACAGCAGGCCGAGCAACAGGCCGGGCATGATGTCGCGGTCAAGGGCCTGCTGTTCCGTGGAATTGCCGCCGCGCAAACGATTGCAGACAAAGTGGAAGGCGTAATCGATCGCCAGCCCGGTCACGGTGGTGCCGAACACAAATGCCAGGATATGCATCTGCCCCAGCAGCGCGATCACCGCGGCGGTACCGGCAGCGATGCCGCTGCCGATGGCAAACAGCGACACCAGCAGCGGTCGCAGCGAGCGGAACGTCAGCAGCGACAGCAGACAGATGGCGAGTACCGACAGACCACCGATCAGGCGGATTTCCCGCTGTGCACCGGCGGCGGCGTATTCCGAGTGCAGCGGTGCACCGGCCACCAGCAGGGTCAGCCCGCGCTGCGCCGCCCACTGCTGCAACGACCGGCGCAATTCGAGCAGCGGCTGGCGAATGCTGCCGCGCATGTCCATGGGGGCGGCCACGCTGCGCAGCAGGGTGAAGTTCTGCTGCGCCGACGCGTACACCGGAATATCGTCCACCAGCGCTGCGACATTGTCGGCAACTGCGGCACCCTCGGCAGTGAGGAAATTCTGCAGGGTGAGAAACGGATCGCGCGCGAAATCCAGCGGCGCACCGGCACTCTGCGGGCTGTAGACAAACGACAGCTGCTGTTGCACCGCAGCCTGAGGATCCCGCTGCAGCTTTGCGCGGTCACTGCGGGTCAGCAGTTGCCCGCGCAGCGGGGTGAGAAATTCCCAGAAGGCAGCGCGCTCTGCGTCATTTGCCCAGCGGTAGGTTACGTCTTGCACCTGATTACTGGCTGCAATTTTTTCTGCCAGCTGTGCGGTGACCACTGCCAGTGTGTCGGTGTCACTTTGTGGACCGACAAGCACCCACACCAGGCTCTGCTGGAACTGCCGGTTGGCGCGCTTGACCGCGGCCGCATCCGGCAACGACGCCAGCTCGTCCTGGGCCAGTGCCACGATATCCGTCTGCAGCCAGTGGTCGCTGTAATTCAGTTTTGCCGCCACCCCGAGGGTAACGGAAAGCAGCAACCAGAGCGCAATTCGCAGTTTCATCTCGATAGCGCGCTCAGTTGGGGCGGAATTCCGCCAGCAGTTGCGGGTCCTGCGCGGCGACATCCTGCATGTTCAGCAGCTCGATTTCGGTCACGGCCTGGTTGCCTTCCAGCAGGCGGATGCGATGCACGGTATCGGTACCGAACAGTTCGATAACCTTGAGGTATTTCTGCAGGCGCGGAGAGCGCGGCTGCAGGGAAATTTTCCAGGAGTTCTTTTCCAGGTCGGCGTCTGCGGTTTCGATGTAGCCGGCGTCGACATAGAACATCTGCTGCAGCGCGGCAAAGTCGCCGCGCAGGATATGCATCATCGGTTCGCCCATATGACGGGCGAAGGCGCTGCCGCCACTGTCACCCTGGCCCTTTCCCATTATGCGGTGGGAGGACACCGGCGCTTTGGTGTGCCAACTGATGCCGTGCTGCTGCGACAGCGCGATCACACCGCTGGACTGCAGCGGCCTCGGCAGGTTCGGCAGGATTTTTTTCTGGCGGAATTCACCGAGCATTTGCGCGGGCTGTTGCAGCTGCACGGAAATGCTCTGCAGCGCCGCCTGACTCAGTTGTTCGCGGCGGATTTCCGTTTCACTGGCCGGCGCAGCCGCCTGCTGTTCCGCGGCAATTGCGGAAGGCATGAACAGGACACAGGACAGCAGCGCGGCACTTGCGAGCAGAATTTTCATTGCGCCAGCCCCAGCTTCTGTAACAGCACCGGTGGTGAGGCAAACTGCATCTCGCCACTGTGCATATCTACCGCCACCTGCATGGTGTGGCCCTTGGTCAGGCGCTCACCGCTGTCACGGTCGAACACCTGGTACACCACCTTGAGACGGTTTTCGTATTCCGCCACCTGCGCGCGGATCTTTACCCACTGGCCGAAGCGCAGCGGTTTCACGTAGCGCACGTGCAGGTCGATCACCGGCCAGGCATAGCCGGAATCGCGCATCTGGCGATAGTTGTAATCCAGCTGGTCGAACAGCACACAGCGCGCGATCTCGAAGTATTTCACGTAGTGGCCGTGCCAGGCGATTTCCATCATGTCCACATCGTGGAACGGCACCTGCAGTTCTGTTTCCGCACTCCAGTGGTCGGGAATATTGCGTTTGGAACCCATGGCAATTACCCGCCCTGGTACAGGCGCCAGTGGCGCTGCTGGATCAGCGCAACAAAGTTGCGCAGGTCCGGCTCCAGTTCGCGGTCCTGCTCCAGCAGTTCAAACGACGCGCCCACCTGTTGCAGAGTGGTCTGGATACCACTGGACAGGGTCACGTGCTCTACCTCGCCGTTGCGCAGGCGCAGCTGCACCCCCTGCCAGGACATCATCAGCGCCGCCGCAGCCACCTGTTCGGTCAACTGCAGAACGCGGATACAGTCCCGCGCGGCAATGGTGCCCATGCTCACCTTGTCCTGGTTGTGGCATTCGGTGGAGCGGGAGAACACGCTCGCCGGCATGGTCTGCTTGAGCGCTTCCGCGGTCCAGGCACTGGCACCGATCTGCACCGCCTTGAAACCGTGGTTCAGCGGGCGGCGCTCGCCGGTGGCGCCGGTGAGGTTGGCCGGCAAGCCGTGGTTGAACTTGATATCCGCGAGCTGGGCGATCTGGCGATCCAGCAGGTCGGCGAGGTTGGCCACCGCGTTTTTCAGGCTGTCCATGGCAAACGCGATATGACCGCCGTAGAAGTGGCCACCGTGCAGTACCTGCTCGTGTTCGCCATCGATGATGGGGTTGTCGTTGGCGCTGTTCAGTTCGTTCTCGATAAACTGGCGCAACCACGGCAGCGAGTCCTGGGCGACGCCGATCACGTGCGGCGCACAGCGCAGGGAATAGCGGTCCTGCAGGCGGCTGCTCTGGCGCGGCGCATCGCCCACGTTCAGGTCGTCGTGGATCCAGCGCGCGATCTGGTTCTGTCCCGGGTGCGGCTTGACCGCGAACAGGGCATTGTCGAAATGGTAGGCATTGCCCTGCAGGGCGACGCTCATCAGTGCGGTAATGCGCGCGCTCAGTTGGCACAGGTATTCCGCGCGGCTGAACGCCAGGCACGCGAGGCCGGTCATGGCGGCGGTGCCGTTCATGATCGCCAGGCCCTCTTTCGGGCGCAGCTTCAGCGGTGCTATGTCCAGCTCCGCAAACACTTCCGCGGTGGGGCGCTGCTCGCCCCGGTACCAGACCCTGCGCTCGCCGGCGAGCACCGCGGCCACGTAGGATAGCGGCGTCAGGTCACCACTGGCACCGACGCTGCCCTCCTGGGGAATCACCGGAATTATGTCTTTCTGCAACAGCAGCTCCAGCTGTTGCAGCAGTACGTAGCGCACGCCGGAACTGCCGCGGGCAAGGCTCGCCATGCGCGCGCCGACAATCGCGCGGCTCTGCTCCAGGGTGAACACATCACCGAGCCCGCAACCGTGGAAGGTGTACAGGTGGCGCGGGAGCTCTTCCACCAGGTCGCCGGGAATATTCACCGAACAGGAATCCCCGTAGCCGGTGGTCACCCCGTAAATCACCCCTTCCTGCTGCCACAGCTGATCGAGGAACTGCACGCCCTTTTCGATACGCGATATAAACTGTTCGTCGGTAGAAAGTTTTACTTCCGCTTTGCCACGGGCGATGGCGGTGATCTGCTCGACGCTGAGTGCTGAGCCATCGAACAGGACCGGCGTACGCTGCATAACTGCGCTGTTCATAAAGCCTGATTCCAGAAGGGGTAAAAGTTGTACCACTGCAGGGGAGCCTTGCTGCAATAGTGTTCCAGGCGCTCCGCGTAGAGCGCGATCAGTTCGCGAATATGGCCTTCGCGATTGCCCCGCTGCATAACCACTTTGTCGCAGAGCTTTTCAAAATAAATGTCGTAGCCGCTGTCGCTGCGCAGGCAGAACAGGGTGTATACCGGGCAGCGCAGCAGCGCGCCGAGAATATAGGGCCCCTGGGGGAAAGCCGCCTCGCGACCGAGAAATTCTGCCGCGCAGGTGCGGCCCACCGAATTGACCGGGGTGCGGTCACCAACGATCACCACAAACTCGCCCCGCTCCACCGATTCCGACAACTGCATCGCCAGCGCCGGGGAAATTTCCGTGACTTGGGTCAGGCGCAACTGGCTGCTGGGGTTGAGCATTTTCATCATGCGATTGAATTTTTTCGCATGCTTGGTGTGCACCAGCACATTCACCTTCATGCTGGAGTGGAAACTGCCCAGTGCACGGCACACTTCCAGGTTGCCGAGATGCGATCCGATCAGGATGCCGCCGCGGCCCTCCTGTCCCAGCCGATGCAGATCCTGCTGGTTGGGAAAATTCATGCAGCTGCGGGGAATACCCACAAACCAGGCCTCGAGTTTTTCCCGCGCACTGTCGGCAAAATTGAGAAAAATGCGAAACGCGGTATACCAGTCTGCGCGGATGCCGCTTTCGGGATAGCGCGCGGAAAAGCGCTGCAGGTATTCAACAATCGAGCGCCGCCCGGCGCCGTTTTTCAGAAAGTAGCACAGCACCACAGGATACACCGCGATCTTGAACGCGATGGGCCCGAGGCGGTGGTGCAGCAGGAACAGGAATTTGATCCCCAGATAAAAACCCTGCTCGCGGTAGCGGGACCAGTGCAGTGCGCTCACGACGACACCTGCGAGGTATTTTTGCGGAAGGCATGGATGCGCAGCAACCGTGCCAGCATGCCGAAAAACAACCGGGTGTGCATCGCGGAGATCAGCATATTGTCTTCAAAGCCGCGGAAGTGGGATACGCCGTCTACCGGATAGCGCACCTTGACCGGCAACTGCACCAGGCCGTAGCGGCGCCAGTGCCAGCGCACCAGTATTTCCGGGTCGAAATCCATACGGTCGCCGGTGAACTCCTCATCCAGCAACGCCACGGTCTGCCGCAGCGGATAGCTGCGCAGGCCACACATGGAATCGCGGATTTCCAGCGAAAGGGAATTGATCCACACCCATACATGAGTGAGGTAGCGGGCGATAAAGCGACCCAGGGGTACCGACTCGTCGTACACCGGATAGCCGCAGATCAGCGCAGCCGGATTGGCGGCGCTCTGCTGCAGGAATTGGGGGATGTCGTCCGGGTTGTGCTGGCCGTCCGCATCCACCTGGATGCCGTGGCTGTAGCCGAGTTTCAGTGCCTCGCGCAAACCGCTTTTTACCGCCGCACCCTTGCCGCCATTGGTTTCCCGCACCACCAGGTGCAGCCAGTCCGCTTGTGACCCGGCGAGCTGTTGCAGGGTCTCGCGACAGGGCGTGTCGCTGCCGTCGTCCACCAGCACGCAGGGTAGGCCGAAGCCGCGCAGGGATTCCAGCGTGCTGCCGATAGCGCCCTCGTGGTTGTACACGGGGATAACGAAACAGGGGTTAGTCATGGCGGAAACTCACCCGACCACTGCTGAATTCGTCCGCTTGCCAGAAAAAGCGATAGCTCAGGCGCTGCTTGTCGCGATCGAATGCCAGCTCCAGCTCCGCCTGTTCCTGCGGCACCAGCAGCTGTTTGAATTTGATGTTTTCCATCCCGGAAAATTCACCGGGCACCTGCAGCAACTGTCGCGCGAAGTGCACCGCCCAGTCGATCTGCACCACCCCCGGCACCACCGGCGCATCGGCAAAATGTCCCGGCAGGCACGGCAGGTCGCCGGGAATCCGCAGGGAAACCCGGGCGCGCTGCACCGAGGCGTCGTCCCCGTCCAGCAGCCTGGATGCGGTGACTTGCGGGAGCATTGCCTGCGGGGTGTCCCGCCCGTCGGTATCGAGGTTGGAATCAAACTGTTGCATCAACAATTCTCTCGGGCTCTTGCCCTGTTGGTTGACCGGCATGGCGCTGACAAACCGCCAGGAGCGCGGTAGTGCCACCCCCTCCAGGTCCGGCGCCAGCCACTGGCGCAGGTCCCGCACCAGCGCGGACTTGCCGCGGTTTTGCAGCTGCGCGCGGCCGCTGTCCGTCGGCACTACCACGGCACCCAACAGATCCCGCGTCCGCCGCGCCCCTTTGGGCAGCACCAGCACCCTGGCCTGGTGGATACAGGGGTTGTCCTGCAGCAGCCGTTCTACCTGGGTCAGTGAAATACGTTTTTCTTCGATCTTGGCAATCTGATCCGCACGCCCCTGCAGCTCGAAACGCTCGCCCTGTATCCGTGCGCGATCCTGGCTGGCAAACTCGCCAGCAATCCACGGTGAACGCACCTGCAGCAGGTTGGTATCACTCAGGCGGAGCGCTACCCCGCTGAGCGGCGTCCACTGCACGTTGCCATCCCGCTGGCTGCGCCAGGCAATGCCACCGGTTTCGGTACTGCCGTAAATTTCCGTCGGCCAGTGTCCGCTGAGTTCGGCAATCGCCGCCGCGTCTTCCGCGGCAAGCGGACCGCCGGAGGAAAAAATCGCCGCCAGGCTCTGGCCACTGGCCCAGGGCCAGGACAAATTGCGACGGCTCAATTGTGCCGGACTCGCCACCCAGATCGCCGGCGTGAACTGTTCGGCATCCCGCAATAGTGCCGCCACATCCACATAGGTGCGGCTGACAAAGGCGCGTCCGCTGTGCAGCGGCCACAACAGTTTGAACAGCAGACCGTAAATATGCTGGTGGCTGACGGTGGCCAGGACGCGGGCATCACCGATCTGTTCACCCCACTGCCGCTGTTGTGCCGCCAGTTCCGCAAGCAGTTGTACCAGGGTTTTATCGATTCGCTGGGGCTCGCCGCTGCTGCCGGAGGTAAACAGTTGCAGCTCGCCGGTAAAACGCTCCGGCGGTTCTGCAGAGATCGCGGAGGAATCGGCGGGCCGAAACTGCAGGTGTACAGCCTGCCCTGCCGCTGCCTGCGGCCACTCCCCCAACCAAACTTGCACATCGCCCAGTGCGTTAACCGTGCTGCGCTTGTTGTTGGCGGGAATCACCAGTTTGAAATTGCGCGCCAGTGCGGCAAAAAACCACACGCAGAATGCGTAGCTGTCGCTGCAATAAAGTGCGGCGACAGCTCGCGGGTCGCGGATGTCCAGTGCTTGCAGGCGTGTGCAGGCGCAGGCCAGGTCGCGCTTGAAGGTCTTGAAATTGATGCGGCTGCCATCGGCTGCGATACACAGCAGCGCATCGTCATCGCGATAGCCGAACACCTGTTGCCACTGCATGAGTTACGCAGCCTCTTTGCCGGCCGCGGCGGATGCGTTCGCCCGCACTTTCCGTCGCACCAGCCATTCGCCGGTGAGCAGCGCGCCCATCAACAGGTAAGCGATCATACCGTTGTACAGAGTCCACACTTCCAGGTCACCGTTCAACGCGGTTGCCGCGGCTACCGCCCCGTTGAGCACGAAGAAACCGCACCACACCTGGGTCACGCGGCGGGTATAGCGGACCCCACTGGGGGGCAGATCCGGCTCGCGCACACGCGCCAGGCGTTCGATCAGGCTCCGGGGCTGGGTGAGACTGAAGGCAAAAATACCCAGCATCACCAGGTTTACCAGCACCGGATACCACAACAGTCCGGTGCTGTCGCCGCGCAGCCAGCTGGCCGCGGCAATCACTACCAGGATCGCCGCCAGCGCGCCGGCACCGAGGCGGCCACCGGCGGCATTTTTTTGCGCGGGCATCAGTAACAGGCGCAGGCCGGCCACCGCCAGCAGCATTGCCAGCAGATAGCCGAGGGACAGAAACTGAATGCCGAAGTACACCGCAAACGGATAGGCGGCAACCACCAGCACCAGTATGACCTGCGCCAGTCTGGTCACCCTTCCGCCACCACCTTTTCGATAGCGGTGACCACGTCACCCACGGTGCGCACGCTCTTGAACTCTTCCGGCGCAATCTTTTTGCCGGTCAGCTCTTTAAGGCGCACGATCAGGTCCACCGCATCGATGCTGTCGATATCCAGGTCATCGGACAGGTGCGCATCTTCGCGCACGTCTTCCGCGTCCACTTCGAACATCTCCACCAGGATTTCCCGCAGCTTGGAAAAAATTGCTTCTCTGTTCTCAAACATCGTCAATGTCTCTTATGCGTTCTGGCTTTCTGCAACAAACTTGGCCAGATTGTTCACGCTGGCAAAATGCGTTTTGGTGTTTTCGTTTTCAGCGTCAATGCTGATGTTGTATTTTTTCTGCAGCGCCAGGCCCAGCTCCAGTGCATCGATGGAATCCAGTCCCAGCCCTTCACCGAACAGCGGCTCTTCCGCCTGGATATCTTCCGGGGTGACATCTTCAAGATTCAGTACATCGATAATCAGAACCTTGAGTTCTTCGACCAGGTTGCTCACGCCGCACACTCCTCAGTGAAATAGCTTTTTAATTGATTGGTAATTTTTCTCGCCGCCAGCGGCGTTTCCTGCAATTCCGCCACCGGAATCAGTTGCTTGCCCGCGGCCACGCTGAATTCGAAATGCGGGCGCGATGCCGGGATGCTGTACCAGGGGACATTTTTCATCAGCATCGGCGGATTGCAGCGAATGGTCACCAGGGTCGGCGCCACTTTCGCACGCAGTGCCATATAGGCTGCGCCGCGCTGCAGCCGCAGTGCCTTGCCGGGTACCGTACGCGTGCCCTCGGGGAACAACACCACACTTTCGCCCCGCTCCAGAGACGCCGCCGCCATGGCGATGATTTTCTCCGGGTCGTCATTGGGAATATACCCGGCAGTGGTCACCGCGCCACGCATAAACGGATTGCGGAACAGGCTCGCCTTGACGATGCAGTTGGCATTGGGAATCCGCGAAATCAGAAACACCACATCGATCAACGAGGGGTGATTGGCCAGCACCAGCTGCCCCGGCTTGCGCAATTGTTCCTCGCCATCGATGCGATAGGTGTAAATCCCGGTAACGTGCATAAAGCCGATAAAGGTGCGAAACGCATTCTGGATCATGTCCCGCGCCTTGCGCTGGCGCACCTGGGGATCGCGGTAAACCAGCTTGAGCGGTGGGAACAGCACAAACCGCAGTACCAGCCCCCCCAGCCCGAACAGGCTGAAGGCGCAGGCGGTGGCCAGCAGGCGCAGCCAGTATCGATCCTGACGTTTTACAGGCGGCGCCTGCAGCTGATGCCCGCTCATGTCAGTCGCGTCCCAAAGTCAGTTGCCAGCCCTGCCCCAGGGGCAGGCAGCCGCTGCCGTCGACCAGCGCGGCAATCAGCGGCAGCTGGTATTCGGACCGGGCAAAGGCGGAATCCGCGTCCGCCGGTGATCCGTTTTTCAGTTCCGCCGTATAACCCGCAGATTGTGTTGCGTCATTGATCGCCCGCAGGTGCAGGGTGGTGGCGCAGATCCGCTGTGGGCTTTCGGTGTTGTGCAGGTAGAGTTCGGGCAGCGGTTCTTCGTAAAACTGCAGCAACAGCTCCGGCACGCCTTCGGCGAGCATGCCGGTGGCTTCCAGCAAGCCGCTCAACAGCGGGAAATCGCCGCCCGCCAGCGCCATTGCCGGCGAGTGAATACCGAGGGAAATAGACAGCTGGCCGACGATGGCGTTGTGCACCGACAGACCGAACGCGGTCGGCGACAGGGGTTCACCGGCAGCAACATCCTGCAGCAGCGCGTAGGTTCGCCGGGCTTCGCCGTGCACCGAACAGCACAGCACCGGCATATCGCGGCCCGCCAGTAGAGGGTGTGCCGTGGCCATGGCCGCTTTCGACAGCGGGCTCAGGCGGCGGCGCTGCATTGCCGGCAAAAAGCTGACGTCGGCCACCCCCTCGTCGGCAAAGCCCAGTGCCCCTGCTCGCCAGCGCTGCCAGTCGGCAGGATCACTGACGCCGGGCGCCCAGGCGCGCCATGCGGAAATCGTGAATATTGGCACCAGCTAATCAATGGAGACGTGCCCCACCCCCCTCAATGACACAGGAGCCGGCGCTAGCCCTGGCTGCCGGCATCCCTGTTGGAATTTGTTGATTTATTTGGCGGGGAAACCTACCGCACCCACTTTTGCGGCCGGGAATGGTACACAAACTGACCAACCACTACCAGTTTCACATTCACGGTATGAACCAGGCCCGCGGTGACCGGACAGGCGCCCCCGGTTTATTGCGGTTGGTTTATTGCTGTCGGTACAGATCGCCGAAGAAATCCCCCCGGTTCCAGCGCGGCGCCCTGTCGCCGTCGGTCACTTCCCGCGCAATCACGTAATTTACTTCCGCGAACTGCTGAGCGGCCACGTAATTGACCTGTGAGTCCGCCTCATCCCCGGGGCTGTGGTAGCGCGTCTTGAGGAAATTCACCTGCGCCTCGGTGCCGTCGATATTGCTGTCGATCGCTTCGCGGCCGCTGATCAGGTAAATGGACGGCACCCCCCGGCGCACAAAACTGTAATGGTCGCTGCGCACGAAAATGACCTGCTCCGGCATCGGGTCGGGGCTCAGCTTGAGGCCCGCGCGCGCGGCCGCGTGCGCTGCGGTTTCGCCCAGGCTCGAGTGCTCGGCACCGAAGGCGATCACATCCCGGAACGGATACAGCAGCATCGGCATGTCGAGATTGATGTTGGCCACCAGGGACTTGGGCGGTACCGGCGGGTGCTGGGCGAAGTAATCGGAACCCAGCAGGCCCTCCTCTTCGCCGGTGACCGCCACAAACAGGATCGAACGCCGCGGCGCGCGACCGGACTCCACAAACAGCCGCGCCACTTCCAGCATCACCGCGATACCCGCGGCATTGTCCTGGGCACCGTTGTTGATCAGGTCGTGGTTGCCGCCGTCGCCCCCCGCGGGCCGGTCCATGCCGATATGGTCCAGGTGTGCGGAAAACACCACGTATTCGTCCCGCAGTCTGGGGTCCGCCCCCGGCAGCAGGCCGACCACGTTGGCACTGGCGATTTGTTCGTGCTCGGCGCCACTGGAGAGCGTGGCGCTGTAGGGTAGCGGGAAACCCTTCGGCACTAGGTGGTTTTCCATCTCGGTGAACACGGTGTCGAGGCTGCGCGGGGCGCCGATAAACAGCTGCTTGGCGGCGGGCATATCCAGCACCACCCCGGGGTGGAAGCCGCGGATGGCGTTGCCGGGAACGCCATCGGCGCGCAGCCAGTCAAATTGCGGATCGTTGATATGGGCGGCGGAGCGCGCAAACGGGCGGCGCGCCTCCCGCGCCGGGGTATTCAGCACGATATAGCCGACGGCGCCGTGGCGGGCCGCGGTTTCGCGCTTGGTGCGCCCGGAGGCATAGTGTGCGCCCACTTCGGTGGGCAACTGGCGCGGGCGCCCGTCCAGGACCACGGCAATCTTGCCCTGCAGGTCCAGCCCGGCGTAATCGTCGACGCCGTATTCCGGCGCTTCGATGCCGTAGCCGACAAAAACCAGCCCGGCGGAGACCGCGGTGTCCTCATCGGTGATGGGCGGGGCGGCGAAAAAGTCTTGGCCCGCGTCGAAACGGATATCGCCCTCCCGCCCGTGCAACTGAAAGGTGGCAGTGTGCTCGCCCCAGGTAGCGCGGCGGAATGGCACCTGCTGGAAATAATCGTCGCCGGTTATGGACTCAAGCCCCAGGCGCCTGAACTGGTCGGCCACATAGTCCGCGGCCTCGCGGTAACCGGCGCTGCCGGTCTGGCGCCCCGCCAGGGCGTCACTTGCCAGGTATTCCACATGGGCGCGGATGTTGTCGCTGTTGGCGCTGGGAATGGGGAAAAACAGGTTGCTACTGCAGGCAGCCAAAACGGCGCTCAGCACGCCACCGCCAATGATGCTGGTTATTTTCATGGTGACCCGGGACAGGCGAATTATCTGGACAATCGCGCCAGCTTATCACGATCCGCAGCGGGTACACGGTGGTTTAAGGCCGGCGCCGCTGTCCTGGCTGCGGCCGTATGACAACCCGCGGCGCCGAGAGGCTACCGGGGGGACCCTCGCCACCGGTTGGGGGCCGCTGCGGGTGGGGTTTCTGCGTTCGCCGGCGGCGGGCACCGGCTGTCGCACCGCGCATGCGCACAAAGCTGCTGGCAACCGCGCGTTCGACCAGCTCGTGTGCGCGGTCCGCGCAGAAGTCACCGTGGGCACCCAGCAGATGAATAAACGGCAGCTGTAGCAGGCGCTCGAAGTCCGCCGCCAGCCAGCGCTGGCTGTCTTCCTGTAGCGGGGTGGCGCGACGGCGCCAGGCCGACGACACCTGCATGCCGCGGTGCACGCCGCTGAATCGCAACAGCCACTTGCCGGCCCAGCTGCAGCTGTCCCAGCCGGCCCAGTACTGCAGCGCATCGCAGGTCAGCAGCAGTCCGCCGGACAGCGGCACCAGCAGTGCCGCCTCCGGTACATTGCTGTTGCTGAACTCGAACACCCGGCCGCCGCCAACCGGACAGGGTCCGCCGTCGCTGAGGGTCTCGTCTGCAGGGGGCAGTGGGTAGTGGTCCGAGTGCGGCTGGCGCCAGAAAAAGGCGTTGAAGCGGTCGCGGTAATACAGGTCGTCACAGCCGTGGTAGTAGCCCAGTCGAACCGCCTGGCGCACCCGCCCGAGGTCGCACAGCCGCTCCTCCTCGCGCCGGCGCAGGCGCACCGGGTTGACCAGTAGCAGGTCGTCGCCCGTGCGCACTATGCCCATATTGCGGTTGACCGTGATCCCGGGGGCAATGCGCGCGGTGCCCTTGACTACGTAGAAGTCTGGCAGCAGCTGCACAATGTGGCCGTGGGGCAACGGCGCGGGATAGGCGATGTGCATGGGAAAAGTGCGCAACACCCGGGATTCAGGGAATCAGTTCAACTGTACTGCAGGCGGTTGCTGATTCCGTTCAGCACCTGCATCGCAGACACCGTGTCCTCTTCCCGCACCAGGATGTGTTCGTGGCAGCGGGCGGAAACCATGCTCGCGTGCAACCCGGCTTCCGCCAGTGCCCTGACCACCGCGGCAGCCAGTCCGGGAACCGGTAGTTGCTGGGAACAATGCAGGGTGATCTGGCGGTAACTGCCATCCGATCGCAACCCCCGCTCCCTGGCGACGGCCGCGGGCAACAGGGCGCAGAGCCCCTCGCGCTCGCGGAACACGGACAGGCAGTCACCCAGCAGATCCTGCAACTGTGCTTCCTCCAGCGGGCACAGCGCCAGTTGCTGCCGGTTCAGAATCGGGGATAGACGCTGCAGTAAACGATCGATCTGTACTTGTGCGTTCATCGGTGGTGCTCGCTGTCAGTTGGGGGACCGGGATTTGTGTTTGCGGGGTTTTTCATCCCCCGTTTTGTGCGCTCCGTTACGCGGTTGCCGGGGCGGCGATTGGGGGGCGGGGCCAAACTCTTCCCCTTCGAATTCCGGTTCCCCCTCCGCCGGGGTGGTGTCCACCACGGTGGCGGCGCGCTGGGCTTCTATTTCCCAGGTGTCGAGGGCGCGGTCGATATCCTTTTCCAGCGCCATTTGCGGGAATTCCGGACAGGGAGCGTCTTTTTCCGGGTTGTGCCAACCGGACAGCGGCGCCACAAACACCACCAGGGACTTGTGCAGATAGTTGCGGCCGATGCTGGCCTCGGTCCAGGTGGTCTGCCAGGCGTACTTGCCCTTGACCGCGTAATCGCTCTCGTAGGATTTGAGTGTGAGGAAATAGGGGTACAGGCGACCGCCGCGGCAGACGATGCGCCGCTCGGTCTTGATGTTGGCCATCTGGGTATAGGGGTCGAAGTACCAGCGAATGTCGTAGCCGTAGGCAAAGTGCATGTCATCGCCGCGTTTGGCGAACGCGTAGGAGCGGCCGGTGCCGTCCGCATTCAGGCTCCACACATGCTGCGCCTCGCCATCCCGCGAGATCAGCCAGCTGCCCACCCACTGGTCCGCCTCCAGGCGGGACTGCACGTCCCAGCCGTCATACTGGGCGGGATCGGTGGTGCCCTTGTCGGCGTCGGGGGGTGTGGATTGTGGGTGGTCGGCGGCGGCAACACCGGGGCTCGCCAGCGGCAACCACGGGAGCGCCACTATCAATAGAGCCTTGAAGATAAAGCGTCGCTGCATCACAACCCCGCTCCGGATCCACCTACCTCGTCCCTGAAACTGGTTGCTGTCGACACTGCCGCCGGCGACACCCTCCCGGTGCGGCCGGCGCGCAATCGCTGCCTCCACCACCGGTATTCAGTTACCGGTGGCAGCGGTCTGCTCGGGGATGTCGCGATCCCCGTACAGGTTCGGGCACTCGGCACCGTGATTGGGGGTCTGCCAATCCGCCAGCCGGCGCTGGAACGCCAGGATACCGCCATTTTGCTGGCGCCAGTGGCGTCCGTCGATCACGTGGAAGTCTAGGGTCACCGGGCTCCAGCCGGTAAATTGCGCGTACACCATGCCGCTGTTGCAATGCAGGGTGCCGCCAGTGCGAATCCGCACGGTATCCCCGTCCATGCGCCAGGAAATGGCAAAGCCGTGGGTCAACTGGCCGTCGGCGCGAAAACCGTGGGCGTAACCGCTGCCATCGGATTTGAGCTGCCACACCAACTGTTCGTCGCCCTGGCCGACCACCAGCCAGTTGCCGACCCACTGTCTGGCGGCGGCCTGGTCCGGGGTCTGCTCCTGGGCAGAGGCGAACGCGGGGATCAGCAGGAACACCACAAACACGATGGCGTAGGCCTGCAGCAGGGAAAGGAGAACGGGGTGGAAGGACAACTGACGCAAATACTTCATGCGGCACTCTTCTCTGTTGGGTTCAACGACTGGCGGTTATTTGAACCGTCTAAATAAAAGCCTAGTCGTTAATCTCAACGGTGGCAGCAGATGCGACAAAATTCTTTGTTTTCGCGCCACGAGACACCAGTTATCCGGTTTGTAGCGGGTCCGGGCAACTGCCGTGGCACAGGTTCCAGTGCGGCGCCAACTTGAGTATTGCGCGGTAATTGCGGTGCCGGGGTTGCGCCCGGGAGGCCCGTCTCAGTCGCGGCGGGAGTGGCGCCGCAGCCCCCACCACAGCAGCCCTCCAAGGAGCAGCGCTGCGGCAAACAACAGCGCAGACCAGCCGTAGAGCCCCTGCTTCGGTGTCGGCTGCAGCGCCTCGCGGGCACGCAGCACCGCGGCCTGCAGGCGCTGGAATTTTTCGATCACTTCGTTGGACGGGGCCTCGCCCAGTATCGCTTCCCGCAACTCCCGCCACTGCTGGTCCAGCTGGTTCGCCAGCGGCGCGTCCCGCTCCTCCAGCGGCAGCCGCGCCGGGGCAAACCCCTCCCGCAGCGCCAGCATCAGCTGGTGGTAGGCGGTGGCGCTGTCGCCACCGCGGTAACTGGTCTGCGCCAGCTGGATCAGCCCCGCAGCCCGCGCCAGCGGGTGCTGCAGCCTGCGGGTGTATTCCGGATGGGCGCGCCACCAGATGAGTGCCGCCGCCGCTTCCTGTGGCAATTCCGAAGGCCGGGTTACGGCCAGCCCCGGCAGTGCCACCAGTGCCGGGTACTTCTCCGCCAGTGCCTGGGGCGGCGCCTGTGGTGGTGCCGAAAAGCCTGCAATCAGCACCGCCAGGGCCCAGCGCTGGCGACTGCTGAGATCGCCGTCGATGGCCTGCCCGTGGGCATCGTCCCTGGCGGGGTCGATGGTGTTGTACAGGTCGTAGAGACTGAACCGTGCCATGCGTTCACGGCTGTCCAGATCACTGCCGCCGGTGTTTGCCTGTTCCCCCCGGGCACCGTGACAGTGGCTGCAGCGCTCGCGGTACACCGCGGCCGCTTCATCCCCCTCCGGCAACAGCTCTAGCGGCGAGCGGGGCAACTGGTACAGCGCGGCAATGCGGTCGGCAGCCCCATTGGCGCGACGGCGCACGCGATCCGGGTCGGCGAGCTGCTCGATGGCATCGCTCAGTTCCGCGAGATTGGCGTCCAGCTGGCTGCGCCCGGGGCGCTCCGGCAGCTGCTGCAACAGCGTCCCGACCCGTTCCGCATAGCGGCGCAACTGGCGGTAGAGTTGCGGGTCCCGCACCGCACCGTCGGCCACCGCCTCCGGGTAGTCGACGGCGATAAACGACAGCAGGTTGATGGACCTGGCAGCCAGTTCCCGGGGGGCGTTCTGCTGTTCCGTCTGCGGGTCAACCTGCGGGTCGTCCTGTGCCCGGACACCGGTACAGCCGAGGGCGAACAGCAGCGCGCAGAGTGTGAGTTGGAAATATCTGGCCATGGATGGTTGGCAGTCGTTTTAACAGGCCTGCTTTTAGCGTAGCAGTCCGGTATCCGCGGCACGGGGCCGGAAAGCCGGGACAGCTTTGCGACGGGCAGATACAGAAAACCCCGCAATTGCGGGGTTTTCAATCAGCGGCTGCCCCTGGGGATCAGCCCTTTTCCGCGCGCTCTTTGGCGATCAGGAAGTCCACGGTATCCAGCATCATCTGCTGGGCATTGGACTTGCCCTTGTAGGCGGGGAAAGAGGTGCTCACGCGGTACTTGCCCGCCACCACCATTTCCGGGGTGCCGGACAGCTGGTAGGCGCGCTGCTTGGCCATGCCCTGCTTGACCTTGCTGTTTATGGCGAAGGAATTCATCAGTTTTACCGCTTTGGCGCCGTCGGCATCGTTGTCGTTGAACAGCGCGGCAATTGCAGCCTCATCCGGCTTCCACTCGCGGCCGTCGCGGGTAGCGAACATTTTGCGCTGCTGGGCGATGGCGCTGAACAGCGGGCCGTGCACCTGGTCCAGTACGCCCATGGCATCGGCGACATAGTAGAGGCGCGCGTGCACTTCCATCACCGGCTGCCAGATGGCGGGGACCTTCTTCAGGGCCACGTCCTGCGGCATGGTCTTCTGCCACTTCTTCAGCGGCGCCTCGAAGTGATAGCAGTGGCCGCAGCCATACCAGAACAGCTCGGTGACTTCGATCTTGCTGTCGTCGTCCTGGGATACTGCCTGCGGCAGTACCTGGTAGTGCTGCCCCTCGGCAATGGCATTGGTGTCCTGGGCGCAGGCTGCCAGGCTCAGCAGCATGGTGAAGAGTGCGGCGACGGCTCGCATAGTGTTGTACTCCAATCTTTTATTCTTGGTGCCGGCAATCTTGGCCGGGCGAAGGCGAAAAAGGTATCAGGATTTACTGTAGACCGCAGAAATTATTGAAGTTCCCGCTAGCCGGTGCAAGCCGCTGTCGACCAGCGGATGCAAAAAGGCCGGTCAATGACCGGCCTCCTGGCACCTAGTGCGGTTTTTCTGCTGCCTGACGGCATCAGTCGGTCAGGCCGGCCACGTAGTTGGCCACTGCCTTGATCTCGGCATCGGACAGCGGCTTGGCCACGCTGCGCATGATGCGATTGTCACCGTCGTTGGCGCGGGTACCGGCGCGGAAGGCTTTCAGCTGCTTTTCCACGTATTCGGCGTACTGGCCGGAAAGCCGCGGGTAGCCCGCGGGCGCGTTGCCCTTGCCGGTGGGAGAGTGACAGCCCATACAGGCGGGCACATTGCTGGCGCTGTTGCCGGCGCGGAAGATTTCGCGGCCGAGTGCCAGGCCATCCACATTGTCACCGTTGTTCAGCATCACGGAGAACGCTTCGGAACCGGACAGCTGGATATTCTGGCTGGCGAAGTAGGCGGCGATGTCCGCCAGATCCTGGTCGCTCATGTTGTCGAGCTGGCCAACCATCTCCGGCACCTGGCGCGCGCCGCTCTTGATATCGTGCATCTGCTTGAGCAGGTACTTCTCACCCAGGCCGGCAATCTTCGGAAAAGTCGGGGCCGGGCTGTTGCCGTCAGCGCCGTGACAGGCGGCGCAGGCCGCAGCCTTGGCCTGTCCTGCGCTGGCGTCACCGGCGGCGTGCGCCATCTGCGCTGCTGCTACCATCCCCAAAGCCAGAGCGGCCTTTTTTATAATGCTGTTCATACGTCGTCCTGTTGCGCGCTGAAGTTATGCATCCGATCCGCGCTGTCATGAACGATCGGTTCAACCGACCAGTCCAACCGGCGACAGCGCGAGACACCTGCGGCTCTCAGGCCTCGATTCCGCTGTTCAAAACGGATTCGGCCAAACCATAGGTGCCTGAAACCGCGGCATTATATACTTGCGCGCCATTCGAGTGTACCGGGAAGGTCTATGTCTGAATCCAATGTAGAACGAATCAACTATCGCCGCGCCGAGTTTCTGATCAGCGCGCCGACGGTGACGGAATGTCCGGATGATTCCGGCGCCGAAGTGGCCTTTGCCGGACGCTCCAACGCGGGCAAATCCAGCGCCATCAATGCCCTGACCGGCAACAACAAGCTGGCGCGCACCTCCAAGACACCAGGCCGCACCCAGTTGATCAACTTCTTCCGGGTGGGCGATAACCAGCGCCTGGTGGACCTGCCCGGTTACGGCTACGCCAGGGTGGCGCGCTCGATGAAGGACGAGTGGCAGCGCAACCTGGCGTTCTACCTGGAGCAGCGCCGCTGCCTCAGGGGACTGATCCTGCTGATGGATATCCGCCAGCCGCTGAAGGAGTTTGACCTGCACATGCTGACCTGGGCGGTGGAGTCCGGCCTGCCTGCACATATCCTGCTCACCAAGGCCGACAAACTGAAGAACGGCCCCGCCAACAACACCCGCTTTGCGGTGGAAAAGGCCCTGAAGGAACAGCAACTGGACCGCGGCGTAACGGTACAGATCTTCTCCGCGACCAAGGGCAAGGGACTGGATAAACTGGAAAAACGGCTGAATACCTGGCTGGCACTGCCACAGCAGGGGGAAGGCGAGTCAGAAGAGGCGCCGCTGGACGACTAGATTCCGCCAGTTTTGGGCTAGACTGAAGTTATGAAACGGCGCGAATAGCCACACCCGCAACAAGCGGGCAAAAAAAAGCCGGCAGATTGCAGCTGCCGGCCAGGGGTCAGTGCCCTTGGGGATGGGCACTTGGGAGGCGCGCCCAGGGGGACGGGCACGCCTTTGGGTTCTCACCCAAATTCCACTACATCCGATGTATTGCGTTCAGTACAAAGACTAAGCTGGACGGTGATGGTTCCCCACAATTTTTCCAGCGATCGGATGCCGCAACTCTATCCCACCATTCGCTTTTCTGCGGGCAAAAAATTCTGGTTATGAGACTTTTGTCGTCGGATCACTTAAAAAAGTCGTTCGGCGCTCAAAAAACCGGCAACCGCTGTACAAATAGCAGGCAGCGGACAATTTTCACTGGACAGGAAGTGCGGGCAAATACACCGGACAAAAAAAAGCCCCGAAGGGGGTAGCTCGGGGCGAGGGGCTTCTGACTAAGCTTTCGGGGGATGATGTTGCAATTCAACGATCTTGCTTAGTTAGAGGGACCTATCTGCCAGAGGTTCCCCGGATTGCGAAAAAATTTTAAAAATTTTCTGATCCGGATAGAACACCTCGAATCTCTCCGCGAAGGTGGCGATACCGGGTGCAGGCTTGTGAGACCTTCGAAAACAGGGACGTTTTCGAAGAGCCCCCAGGGATGGGTTCACGGCGTGTCTCACAAGCCTGC
>NZ_CAJXKH010000060.1 GCF_913055755.1 uncultured Microbulbifer sp.
AGGCGCAACCGGAGGTGTTCAACCTGCTGCTGCAGGTCATGGACCACGGTACCCTCACCGACAACAACGGGCGCAAGGCGGATTTCCGCAATGTCATTCTGATCATGACCACCAATGCCGGTGCGGAAGTCATGAGCCGGCGCTCCATCGGTTTTGCCAATCAGGATCACAGCAGTGACGGAATGGAGGAGATCAAGAAAATGTTCACCCCCGAATTCCGCAACCGTCTGGACAGTATTATCCAGTTCGGCTCGCTGGACATCGAGGTGGTTAAAACCGTGGTCGACAAGTTTATCGTGGAGCTGCAGGCGCAGCTGGATGAGTCCCGCGTGACCCTGGAGGTCGACGATGAGGCGCGCGAGTGGCTGGCGGTGAATGGCTACGACGAGAAGATGGGTGCCCGCCCGATGGCGCGCCTGATTCGCGAAAAGCTGCGCAAGCCCCTGGCTGAAGCGGTGCTGTTCGGCGAACTGTCGGAAGAGGGTGGCAAGGTAGAAGTGACCGTGGAGGACGATCAGCTCAAGATCAATACTGCGCTACCGGTGCACTGACGCCAGGTTGTCCGGGTGTGTTTACCCGTCGCACAGAAAATGAAAAAAGCCACCTCAGGGTGGCTTTTTTCATGCGTCTTTCGTCTGCCGTCGTCGGGAATTCCCGCAAGAGCGTGCGGACGCCGGTGGGTGCACTTTAGCGGGCGCGGTAGGTGATGCGGCCCTTGGTGAGGTCGAAGGGGGTCAGTTCGACCTTGACCTTGTCACCGGTGAGGATACGGATGTAGTTCTTGCGCATCTTGCCGGAGATGTGTGCGATTACCACATGTCCGTTTTCCAGTTTTACGCGGAATGTGGTGTTCGGCAGGGTGTCGATCACCTCACCTTCCATTTCAATGTAATCGTCTTTTGCCATGCGGCAGGAACCTTTGATTGATTTCTACTATCTTTTCCGCCTGTCCAGCTAACTGAGCCCTGTGGGGTGAGCATTTGGGGGCCGGCGGTGCGACGGGCGTGCATTTTGCACGAAAAGTGCCTTCAGGCCAAGCGCTATCAAGGCTCGGGGCGAGAGTGGACAAAAACAGCAAAAGCTACCAGTAAAAGGGGGCGCTCAATCGGATTGCAGGGACCAGCGGTGATTCTGCAGGGTTTCCAGCGGCTGGAACTGGCTCTTGTACGCCATCTTCTGGCAGGACTCGATCCAGTACCCCAGATACACACTTGGCAGCCCGAGCCGGCGAGCCCATTCAATCTGGTACAGGATGGAATAGCTCCCCAGGCTGCGTCGCTCTTCTTCCGGATCATAGAAAGTATAGATAGCGGACACTCCGCCGCTGAGAACATCGGTCACCGCGGTTGCCACCAGCCGTTCACGGGCACGGAACTCCAGGTAACGGGTGCTTCCCCAGGGGTTGTTGAGAAAGCTGCGAAACTGCTCCCTGCTGGGGGGATACATCTCGCCGTCCGCGTGCCGCTGTTCAATGTAGCGGGCATAGAGTGCGTAGTGCTCGTCGCAGTCGATATCCCGCTTGTGGAACACATCCAGGTCCCGATTGCGTTTCCAGCAGCGGCGCTGGTTGCGATTGGGGATGAAGAGGTCTGCCGGGATCCGGGCGGGAATGCAGGCCTGGCAATTGCTGCACTGGGGGCGGTAGAGGTAATTCCCGCTGCGGCGGAACCCGAGCTCGGACAGTCGACTGTAAAGTCGTTGATCCACCGGGACCTGCGGGTCCACAAACACGGTCGTGGCCTCCCGGTCTTCCAGGTAGCCACAGGGGTGTGGCAGGGTCGCCAGCAGTCGCACGGAATCCAGTTGGGAATAATTGCTCAAGCCGCTTTGCTCCACTCTAGGGCCTTGCCAGTAAGAGAACCAATCCACAGGGTAATTTGTCTTGCGGCTGGCGCCAAGCCACACCGGCCCGGGTGGGTCACTGTGCTGCGTGCGGTGGTGCAACCGGCCACGGCCGGGGAAAGGCTTGCCGCTCTACTTCCCGCGACAGCAGGCTCTCGAATACTTCCCGGGAAACTTCTACCGCTCCCAGGCTGGTCAGGTGCGGATTGCTTACCTGGCAATCCATTAGCTGGCAGTCCCAGGTCTGGAGTTGATGCACCAGGCTGGCGAAGGCCACCTTGGATGCATCGGTGGCGCGGTGAAACATGGACTCGCCGAAAAAGACCCTGCCGATGGCAATACCGTAGAGGCCGCCCACCAGTTCGCCACCTTCCCAGACTTCCACCGAGTGGGCGTGACCGAGGCGGTGCATGGCCAGGTAGGCCGCGCGCATTTCCGCGGTGATCCAGGTGCCGCCGCCGTCGGCGCGAGGCGCTGCGCAGCCGTCGATCACCCCGGCAAAATCCTGGTCGAAGGTGACCTGAAAGTGGCCGCGCCGCAGGGTCTTGCGCAGGCTGCGGGAAAAGCGGATTTGCGCGGGAAACACCACACAGCGGGGGGAGGGGCTCCACCACAGAATGGGCTGATCATCCGAATACCAGGGAAAGATACCCCGGGAGTAGGCGGCAAGCAGCCATTCCGGCGTTAGCCTGCCGCCGAGTGCCAGCAGGCCATTGGGGTCTCCGAGAGCATCGGCGGTGGAAGGGAAGTCGACAAGATCCTCGTTTAGCAGGGTGAGGGTCATGTTTTGCTGGGTGCTCATCGCGTGGGTGGGTACTCGTCGGACCGGGTTGTCATAACGATACGGATTCTGCCGGAAAATCCCACCCAATAAAAAAGGCGGCCCCAACAGGGCCGCCTTGGTGTCGCTCTCGGCTTACGCGTCCAGATAGCGCTCGGCGTCCAGGGCCGCCATGCAGCCGGTGCCGGCAGAGGTTACCGCCTGACGGTAGATGTGGTCGGACACATCACCGGCGGCGAATACGCCCGGCACCGAAGTCTGGGTGGCGTTTCCGTTTAGCCCGCTTTCAACAATGATGTAACCATTGTTCATTTCCAGCTGGCCTTCGAAAATATCGGTGTTGGGCTTGTGGCCGATGGCGATAAATACGCCGGCGGTATCCAGCTCCTGGGTTGAGCCATCCTTGGTGCTCTTCAGGCGTACACCGGTTACGCCGTTGTTGTCACCCAGCACCTCTTCCAGGGTGTGGTTCCAGCACAGCTTGATATTGCCGTTTTCAGCCTTTTCGAGCAGGCGATCCTGCAGGATTTTTTCGGAGCGCAGCTCGTCGCGGCGGTGCACCAGGGTCACTTCGCTGGCGATATTGGACAGGTACAGAGCCTCTTCCACCGCGGTGTTGCCGCCACCCACCACGACCACCTTCTGGTCGCGGTAGAAGAATCCGTCACAGGTAGCGCAGGCGCTGACGCCGCGGCCCTGGAAGGTTTCCTCGGAGGGCAGGCCCAGGTACTGGGCTGAGGCGCCGGTGGCGATAATCAGGGCGTCGCAGGTGTAGGTTTCGTTGCCCTTGAGGGTAAAGGGGCGGTTTTTCAGATCCACTTCGTGAATGTGGTCGAACAGGATCTGGGTCTCGAAGCGCTCCGCGTGCTGCTGCATCTGCACCATCAGGTCCGGGCCCTGCAGGTCGTGGACGCCGCCTGGCCAGTTTTCGACTTCGGTGGTGGTGGTGAGCTGGCCACCCTGCTGCATGCCGGTGATCACTACCGGGTTGAGGTTGGCGCGGGCCGCGTAGATAGCGGCGGTGTAACCGGCGGGACCGGATCCGAGGATAATCAGTCGGTGGTGGTTGCTCATGGAATACTCGCAAACTTCAGGTTTTCAGAATTCAACGCGCGGGGCGCCACTGCCGGGTAGTCGGGCCGTGCCGGGAAACCACTTCAGAATCGAGGCGCCCTGCGCGGGACCTTTCTTTACAGGGTATCTGGTAGCGACTGCCGCAGTCTTCAAGGTCCCGCGAAAAATTGCCGGCAATGATAGGTGATGCGGTGGTGGTGACCAAATAGTTTGGCCTTATTTATCTCATTGCGGCGCTTTATAGTGTGATCAAATAACAGGCGGCTGTGGTACAGCCGAGGCGCACAGTGTTCTCGGCTCTCCAATGTCGGCCTCCATAAAGTTAAAGTTACTTCACAGATGAAATTAACAGGTTCCTGTAACATATTGTTTTATAACCAATTAATGAGACTTAAAGTCGATTCTAGAGTGGCCCTGCGGTGGCTTTTAGTCGGCGTCTGTAGTACACAGGCGTGATAGTTCCCGCGCGCGAAAGATGCCACCGGTGACGTTTAGACCAACGAAAAGACCAGAGGTAAGCCATTGAAGGCTGAAAGCGATGCCGAAACGGCAAACGCCATTCCCGATTCCCTGATCGCGCGAATTCTGCGTGAGGGTGCATTGATTGCGCTGCTCGCGGGGGCGCTACTGGTGGGGATTAGCCTGCTCAGCTATGACGCGGGCGATCCCGGCTGGTCGCACACCGGCGACGGCGGTGCCATTGCGAATGCCATTGGGCCCACCGGCGCCTGGCTGGCGGATGTGTGCCTTTCTCTCCTTGGCTGGATGGCTTACCTGTTTCCCGTCCTGATCGGCTGGCGCGCGTGGCGCATCCTGCGGGATCGCAATGCGCGTTTTCACGGCCCGCTGTTCGCGCTGCGGGTAGCCGGCCTCGGCCTGTTGCTGCTGGCCGGTGCCGCCATCGCCACCCTGTGCTTCGAGCAGTCCCAGCAACCGTTGCCGTTTTCCAATGGCGGCATTATCGGTGCTGCCATTTCCGCATTCATGGAGAAGGGCCTCGGCTATGTCGGCGCCACCATTCTGCTGCTGGCACTGTTTGCCATCGGGGTAACGGTATTTACCGGCATGTCCTGGCTGAAACTGTTTGAGGATATCGGCCGCAGCGTCTTGTTTGTATTCGCGTGGATTGGCCGCCGCCTGGTCCGTGCCCGCCAGGAGCGGGAGGAAAAGCGGGTCGCACGCGAGGCCGTGGTTGTGCGCAAGGCCGCGGTCGAGGAAGAAAAGCAGCGCACCGCGAAACGCCTGCCGCCGAAGATCGAACCGACGGTACCGCCGGTGAAACAGAGCCCGCGGGCGGTGAAGGAGAAGCAGGGCGAGCTCTTTACCGGCCCCGTGACCGGCACACTGCCGCCGCTGTCGCTGCTGGACCCGGCGGATGCGGACAAAAAGGCCGGATTCTCACGGGAATCCCTGGAAGCGTTGTCGCGCCTGCTGGAATTGAAGCTGAAGGATTTCGGCGTGGTGGCGGAAGTGGTGTCGGTATTGCCGGGCCCAGTGGTCACCCGCTTTGAGATCCAGCCGGCACCGGGGGTCAAGGTCAGCCGTATTACCAACCTGGCAAAAGACCTGGCGCGCTCGCTGGCGGTGATCAGCGTGCGCGTGGTGGAAGTGATTCCGGGCAAATCGGTGGTCGGTATCGAGATCCCGAACGAAAACCGCCAGATGGTGCGCCTGTCGGAAGTACTGGGGGCCGAAGTCTACGAGAAGGCGAAATCCCCGCTCAGTCTGGCGCTGGGGCACGATATCGCCGGGCAGCCGGTGGTGGCGGACCTCGCCAAGATGCCGCACCTGCTGGTGGCGGGTACCACCGGTTCCGGTAAGTCCGTCGGTATCAACGTGATGCTGCTGAGCCTGCTGTACAAGTCCACCCCGGAAGAAGTGCGCCTGATCCTGGTGGACCCCAAGATGCTCGAACTATCGGTGTACGAGGGGATTCCGCACCTGCTGACCCCGGTGATCACCGATATGAATGACGCGGCCAACGGCCTGCGCTGGTGTGTCGGTGAGATGGAGCGCCGCTATAAACTGATGGCCGCCATGGGTGTGCGCAACCTGGCGGGCTTTAACCGCAAGATCAAGGACGCAGAGGCGGCGGGGGAGCCCCTGATAGACCCCCTGTGGCAGCCGGACCCCATGTCCAGCGTCCCCGAGGCCGAGCAGACCGCACCGCACCTGAAGCCTCTGCCGGCAGTGGTGGTGGTGATCGACGAGTTCGCCGACATGATGATGATCGTCGGCAAGAAGGTCGAGCAGCTGATTGCCCGTATCGCGCAGAAGGCGCGGGCGGCGGGTATCCACCTGTTGCTGGCGACCCAGCGGCCGTCGGTGGACGTGATTACCGGCCTGATCAAGGCCAACGTACCCACCCGCATGGCCTTCCAGGTCTCGTCGAAAGTCGACTCGCGCACCATTTTGGACCAGGGGGGTGCGGAGCAGCTCCTCGGACACGGCGATATGCTATATCTGCCGCCGGGTACAGCGGTGCCCATAAGGGTGCACGGGGCCTTTGTGGACGACCATGAAGTGCACCAGGTTGTGGCAGACTGGTCCCGTCGCGGCGAGCCGGACTATATCGAAGGCATTACCGACGACACCAACAACAGTATTCCGGTGCCCGGCATGGCCACCGAAGGCGGCGAGGACGATCCGGAAGCCGATGCCCTCTACGACGAGGCTGTCGCTTTTGTGACCAAATCCCGCAAGGCATCCATTTCATCCGTGCAGCGCCAGTTGCGCATCGGCTACAATCGCGCCGCGCGCATGATCGAGGCGATGGAAGCTGCCGGCGTGGTCTCCGCCCAGCAGGCCAATGGCAACCGGGAAGTACTGGCGCCACCGCCCGCATAGACGATTGGGTTATTTCGGGCCCGGTTCAGGCCGGGTTCACCTGGCGCCAACTAGTCTTTAGGGACACTCCCGGAACACTTTATGGAAGGCCACTATGAAACGAATTCTGAGCACACTGATCGTTGCGCTGGGCTTGGGTTTTGGCGCCAGTGTCAGCCACGCGGACGCCAGTGATGAACTGAGCGGCTTGCTGCAACCCCTGAGCTCCATTTCAGGGAATTTCCGCCAGACCCTTAAGGACCAGAAGGGCAAGGTACTGCAAAAGAGCAGCGGCAATTTCTCGGTACAGCGGCCGGGCAAGCTGCGCTGGAAAACCGGCGAGCCGTTTTCCCAGTTGCTGGTGACCAACAACAAGCAGCTGTGGCTGTATGACCCGGACCTGGAGCAGGTGACCATTCGCCCGGTGGACAAGCGTATGAAAGATACCCCGGCGCTCCTGCTCGGCGGCAAGGTGGAGGAGATCCGCGGTTCCTTCAATGTCGACAAGAAGAAGGGGGCTTACTACCTCACCGCCAAGCGTCCGTCGGCGCCGTTCAAAACCATGGTAATCCGCTTCGACAATGCCGGACTGCCGTCGGCGATGACCGTACGCGACGGTATGGGCCAGACCACCGATATCAATTTCAGCGGCCTGCAGGCCAACCCGCGCCTGTCCGCCGCCATGTTCAATTTCAAGGCACCCAAAGGTACCGACGTTATTCGCGATGAGTGATCTTTTTCAATCGCCACCCCGGCACCAGCCCCTGGCCGCGCGCATGCGGCCGCAGACTCTGGCCCACTATGTGGGCCAGACGCATTTATTGGGCCCGGGGAAACCGCTGCGGGAGGCAGTGGAGCGGGGCCAGCTGCACTCCATGGTGCTGTGGGGGCCACCGGGGGTGGGTAAAACCACCTTTGCACGGCTGCTGGCACAGGAGTGTGATGCCCGCTTCGCCACCCTGTCTGCGGTTCTCGCCGGCGTCAAGGAAATCCGCCAGGCGGTGGCCGAGGCGGAGCAGCACAGTGCCCAGTTCGGTCGCGGCACCATCCTGTTTGTGGACGAGGTGCACCGCTTCAACAAGTCCCAGCAGGACGCCTTCCTGCCCTACGTGGAAGAGGGCACGGTGACGTTCGTCGGTGCCACCACGGAAAACCCGGCATTCGAGCTCAACAACGCGCTGCTGTCGCGCTGTCGGGTATACCTGCTGCGCAGCCTCGGTCAGGAAGAGCTCTCCGGGCTGCTGCAGCGGGCGCTGCAGGAGGACGAGGAGTTGCGCCAGCGCAACATCCACATGGCCCCGGAGATCCTCGACAAGATTACCCTCAGCGCCGATGGCGATGCCCGCAGTGCACTGAACCTGCTGGAGATCGCCTGTGACCTGGCGCGGGAAGAGCAGGGCGGCATGGTCATCGACGAGGCGGTGCTGGCAGAGGTGCTGAGTGCGGACGTGCGCCGCTTCGACAAGGGCGGAGACTACTTTTACGACCAGATCTCGGCACTGCACAAATCCGTGCGCGGTTCGGATCCTGATGCCGCGCTCTACTGGTTTGCACGCATGATCGACGGCGGTTGCGACCCGCTGTATATCGCCCGCCGCGCGGTGCGCATGGCCAGCGAGGATATCGGTAACGCGGATCCGCGGGCGCTGGAAATTACCCTCAATGCCTGGGATGTGCAGGAGCGCCTCGGCAGCCCGGAAGGGGAACTGGCGATTGCCCAGGCAATTGCCTATCTCGCGGTGGCCGCCAAGAGTAACGCGGTGTACAGCGCCTACAAGCGGGTGCTGGCGGATATCCGCCGCGAGCCCAGTTACGAGGTGCCGATCCACCTGCGCAATGCGCCCACCAAACTCGCCAAGGAAATGGCCCACGGCGCCGAGTATCGCTACGCCCACGACGAGCCGGATGGCTTTGCCGCGGGGGAGAACTACTTCCCGGAGCCTATTGCCGGCCGGCGCTACTACTACCCGGTGGACCGGGGGCTGGAACTCAAGATCGAGGAGAAGCTGCAGCGCCTGCGCGCACGCAATGAAAGCAGCCCGCTGCAGCGCTACCCCGGTGCCAAAACCACGTAAAACCGGCACAATATCCCACCGGCACGGCCAATACCGACAATAAAGACCCCAGGACCCCGCATGCAGTGGATTGCAATCGCCATCGGCGGCGCCTTTGGCGCCATTCTCAGACACCTGATCAGTATCTGGAGCTACCCGGTATTCGAAGGGCGATATCCCCTCGGTACCACGATCGTCAATGTGCTCGGCTCGTTTCTGATCGGTATCGCCTATGTGCTGATCGTGGAGCGCGGCCTGCTGGGGCAGGAGTGGCGCCTGATGATCATGACCGGTCTGTTCGGTGCCCTCACCACCTTCTCTACCTTCTCGCTGGAAACTGTGCTGTTGTGGCACAATGGCCAGCCTTTAACGGCGCTGACCTATGTTGTGGTCAGCTTCCTTGTGTGCCTGGCGGCCACCGCCGGGGCCATCGCACTGGCAATGAAATATCTGTAACGCGGTAAATCAAGAGACATGCTCGACCCTAAACTGATTCGTTCACAACTCGACCAGGTAGCAGCGGCGCTGACCAAGCGCGGTATGCAGCTGGACACGGCAAAACTGGAACAGCTCGAAGAGCGTCGCAAGGAGCTGCAGGTACGCACAGAATCCCTGCAGAACGAACGCAACAGCAAGTCGAAGAACATCGGCCGCGCCAAGGCGGCGGGCGAGGACATTGCACCGCTGCTGAAGGAAGTTGAATCCCTCGGCGGCCAGTTGAGCGAAGCCAAGCAGGCGCTGACAGAACTGCAGCAGGAGCTCGATGACATCCTGCTGGCGATCCCGAATATTCCCGATGAGTCCGTGCCGGAAGGGGCCGACGAAGACGACAACGTCGAAGTGCGCAGCTGGGGCACCCCGCGCAGCTTTGATTTTGCAGTGCGCGATCACGTGGACCTGGGGGCGGAGCTCAAGGGTCTCGATTTTGAGGTGGCGACCAAGCTCACCGGCTCCCGCTTCGCGGTAATGAGCGGGCAAGTTGCCAGGCTGCACCGCGCATTGGCACAGTTCATGCTTGACCTTCATACAGAAGAGCACGGCTATCAAGAAGCCAATGTGCCGGTCATAGTAAATAGCGATTCCCTGTTCGGTACCTCGCAGCTGCCCAAGTTTGCCGAGGACCTGTTCAAGCTGGAGGACGAGCGTAATTTCTACCTCATCCCCACGGCAGAAGTACCGCTGACCAACCTGTACCGCGACGAGATCATCGAAGATGCCGACTCGCTGCCGCACAAGTACGTCAGCCACACCACCTGCTTTCGCTCCGAAGCCGGCTCCCACGGGCGCGATACCCGCGGCATGATCCGTCAGCACCAGTTTGAAAAAGTGGAGCTGGTCTGGTTCGCCCGCCCGGATCAGTCTGAAGACGCGCTCGAACAGCTCACCAGTCATGCAGAAATGGTTCTGCAGAAACTGAACCTGCCATACCGCACCGTGGTGCTGTGTGGTGGCGATATGGGTTTTGGCGCACGCAAAACCTATGACCTGGAAGTGTGGATTCCGTCTCAGGACAAGTACCGGGAAATTTCTTCCTGCTCCCTGATGGGCGACTTCCAGGCCCGGCGTATGAAGGCCCGCTGGCGCAACCCGGAAACGGGCAAGCCGGAACTGCTGCACACCCTGAATGGGTCCGGGCTGGCAGTGGGCCGCACGCTGATCGCGGTGCTGGAAAACTACCAACAGGCCGATGGTAGTATCGAAGTACCGGAATTACTGCGTCCATATATGCGGGGCGCTACCAAGATCGGCTAAGCAGTATGGAATAGACAGCCTTGCGTTACCTGCCTCTCGCTTTTGATTTGAAAAACCGCCCCTGCCTGATTGTCGGGGGTGGTGCCATCGCCACGCGCAAAGCGCGCTTGCTGAAAAAAGCGGAGGCCCGCCTGCTGGTGGTGGCTCTGGATATAACTGACGAGTTGCGCCAGCTGGTAATGGCGAGCGGCGGTGAGTATATCGTCGGTCGCTACCATTCCGATCTGCTGAAAAACGCAGAAATGGTGGTCGCTGCCACCGCAGATGGTGCGGTCAACGCCCAGGTTTCCGCGGATGCCAAGGCGTTGCGGTTGCCGGTCAATGTGGTGGACTCCCCGGAGCACTGCACCTTCACCTTTCCCTCCATCATCGAGCGCGGTCCGCTGGCCATCGGTATCAGCAGCGGCGGTTCGGCCCCTGTCCTCACGCGTATGCTGCGGGCACAGATTGAAACCCTGTTGTCGCCGGGCCTCGGTGTCATTGCCGAGCTCGCGGGGCGCATGCGCGACAAGGTCAAAGCTGCGCTGCCGGAAGTCCAGCGCAAGGAGTTCTGGCACTGGGTGTTCAACGGCCCGATCGTCGGTCAGGTTGAGCGCGGGCACGCGGCGGAGGCGGAGCAAACCCTGCTGGAAGAACTGCAGCGGTGGAAGGAAAAGCCGGCGCCCAGTGGCGAGGTTTACCTGGTGGGCGGTGGCCCGGGTGATCCTGACCTGCTGACTTTCCGTGCCCTGCGCCTGATGCAGCAGGCGGACGTGGTGCTGTACGATCGCCTGGTATCCACCGAAGTGCTGGAGCTGGTACGTCGGGATGCCGAGCGCATTTACGTAGGCAAGAAAAAACAGTTCCACTCGGTGCCCCAGGACGATATCAACCAGCTGCTGGTGGATCTCGCCAAAGAGGGCAAAAAAGTGCTGCGGCTGAAGGGGGGCGACCCCTTTGTGTTTGGACGCGGCGGAGAGGAAATCGACAAGCTGGCGGAGGCCCGGGTGCCGTTCCAGGTGGTGCCCGGTATTACCGCGGCCATCGGCTGTTCCGCATACTCCGGCATACCGCTGACCCACCGGGATTACGCGCAGTCTGTGCGCTTTATCACCGGCCACCTGAAACAGGGTGACCTGGTGTTGCCCTGGGAAGAACTGATTACCCCCAACCAGACCATCGTGTTCTATATGGGCCTCACCGGCCTGCCGACCATCTCCGAGCAACTGATCGCCCACGGCATGGCCGCGGACACACCGGCGGCACTGGTGGAGAAGGGCACCACCAGGGACCAGCGCGTGATCACCGGTACCATCGGCACCCTGCCGGCACTGGCGGAAGAGCACAAGGTGGAAGCGCCGGCGCTCACCATTATTGGCGGCGTGGTCACGCTGCGCGACAGCCTCGGCTGGTATCGTTAGGTTCCTGTCTGCAGCTGCCGCACACGGAAGCGGCAGCTACTGCCCCATCACTCGCGCATCCCCTAACTATACTGAGTGGGATGTTCACGAGTGGTGGCCAGTATGCTTTGGATATTGCTTCGTTTTTATTGCACTCTTCTGGTGCGCAGCTTTCTGCCCCGGGAAAGTGAAATCGTTGTACCAAACGAAGAAGACGACCATTTGCGGCGCTATTCCCGTCGCTACCAGGTCAAGAAGGGCTGGGTCAAAAACCTCTGGATCGGTTCTTCCCTGCTGATGATCTGTTTCCCACTATTGCCATTCGTGCTGGCGGTGGGCCTGTTTACGTCACTCCTGTCATTCGCCATCCTTGACGAAACTGCCTGAGCAAACAGCGGCCCTGAGTGCGGGCCGCTGCTGCTGTCTACACTGGAATTCCGGTTATTTCAAAGTCAGTGTATAGCGCACTTCCTTCTCCGCGAATGAGGAGGGATTGCCCTCCACCCAGTCGCGATGGCCATTGCCAAAGAAGGGCGAAAGCGGGTGCGCGCTCTGGCCGGTGGCCATATGGAAAACCCCCAGCTCCTCATGCCCCGGTGCCACGACCATGCGCTCGGAGGCGCCCTTGCTGGCAGACTGGACCCGCGGCATATGGGAGTCGCCCGGCAGGGGATCTGCCGGCATCGCGGTAAACCAGTTCACCGCGGACACTGCACGGCCCAGCGGGTGCTGGATTTTTGCGGTGTTCTGCACGCCCCAGGTCTGTTCGTGCAAGGGCAGTCCGCCTTCCGCCATCTGCGCCAGTACCTGGTCCAGTGCCGCGAGCTTGAGCGCATGCCAGGATTCAAAGTCCGGGTTCAGCAGGTGTGCGGGCTCTTTTTCCAGCATTTCCCAGGCGGGGTACTCCACCTGGCGATTGACCCGGCCAAAAGAAAAACCTTTATCGTGGCGGCGCATATAAGTCAGTACCGGCGCCGTGGCCAGCTCGATGAACTTGAGGCGGAAATTGCGCACGATGCGGTAGCCCACGGAATCGGCGCTGGCGCGCCCGCCCCAGTTCTTCACCTGCTTCGCCACCGCTGCGTAATCGTCGTTGCCGGCGATCAGGGATGAAACCTGTTCCTGCCAGCGCTCGAGGAAGACCGCGCGATCGTCCAGCTGGATATCCAGCAGATCCTGTTCGGTGAACTGTTCGCGCGCAAACAGGTCGTCGCGGATCTGTTGCTGGCGCGCGCCCAGGGCGTAGCCGCCGTCGCCCATTACCTTCAGGAACTCGCCATCCATGGTGCGGGAGTTGGCGGTCCAGATACGATGGGAGGGCGGGTTGTAGACCCGGGGCTGCTCTTCCACGGAGAGGAAACCTTCCCAGCGGGCAGAGCCGTCCGCCCAGCTCACCGAGCGGCTGCCATCGAGGCCTACGCGGCGGGGGATGGGACCGGCCACGGTCCAGCCGATATTGCCGGCGTGGTCACCGATCACGAAATTCTGGTGGGGGATACCCAGTTGCGGGGCCAGGTTCAAAGCCTCCTCGGTGCTGGAGACATCTTCCATCCGCAGCAGGTTCATGTTGGCGCCGCGCACATCGTGAGCGACCCAGCGATAGGCCAGCGGGCGACCGCGATAATCCTTGATCACTACCGGACCCCAGATGGTCTTGCGCACCTCCAGGGTTTCCGGCGCCTCGCCCTTGATGGCAATCTGCTCGCGCTCCACGGTGAAATCTGCCCAACCATCCGGTGTGCGGTACTGGCTGCCGTCTTCCGACAGCTCCAGGGGGATCAGGTCTCCCCAGTCTGCAGTGGTGTTGGTGAAGCCCCAGGCCACCTGGCCGTTACTGCCGGCGACGATGATGGGACCGCCGGGGAGGGTGGCGCCGCGCATTTTGCGTTCGGAGCCGGGCACGTTCCAGCCGGCGCGGTACCAGATGTTCGGTACCGTGATAGAGAGGTGCATATCGTCGGCTATGATGGCACTGCCGTGCTCGGTGAGGGCACCGCCTACCACCCAGTTGTTGCTGCCGACAATCATGTCTTCGCTCTGCATCGGCAGATATGCCAGTGGCTCGCTATCGCTCACCAGTGCGGCGATATGAGTTTCCGGCAATGTGACCGGGCCGCGGGCCTGGCCAATCAGGGGGGCGTCCCAGATGCCGCCCTTGGGTACGAAGAATTCGTAGAGATCCTGTGGGAGCAGCTCGGCCAGCGCGTTATCGCGCAGTTCGAATTTGCCGGTCTGGCTCTGGAGGGTGAGGTACATGCTGAATATCGACAGCAGGCTGTCCGACGGTACCCAGGCCCGAGGCTCCTGGCCGAGGAGGGCGTATTCCCACGGATTGGCACCCAGCTGCTCCAGCCCGGAATTCACCCCCGCCGCGTAGCGTTCGAGAATTTCCCGCTGTGACTCCGGCATTGCCGCCACATTGCGCTCGGCACGCTTGCGGAACTGGTGCAGGCGGACTTCGCGATCGTGCTCCAGGGCAGCCGCGCCCACCAGCTCCGACAGTTCCCCGGACGAATTGCGTCGCAACAGGTCCATCTGGAAGAAGCGCTCCTGCGCGTGCAGGAATCCCAATGCGAAGGCAATGCTGCCGCGGTCACTGGACTGAATGAAGGGGACGCCTTGCTGGTCCCTGCGGATTTCCGCCGGTGTGGTCAGGGCACCGGTATCCAGTTCCCCTTCGAGCAGGGGCAGGCTCTGCCGGAGCCAGATCCAGACACAAAGCGTAACTAGCATTAAAAGGACAAGAATGGCCACAGACAAACGCAGCAGCCGAGGCAGGATTCTGGAGGAGTCGGTCATCGCAAGTTTCCAGTGCAGAATAGAATAGGTTGTTATTTTCGGACTTTACCAGTGTCGAGTCTATTAATTGACCTGGCGCGAAATTTCGTTACCGTGGGACAATATTCGGTCACGAATATGCTGGTTAGGTAGAGGGTAACGCCAATTTGGCGCAGTAGTTCACAAAATTCCAGGTGAAAACTGACCAGTCACAAGAAAAAAGTCACAACAAGCTTTCCTTGGGACACTTCCAGCCGTAATATGGCCGAACATAACTATCAATAAACGACAATTTCCATCACGCTTTTTCTTTAAAAAAATAAACGCGAGGACGCGATGATGCACAACGCCGATCAGTCCGGTAAAAACCGATCCTTTTCACTGTCCACACTCTCTGGAGCCATCGCGGTTGCCACTGCCCTGAGCGGCACCGCTTACGCTGCGGAGATTGAAGAAGTAGTAGTAACCGCACAGAAACGTGCGGAAAACCTGCAGGACGTTCCCATTGCCATTTCCGCCTTCACCGGCGACAACATGAAGGCCATGGGCGTCAAGAGCCTCACCGACCTGGGTAAATTCACCCCGGGCGTGGAAATGAACAACGATACCCCGCTGCAGCCGACCTACAGCGTGCGCGGTATCGAGACCGGCGACTTCACCGTGGGTTCCGACCCGGCGGTAGCCGTCTATGTGGACGGTGTGTACACCGGCCGCGGCGCCGGCGCTGAAATCCCGCTGGCCGACATCGAGCGTGTCGAAGTGCTGAAGGGCCCGCAGGGTACCCTGTTCGGCCGTAACGCCACCGGTGGTGCAATCCACATCATCAGCAAGAAGCCCCAGGCCGACGACACCACCGAGTTGAACCTGACCGCGGGCAACTACGGCCGCATGTCTTCCGACCTGCTGGTAAACCGCGAGCTGGCTGACAACCTGTTTGGTCGCTTCACCGCATCCACCAACCGCCGCGATTCCTTTGCCGATAACCTGGCCGGAGATTTCACCGCCGGTAACATCGACACCCAGACCTATCGCGCGTCCCTGGTGTGGGAACCGTCCGCCAATACCGAAGTCCTGTGGCGCGCCGAATACGGCATCATGGACCAGGGCAGTGCGCTGCGTACCTCCATCGTGCCTTCCCTGCAGGCGCAGGCTGGTGGCACCGATGTGTTCGGTGACTACGCGCTGGATACCCCGACCGTGGAAGACCGCGATTCCTGGGGCAGCTCCCTCAGCGTCGTGCACGATTTCGACAACTTCACCTTCACCTCCATCACTGCTTACCGCGGCTTTGAAGCCCACCTGCAGCAGGATGAAGACGGTACTGCCAACCCGGACTACATGTTCGGTTCCGCGAACTTCGACGACCAGACCCAGTTCTCTCAGGAATTCCGTCTGAATGGCGCTACCGACACCCTGAAGTGGACCCTGGGTGCTTCCTATTCCCGCGAGGAGCTGGAGCACGTAACCGATGCGTACTTCACCGCCGGTTCCCTGGAATCCTTCGCCGTTTACGAAGGCCTGAAAGCGGACCCCGAAGCGTTTGGCATTCCGCAGGCTGTGTTCGATCAGATGACGACCACGCAGAAGGAAGAAGCGGCTGTACAGGCACGCGCTGCGATGGCGGCAGGTATGGTTCCCACAATGCCGGAAGGCTCTGCGGTGGCCACTTTTGTCTATGACCTGATGCTGCAGTCCGGTCAGGCTGACGCGTTGCTGCAGGGGCTGGGTGCGCCCAGCTACGTCACTGCCAGCATGCTGAACCGCGAGCAGATGATCGGCCAGCTGATGGCGGGTATCGCTCCGTGGGTAATGGCGGACACGCCCTGGAATGAATCCGTAACCAACACCGGCGATTACAGCTCCGCGGCAATCTACGGTGACGTTACCTGGAGCCTGACCGACAAGATGGATCTGACCGTTGGTGCGCGCTACACCGCCGACGAGAAAGATTTCTCCATCCACAGCTCCTACCAGAACACGCTGCCGCTGGCGCTGGCCGGTGGCATGGTTGACATCATGGGCGAGGATGGCAGCGTGATTGGCCAACTGCCGATCCCGACACTGCCCGTTGGTGCAATTCCGGCACCGCGCTTCGGCATGGCATTCAACAACAACGGCATCGCTGACCTGGATCAGGAGCTGAGCGATTCCTGGAGCGACCTGTCCGGCCGTGTCGTGCTGGATTACCGCTGGACCGATGACGTAATGACGTTCATCTCCCTGGCGGACGGCTTCAAGGCCGGTGGCTTCAACAGCTTCAGTGCTGCGCCGGGTATCGACCCGTCCTTCGACCAGGAGAGTGTGACCAACCTCGAAATCGGTATGAAGAGCAGCCTGTTCGACAACGCGGTGCGTTTCAACGCGTCTGTGTTCGCCTACGAATACGACAACCTGCAGCAGCTGGACCTGGTCGGTGCGCCGATCCCGAACTACTACCTGCGTAACGCCGACGCTGAAGGTCAGGGCGCCGAGGTGGAAATCCAGTGGGCGGCAACCGACAACCTGTTCATTGCCGGTAACTACTCTCTGCTGGATACCGAGTACACCCGTTACCAGATCATCGAATCCATCGGTGAAACCGAGGAAGAGAACTCCCGCGTAGGCCAGCCCCGTGTCGGCACGCCCAAGAACAAATTCAACCTGATGGCTGAATACACCTGGGCCCTGAACAACGGCGGCGACGTGGTGCTGCGTGGTGACTACAACTGGACCGATGAGCGCGTTGGCTCCATCAGCGACCCGGCCCGTGTAATCCCGGACTACCAGCTGTTCAATCTGCGTGCAGGCTGGAACAGTGCCTCCGACATGTACTCTGCAGCCCTGTGGGTGCAGAACGCGACCGACGAGGAAATTGCCGGTGGTTACGGCGGTACCGGTGCGGCGATTGGTGCAAGCCCTGCATGGCGCTATATGCCGCGCATGTACGGTGCAGACTTCACCGTTCGCTTCTGATTGCAGTTCCATTGCAATCACAAAGGGTCGGCATTGCCGGCCCTTTTTTGTGCCCGGAATTCTGCTGGAGAGAAAATTGCTGGCGTCGGAATCTCCACTGAGGCCTGCGAACTGATAGGAATGCGCCACAATGCATGTATGATCAAATAAGGACTCGCCACGTTGAACGGGAATGAGAACCGGGCATGAATCTGATTACGCAGGCTGGATCAGAGGTATCCGAAAAATCCGGTAATTCTCCTACGGAGTCGTTATCTCTCGGGATGGGGATGGACGCGACTTCCGAGTTGTCCCTCGATACCCGTGCAGCGCTGCTCAATCGCTATCAGCAGGTACGGGCAGAAAGCGTGTTTCTCACCGACCCGCTCACCGCCGAAGATATGCAGCTGCAGTCGATGGCGGATGCCAGTCCGACCAAGTGGCACCTCGCCCACACCAGCTGGTTCTTCGAGACATTCATCCTGCAACGGTACCTGCAGGGTTACCGGGTGTTTGATCCCGACTATCACCACCTGTTCAATTCCTATTACAACTCCCTGGGGCAGCCATTTTCGCGCCCGCAGCGGGGCCTGCTATCCCGCCCTGATCTGGACCAGGTTTTTGCCTATCGCGGGCATATCGACCGGGCGCTGGAACAGTTGCTGACCGAGGAGGAATGCCCGGGGGAAGTCGCCAGTTTGCTGACTCTGGGGCTGAATCACGAGCAGCAGCATCAGGAACTGTTGCTCACCGATATTCTCCATGCATTTTCCATCAATCCACTGTTGCCGGGGTATCTCGACGAACAAACGGATGCGGAGCCTGTGCCGGAAGGGGAGAGCGCGATCAGGTGGCTGCAGGTTCCGGAAGATATCTACACTTTAGGAAGCGAAGGGGACGACTTCCATTTCGACAATGAAGCGCCGGCACACCAACAACATTTGAACGCATTTTGCGTTGCCTCCCGGCTTGTCACCAATCGGGAATATCTGGATTTTATTCTTGATGGCGGTTACCGCGAGCCAAGGCTGTGGTTGTCGGATGGCTGGGCATGGGTACAGCAAAATCATGCCGTCGCTCCCCTTTACTGGCAGGAGCGGGGAGGGGAGTGGTACCAGTTTACCCTCGCCGGCCTGCTCCCTCTCGACCTCGATGCGCCGGTGAGCCACGTCAGCTTTTACGAGGCGGATGCCTTTGCGAGCTGGGCCGGGTTCAGGCTGCCCACAGAGTTTGAATGGGAAGTGGCCGCCTGGTTGCACCGCCAGCCGAACCCGCTTTCATCGGCAAATTTGTTGGAAAAGCGCAGGTATCGCGCTGTCGCAGAAACAGCCAGCAGCCCCCGGTTTCTGGGCAACCTGTGGGAATGGACCGGCAGCGCCTATCTGTCATATCCGGGGTTCAGGGCCAGTGCCGACGCGGTCGGTGAGTACAACGGCAAATTCATGTGCAACCAGATGGTACTGCGGGGTGGCTCCTGCGTAACGCCGGCAAGTCATATCCGTATCAGTTACCGCAACTTTTTCTACCCTCACCAGGCCTGGCAATTTACCGGGATTCGACTGGCAGGAGATTCAGATTGAATATTGCAGTGCAGACGCCAGTGGCCTCAGGGAAGCCAGCATCTTCCTTCGACCAGCAAGAAGAGGGCGGTGCAGCGTCAACCTTTTCCGCAGACATCATTGCCGGCCTTTCCGCCCCGCAAAAGTCCCTGCCGTGCAAATACCTGTACGACGAAACCGGTTCGAAAATCTTTGAGCAGATCTGTGAACTGGATGACTACTACCTGACCCGGACGGAAGCGGAAATCTTCAGCAGGCACTTACAGGCGATTGCTGAAACACTGGGGCCGGATGTGACCATGATCGAACCGGGCGCGGGTAATTGCGAAAAAGCGCAGCCGCTGCTCGCGGTTATGGATAGCCCGAGGGCCTACATTCCAATAGATATCTCCCCCGAAATATTACTGGCCGCAGAGTCCCGTATCGAATCGCTGTTGCCGGGGCTCCAAGTTACCCCCATTGTCGGCGATTTTACCGCGCCGGATACCTGGGGTGAAAAAATTGCCGCAGCAAACCAGGTTATCTTTTTCCCCGGTTCTACCATCGGCAACTTTACCCGGGAGCAGGCAAAAAACCTGCTGGGAAATTTTGCGAAACGGTTGAGCGGCGGCGATGCGTTGCTGCTGGGAGTGGACCTGGTAAAAGATTCCGTGATTCTGGAGCGGGCATATCACGACGACCAGCACGTTACCGAAGCTTTCAATAAAAACCTGCTACAGCGTATCAATCGTGAACTGGGTGCGGATTTTGACTTGGATGCGTTTGCGCACCGGGCCTTTTACCATCCATTGCGGCAGCGGGTTGAAATGCACCTGGTCAGCCTGAAACCCCAGCGGGTAAGTATTGCTGGGGTAACTGTCCAGTTTGAAGAAGGGGAGACCATTCACACGGAAAACAGCCACAAATACACATTGCAATCCCTGGAATCAATGCTCACCCACGCGGGGTTTGAATCCCGGCAATACTGGACCGACAACAATAAACACTACGCCCTTTGTTATGCAGAAATTCCCTGAACCGACGTATCGCCTGCTGGTATTGCTGTTTACCTGCTGGTTGCTTCCGACCCCGAGCCACGCTGATCAGACCGAACCGGCTGCGCCCGCGTCTTCGATTGTGGTGCACAAATCACCATTTTGTCTGTGCTGTAAAGACTGGATCAAGCACCTGGAACAGAATGCCTTTGCCGTGACCAGCGAAAACACCCTGGATACCGCCAAGATCAAGCGGGCGATGGATGTACCCGCGAGTCTGCAGGGCTGTCACACCGGCGTAATGGATGGGAAATACGTGTTTGAGGGGCATGTGCCCGCCCGCTTGATTCGCAAGTTTCTCGCCAATCCTCCAAAAAATGCCATTGGCCTGGCCGTGCCCGGCATGCCACAGGGAAGCCCCGGAATGTACCGCGGCCGGGATTTCGAGCCGTTTAACGTCTTCCTGATCTTGCCCGGTGGTGACTATAAATTGTATGAGGCGGTTACCGAGCCCGAGGAATCGTGAGACTGGTATTTGCGGTCGCGGGCGGCTAATCTGGGCGGCCCGTGAAGTATCCAAATGCCATGTCCAGTAGTCACCCACCACATATTTCCAACCCGTTTAAACCCGCCATTGGTCTGGGAAACTGCCATCTGCAGACCATTTTTCCCCGTTACCACCGCCCGCGACCGTGGATTCGCACCCAGTGTCATTGGTGGCAGACAACGGACGGGGATCGCTTGGCACTGCACACACCGGCGCCCCTGCGGGACGATGCGGACTCTCCTCTGGTGCTGGTACTGCACGGCCTGGAAGGCTCGGTGGAATCGCCGTATGTACAGGGCATTATGCAGGCACTGCTGTCCGCGGGCTTGCAGGTCGCGGTGATGCATTTTCGTGGTTGCGGCGGGGTGCCGAACCTGTTGCCCCGGGCCTATCACAGTGGCGACAGCGATGACCCCCGCTGGCTCGCTGCACAGCTAAAAGAGCGCTACCCGCATACCCCGCTAATGGCCGTGGGTTATTCCCTCGGCGGCAATGTGTTGCTGAAATGGCTCGGAGAAGATGGTCAACGTTCGCCGCTGGCAGCGGCAGTCGCCGTATCTGCGCCCCTTGATCTGCACGCATCCTGCAGGCGTATGGGGCAGGGGTTTTCCCGAGTATACCAGCGCCACCTGCTCAACAGCCTCAAGCTCAGCCTCAGATCCAAGGCACAGGACCCGGAGCTCGCACGGCAGATGCCGAGCCTGGACGAAAGCCGCTACTTCTCCAATTTCCGCAACTTTGACGATCACTTTACCGCGCCGTTGCACGGATTCCTCGGTGTGGATGACTACTACACCCGGGCCTCCAGCAAGCCGCTACTCAAGGATATTCGGCGTCCAACGCTGATTGTTCACGCGGAAGATGATCCGTTTGTATGCAATAGCGCAATCCCGACAAAGGCCGAGATCAGTTCCGAAGTCACCCTTGATATCACCAGGCGCGGTGGTCACGTAGGGTTCGTTGCCGGCAGCTTGTGGCGGCCGGAATACTGGCTGGAGCAGCGAGTACCGCAATTTTTGCAGCAAAATTGCGGTATTCAGCGAGCCCACGACGACTAGTGATTGACTGCGCAAGCTGGCTGCATGGCTTCGAGATCGAGATAAAACGACATGTACTTGTGCAGCGCCGTGGTGGCGGCGATGTCCTGCAGCATTAGCTTGCCGAATTCCGGGTGCATTGCGATCAATTCAACCATCCCCAGGTGATGGTCATTGTCCCGGTGGTTCGCCAGCGCATCCTGGGCAACAGCGGCAAGGTGTTCCGCCAGCCCGGAATCCGCACCTTCGTGCACCAGTGACTGTGAAAAGGTGTTCTTGAATTCATTGCACTGACGCGGTGCCACCGCCAGGCGTTCGATTGCTTGATAGATCTTTTGTCCAATACTCATAACTTTCCCCCCTTGAAAAGAGGCGCGCATGCTAATGGAGAGCAGGGCGATGAAAAAGCGCTGGAGGGCCGGTCACCACGAAACGGACGACAGTTTTTTCTGGCTGGCAGGAGAGGCCACGAATGTGCCGTGAAAGTCCACGTCACCGGATTCTGGGAGAGCAGAAATCGGGCCTGGAGATGGAGGTTGGGCGAGTCGGCTATCGAGTCGACGATCTGGGTTCCATATATACGATTTAACATAATCTATACTGCGCCTGTCGCCAGATTCCTTATAAATCAATGGCTTAGCTATGACAGATTGTCACGCCCAGGGCAAAAATGAGGCGGTTTGTGTGGTGGCCAAAATGGCCACAGCTAAAGCGCTAGCTGCGGCCATTATCTTTGGGGTGTGTTCCTCCGCTACCTGTCGCAGCAGGTCGAATGCCGGGGAGTTTAGCGAACGCTCGGCGGCAAGTGACAGGATGATTGCCTCGGCTGGAAACCCTAAAAATTCAGCGGCTTTTAGTCCTTGCTCGTCTGTCATAATTCCGCCGCGGTGCCGCAGCTGGTTGATTCGGTTTGGATGTACGTCCAGTACCTGGGCAACCTTGTAATAACTTCCGAGCTTCTCTTTCATCATGTCCAGAATGTCCACGGTGTAGAGCATCGGGCGAGTCCCTGTATTCATTGATTTTCCCTATTGTAGTTGCTATCCAAATGGCCAGTTAGCTAAGTCATGGCTTGTGTATATAAGCGGCCGCTTATAGTCTGGCTGCGCCTGCTTGTTAGGTAGCCCCCTCCGGGGGGCAGTCGAGCGGGCCGACTAATAACAAGCAAGGGGACAGCCATGAAAAGCACACCCGAATTATCTGGAACCTTTATTGAATCCGAACTGAACCGGATTGCAAAAGGCCGCACACTCGCCGACTTTATCGACGGTGTCTCGCAAGGCATCGAGGAAAAGATTGCGAGCACCACACTCCCACCAAAAGCCGAGCAATTCCCGTGCCCGTGTTGCAAGGGTGCCGGTTGGCTCTATACCGCCTCAGACCTCTATTCACTCGATATCAAAACCGGAAAGCTCGAAGCGATAACCCGCAAAAGCGGCGGCGCCGTGCGCATGGGCGGCAGTGTGCCTTGCCCGCGTTGCTTCGGTGCGCAGTTCGATATGGTTGCATGGGTGCAGTCGCAACTGGCAGGGCAGGGGGTGGCGGCGTGAATGGAGAAAAGCTAGTAAAGCTGGAAATTTTGCTAACGCCTGCTGAGGCCGCAGCAATGGCCCGCGCGACCAGTAAAGTGGTGCAGGGGCAGCCCATACCATACCGACAGGCGCGGGACATTCTAATGTCTGTGAATATCGGATTGCGCCAGCAGGGCGTGACAGCCAGTTAACTCTCACAGGTGGCCCGTGCGCGGGCCTTTTTTATTTCAGCGGGGGCGCAGTGAATAAAAACGGCGATAAATTCGGGGGCTTTTTTCTGGCTCTTATTTTCGTTTTGGTGGTGGCCCTGCCCGGTATCGAAGATTTGGTCAATGGAAAATATTACAGCGCTGGAACCGTTGAACCAGCGTATGCCGCGCGAGATTTGGCAGTGGCGGGATGCGCTTATAAATGAATTCGCACCGATTCGCGGAGACCTTATAG
>NZ_CAJXKH010000061.1 GCF_913055755.1 uncultured Microbulbifer sp.
CTGGATGGCAACGCAGCGAGCTGCGATGCCTACCGCACCACGCCACTGGACGATGGTTCCGATATGGTGGCTTCCGGGTTGCTGGCGGACGATAACTGCTTCGTCTTCAATAAAATGATCCCCGGCGGGTATACCCCGCGCTTTGTCGGCGAGATTACCGACACCTCGATTACCGCGGGCCGTCGCGGAGAATTCACCGATGGCTTCATGCAGGGCTGGAATTATGATGCCAGTGCCTCCGTTGGGCGCAACGAGGCGCAATTCGGCCTGAACAACACCATCAACCCCTCGTTTGGCCCGGACAGCAAGCGCGATTTCGAAACCGGCGCTTACATCCAGCTGGAAAAGACCCTGAACTTCGACGTGCAAAAGCAGTTCGATAGCCTGAGCCTGGCCATGGGCACTGAGTGGCGCCAGGAGTCGTTCCAGATTATCGCCGGTGAGGGCATGTCCTGGCAGGTAGGACCGCTGGCGGAGCAGGGCTTCAATATCGGCTCACACGGCTTTGCCGGCTTCTCCATTGATTCTGCCGGCACCGCAGAGCGCAGCAACTACGCGCTGTATATGGACGTCGAGAACCAGGTGACCGACGACCTGTTGCTGGGCGGCGCAGTGCGCTACGAAAACTTCGATACCTTCGGCGATACCGCCAACTACAAGCTGGCGTTTAACTGGCAGTTGAGCGACAACATCGCCTGGCGCGGCTCCCACAGCACCGGTTTCCGTGCACCCACCATGGGCCAGGCTTCTGTGGTCAATACCCAGACCTCCATCGTCGGCGGCCAGTTGACCCAGGCGCAAACCCTGCCGGCCACCAAGCTGGGTGAAGCCGAACTGATGCCGGAAGAGTCGGTCAACTTTGCCACCGGTCTGGTGATGTCCGCGGGCGCTGTCGACCTGACTGTCGATGCCTATTACATCGAAGTGCAGGACCGCATTGCCCTGACCGATAACGCCGCACCCACCGACGCCCAGCGCGCAGCCATGGCGGCAGCCGGTGTGCCCAACCCGGAATTGATCGGACAGATCAACTACTTTGCCAATGATTTCGATACCGAAACAACCGGTGTCGATGTGGTGGCAACTTACGGTGCGGAGCTGCTGGGTGGCAGTACCGATTTCAGCCTGGCCTACAACTGGACCAAGACCCAGGTCAATGGCGGTGACGCCACCTGTGGTGGTGCCTTTGTGAATAATCAGGGTGAGATCTGTAAAGCGGTGCGTCTGGAACGCGGCCTGCCAGAGCACCGCGCCTCGTTCACCATGGCGCAAAACTGGGACAAGCTCAGCGCCTTCGTGCGCGCAAATTTCTATGGTGAATATGTCGGGGTGCACGCCGACTGGTTTGGCGAGCAGTTGGGTTCCACCTTTACCCTGGATATGGAGGCTTCCTACCGGGCAACAGAGTCGATTTTCCTGACTGCCGGTGCGTCCAACCTGCTGGATGAAAAGGGCGGAAAGATTGATGGGTCCATTGTTGGTGACGCGGACAATGTGTTGGGTGGCCAGTACTACGAAACTTCGCCCTTTGGCATCGGCGGTGGTTTCTATTACCTGAAAGCGAGCTACGAGTTCTAAGACTCTCGGTTGTTTTGGAGGTTAAAAAAAAGCGCCCTTAGGGGCGCTTTTTTATTTTCCTGAAGGATTACTTCTTCGCGCGCTTGCGCATGTTTTCCTGCAGGATCTTTTTGCGAATCCGGATGCTTTCCGGGGTCACTTCCACCAGCTCGTCGTCTTCGATGAACTCCAGCGCCTGCTCCAGGGTGTGACGGATGGGCGGTGACAGGGTCAGCGCATCGTCGGTACCGGAGGCGCGCACGTTGGTCAGCTGCTTGGCCTTGGTGGGGTTTACCACCAGGTCGTTGCCGCGGGAGTGAATGCCGATCACCTGGCCTTCGTAGACCTCTTCGCCGTGGCCCATGAACAGGCGGCCGCGATCCTGCAGTGCAAACAGGCCGTAGGCCAGGGTTTTGCCCTTGGTCATGGAGACCAGCACACCGTTAATACGCTTGGCCACGTCGCCCATCTTTACCGGACCGTAGTGGTCGAAGATGCTGGTCATGATGCCGGAGCCACTGGTGATGGTCAGGAACTGGGAGCGGAAGCCGATCATGCCGCGGGATGGCACGATAAAGGTCAGGCGCACACGGCCCTTGCCGTCCGGTTCCATATTGGTGAGGTCGGCCTTGCGCAGGCCCAGCTCTTCCATGATCGGACCCTGGTGCTGTTCTTCGACGTCGATCACTACCTGCTCGTAGGGCTCCTGAACCTCGCCGTCAACGACCTTCTGTACCACTTCCGGGCGGGATACACCCAATTCGAAACCTTCGCGACGCATGGATTCGATCAATACGGACAGATGCAGTTCGCCGCGGCCGGAAACCTTGAATTTATCCGGAGAATCGCCCTGCTCTACGCGCAGCGCCACGTTGTGGATCAGCTCCTGGTCCAGGCGGTCCTTAATGTTGCGCGAGGTTACGTATTTACCTTCTTTACCGGCGAACGGGGAGTCGTTCACCTGGAAGGTCATGCTCACGGTGGGTTCATCCACCGACAGCGGTGGCAGCGCATCCGGGTGCTCCGGGTTACACAGGGTATCGGAAATGTTCAGCTCGCCCACACCGGTGATACACACGATGTCGCCGGCACTGGCCTGCTCCACTTCCACGCGCTCCAGGCCCAGGTAGCCCATCACCTGCAGCACCTTGGCCTTGCGGGATTTGCCGTCGCGATCCAGAACCACAACCTGCTGGTTGGGCTTCAGGGTGCCGCGGGAAATACGGCCCACGCCGATGACGCCCACGTAGCTGTTGTAGTCCAGCGCGGAGATCTGCATCTGGAAGGGGCCGTTCAGGTCTACCTTGGGCGGCTCAACCTTGTCCACGATCATCTGGAACAGCGGGGTCATGTCTTCCGCCATATCGGTGTCGTCGAGGCCGGCGATGCCGTTCAGGGCGGAGGCGTAGACCACCGGGAAGTCCAGCTGTTCGTCGGTGGCGCCGAGGCTGTCGAACAGGTCGAACACCTGGTCCATCACCCAGTCCGGACGCGCGCCCGGGCGGTCGATCTTGTTGATTACCACGATCGGATTCAGGCCCTGCTCGAACGCCTTCTGGGTCACGAAGCGGGTCTGCGGCATGGGGCCGTCCACCGCGTCCACCAGCAGCAGTACCGAGTCCACCATGGACAGCACGCGCTCAACCTCACCGCCGAAGTCGGCGTGTCCGGGGGTGTCGACGATGTTGATGCGGTAGTCGTTCCAGCGGATCGCGGTGTTCTTGGCGAGGATGGTAATACCGCGCTCTTTTTCCTGGTCGTTGGAGTCCATCACCCGCTCGGAGTCGGCGCTGCGGCGGTCCAGGGTGCCGGACTGCTGCAGGAGCTTGTCCACCAGGGTGGTCTTGCCGTGGTCAACGTGGGCGATGATCGCGATATTGCGAAGATTGTCTATCACAGGGGGCCTCTAACGGGTAAAGCGCGAAATCGTGTATGTCGCGGAAATTCAATGCGGGCGGGGGGCTGCGGGGTTGTTACAGCGGCTATCCGGCCAAGGGCGGCGATTATAGAGGGCCGACGTGACAAATGGGAGAGATTTTGCACAAAAAAACGACAATTACCGGCGGTTTTTTGCGGATTGTCAGCGGGTGGGGACGGAAAAGCTGGTGAAAATGTGACCGAAAAGCCACTGGCAATGAAATTCCGGCTGGCCGGCCGCGTGTGGAACCCTGTTCTGCAAACGGCGCCAGACCTGGGTTTGGCGACAAACTGTTACAGACATGTGACCCGGTCCGCGATATCAGCGAGGTACATTGCGAGGTTTCCAGAATTTTCTGGCGACGAGAACAGGGTTGGGACCGCCACCAGCGCAGTGGTGCCAATGCCGCGGTCCCAATCCCAATAAAGATGTACAGGGTACTGGAATGACTGAATCAGTAAAAAAAGCGCCGGTGCCACGGAAACAGAGTGATACACAGAACACCGAAGCCGCAGCGCAGCACCCGGTCGAGGCAAGGCCGGAGCCGGTGAAAAAATCCTGCTCCGCGGGCCTGGCGCAGTGGATGCGCCGGCAACAGCTTGCCATCGCGTTTACTTCCTACCGCCCCGGCCGTGTGTACACGGTGGGCGCCGAGCCCGGTGGCAGGCTGTCTTTCCGCGAGCGCATCTTCCAGCGCGCCACGGGTATTGTCGGCAACCGCAAGCGCATTTATCTGGGTGGCCTGTATCAGGTGTGGCGCTTCGAGAACCTGCTGCAACCCGGCCAGGTGGCCAACGGGATCTTCGATGCCTGCTATGTACCGCGCAACGCGCAATTCACCGGTGACGTGGATATCCGGGAACTGGGCATCCAGAAAGACGGCAAGATCGCGTTCGTCAACACCAGGTACAACTGCCTGGCGGAGCCGAGCCTGACCCACAGTTTTCGCGCGATCTGGAAGCCGGAATTCATCAGTGAGATAGCGCCGCAAGACCGCTGCCACCTGAACGGCATGGCCATGGTCGACGGCAAGCCGAAGTATGTCACCGCCCTGTGCAAGTCGGACACCCCCGACGGCTGGCGCGAGCATCGCGGCAACGGCGGCATCATCATCGATATAGAAACCAATGAAATTGTCTGTAAAGGCCTTTCCATGCCGCACTCGCCGCGCTGGGCGCATGGCAGGCTGTGGGTGTTGAACAGCGGTACCGGCTATCTGGGCACGGTGAATTTCGACACCGGCAGTTTCGTTGCGCACACCTTCTGTCCGGGCTTTATGCGCGGCCTGCAGATTTGCGGCGATTACGCGATTGTCGGCCTGTCCAAGCCCCGTCACGGGCGCTTTAACGGTCTGGAGCTGGACCAGAACCTCGCCGACAAGGAATCCGAGGCCTGGTGCGGGGTGCAGTTCATCAACCTGAAGAACGGCAATGTAGAGCACTGGATTCGCCTCGACGGCCCGGTCACTGAGCTGTTCGATATTGCGGTGCTGCCGGGCGTGCGCTGTCCTATGGGTATCGGCCAGCAGAGCAGGGAGAACCTGGCCATGGTGACCTACGAGGATGTCACCGGCACCAAGGCCGCGCAAGCGGGCTGACTACACTCCCGGCACCCCCGGCGGGGGATCGGTCGCCGGGCGTCAGTTGGGCCAGCTGAGGGTGGCGCGAGTGCCGCCCAGGGTTGGCGAGCGATCCAGGCGCAGCTCGCCGTCGTGCCACATCATGACTTTCTTCACGATATACAGGCCGAGCCCGTAACCCTGATCGTCGGTGGCGGCGCGGGTGAAGGCATCGGTCAGTTCCAGTGCGTTGTCACCCAGGCCCGGGCCGTTGTCCTCCACCTTGAGCACGCACTGCTGCTCCTCGATGGCGAAATGCAGCTCCACCCGACCGCGGGCGTATTTACCCGCATTGGTAACCAGGTTCTGCACTGCAATGGAGAGCGCATCCGGTTCCAGCCGGGCCACGCCGTCGGCAAAGTAATAACCGATTTCCAGGTCCGGACACTGTTGTTCGAGGGAATCCGCGAGGCCGTCAAAAAAGTCGCCGACAGAAATTGGTCGCGGCGCAATGCTCTGCTCCTGAATTTCCACCCGCGCAAAGCTCAGATATTTTTCCACCAGCTGTTCGATATTGTCCACGGCGCCGGCAATGACGCGATTGCATTCGCTGTTTCCGTTTTCAAGTGCCAGTTGAAACTTGATACGCGCGAGTGGTGTGCGGATTTCGTGGGCGATGGTGCGCGCGAGATCCTGATTCATCTGACAGTAGCCGATCACCATATTCGCCATGCGTCTGAAGGTTTCTGCCAGCGGGTAGATCGCCGAACCGCGACGGGCCCTTTCCGGCATCAGGAAGGGTTTTTTACTGAAGCGAATGGCCAGGCCCTGCAACCGGTTGAGGTCGCGGAACATGGGCCATATCAGCAGCAAAAGCACCAGCAGCATGGCGCCGATAAACAGCAGGCGCCAGTGGGAGACATTCGGGCCCTGATGTTGCGGCAGCGGTCCTATCTGCAGCAGGGTGTTGTTGCTGCGGTGGTAAAAAAGAATTTCCCGGCTGCCATTTTCCAGCCCGATGATATCCCCCGCATTGAGGCGCGCTTCCAGTTCCGGGGGGAAATACACCGCATCCAGTGGGTAGGTTTGCGCCAGCGGCGCATCGCCACGCTCCAGCGCGCGGGCGAGCTCCAGGGCAGAAATGGTGTACTCGCCGGGATCGTCCGAGTAGCGCTGGTACAGCGCTGTCATCGCGGTGTAGACGATGATGAGTGCCAGCGCCATGACGCCGAGCATGCGGAGCATCTGCAGGCGCATTTACGCCTCGCTGCTGGCGGTGTGCAGCGCGTAACCGCGACCGCGAATGGAACGGATGGCGACCCCCTGGCCGATGGCATCGAGTTTTTTGCGCAGGCGACTGATGCGCATGTCCACCACGCGGTCGAGCCCATCGAACTCGCGGCCTACCACCCGGCGGAACAGGTATTCCCGGCTCAGGGGGCGAGCAGGTTGTTCGGCGAAAATCTGCAACAGATCAAATTCGTTGGCGGTCAGCTTCAGGGGCTCGCCGTCGACCAGCGCGTGGCGCGCCGCCAGGTCCAGCTGTAGCGTGCCGAAATTAATGTCGCTGGTTGCAGGTGCCGGGTTGCGTGAGGTGCGCAACTTGGCTTCGATTTTTGCCCACAGGAGTTCCGGGTCTATCGGCTTTACCAGGAAGTCACAGGCACCCAGTTCCAGGCCGTTTACCTGGTCGCGCACCGAGCTTAGCGCACTGAGGAAAATCAGCGGGCATTTGAGCTGGTTGCGATAGTGTTCGAGCAGCTGGAAGCCGCTGGCGTCGGGGAGGATGATGTCCGACAGGATCAGGTCGTATTCGCGGTGGTGCAGGGCCTTCATAAAAGAGGCACCACTGTCGGTATGTGTGACTTCACATCCGCGCTGTTCCAGATAGCGGCAGATCAGCGAGGCGAGCTCGGCGTCATCTTCCAGTAGCAGAATCCGGTAATCCCGCTTGTTCACAATAGCCCCCAACCGTAACGGCGCTGGTGTCGCTTGGGACGGAATTTTGCGACCTTCAATATGGTGGAGGCGACGCGATCGCCGGATTCGGCCTCGGTCACCTGAAACTGGATATCTTCATCTGCCGCCACGTAGACCTGCAGCTGACTCCCGGCTCTCCCGGAAAAGCATTCGATTAGTCCGCGGTCGACGATACTCAGGCAGTAGCGGTCGTCGTCATCTGCGTTGAACAACACAGTGACAGAGATGCTGCACTTTTCCTCGTCTTCGCCAATTGCGCAGAGTGACGGCGTTACCCGAAGATCCGCGGCTTCCACGGAAAGCGGTGACCCGAGCAGTGGCCATAGCAAGGACACCAGCAGTCGCCCCCATTTGTTCATTGGCCACTACCGATGGTGTATTGCAGGCCGACAAACCAGTGCAGGGTTTCATCATCTTCGATAAAACGTGCGTTCCTGCCGTCGAGGTCGAAGTAGTTGTAGCGGGCTGCGAGGCGGACCTCGAGTTGCTTGCCCAGCGGATAGGCGAAATGCAGTCGCGCGTACTGGTCGGTGACATCGTCTACCGGATACAGGTTCGCGTAGCGGCGGGCATATAAGGGCCCCGCTTCCTCTAAAGAAAACTGATAGTAGTAGTTGACCAGGTCGGCATCTTTATTGATGGCACCGATACTGCCACCAATCACGCCGCCAAAAAGCGGAAATTGCTTGTCCAGGCTCAGGTGCGTTTCACTGCCGTTGTGCACACCGGTGACATCGTGCAACCAGGAGAAGGATAGGTCCACGTAATCCGTAACCAGGGTGGCACTGGGACCGGCAACCACTGATACATCGCGCTCTACTTCGCTTACTTCTGGCGCGGCTCTCGGGAACAGAGGCGCGCTTTGGAACATAAACGAAGACAGGGAGCCGGAGGCTATGGCGTCATCACCCAGCTTGTAGTAGAGGCCGTCCTCGTTGGGGCGCGCCACCAGGTCGATGTAGAAATGTCTCTGTTCCAGCAGGGTGTAGCCGGCAGTCAGGTTGCTGATAAAAAAGCGGTCGCCGTAGTAACTGAAGGACGGCAGGACGCTGACCTCGGCGTCCGGGTGGTCAGCGAGCGGGTTTTCCAGCACACCCCGGCCCGCAGCAAGGCTCAGCTTCCATTGGGGCGCACTGATCTGCTCGGCAACGGCGGATACTGAGAGTGCGAGCGTAAATAGCGTTGTTAGAATTTTTTTGCACATTATTGCGGGCTGTACAGGAGACTTCGGACAGTTTGTACCACAGGGAGTTCTGGCCGTCCCACGGGCCGGATAAAAAAAGTACAATTTGTTACAAACCGTTAATATTCTGGTCTTTGTCCGGCCGGTCCGATGATTTGCAGGAGGAAAGTCTGCCATCGGACTGCATCGCAGTTTCCTAAACTGGGGTTCACCCTGTGCCATTTGCGGCTGCAGTGGAATACATTTCTATAAAACTACCGGTTCTGGGATTTATGGCGGCGTAACGGGACTGGGTGTTTGCCGGTCAGCTGACGGGAACCGCAAATGCGGTAATGAAAGCGAGTGCGGCAGCGACCAGGCAGAAAAAGCCGCGCTGTCCCGGCGACTCACAGACACTGATGGCTACCAGGCATTGCAGCAGGTAATAGAAGGCGAAGGCCCGCGATGCCAGCGCGACAATCTCCAGGGTATCCGCGGTCCACGTCAGCGCAATCGCCCCGGCGCCCACCAGCACCGTGGCGAAGCGCAGCTTGAGCTGGTGGTGGGTTACCTCTTCCAGGTTACCAGTAGCGGCGAGGGTGTCGGCCACTGCGGCGGAGAACTGGCTCATGGCGGCGGCAATCACCAGCGGCGCTACCAGAAATGGCGAGGCCGCGGCAGCGAGGTGAATCAGGCTGTTGTCGTCATACTTGCCGTTCAGCGTATGCACCAGTGGCAGCGCCACGGCAATAAATATCAGGTAAACGCCGGTGGAGATAAACTGTGACCATCGCGATGCGCGAATGCGCGTGTCTGCATGGAATCTGTCGCCGAGATAACGCGTGGTCTCGAATCCCTGCACCACGATCAGGGTGCCGGCCACAATGGTCAGTATTTCCCACAGGCTGTGGGGCTTGGCCTTGAATAGCGTGATTCCTGCCGGCGCCTGCCAGGCGTGCAGGTCGTAGAGCGCAAAGCCCCCGATCAGCAGCACAATAATCACCAGGGTCACCAGCAGTGCCAGCCCTTCCAGCGCCGCGAGGCTCGCCAGCCCCCGGGTCACCCCAATCGCCACGATGAAGACAATGACTGCTGTGGTGAGCAAATCCTCGTTGAATCCGGTGTCCCGATGCAGGCTGCCGAGGACAAACGCGGACAGGATGTGCAGGTAAAGGCATACGGAAATTACATAAGCCAGTACCAGCGCCAGGTCGGAACTGCGTTCGAATGCGAGTGTGGATTCCCTGGGGCTCTTTGCCAGGGCCGGTTCCGCACGGCGGATATTGAAGCGGATGACGCTGCCCACGCAAAACGCCAGTCCGCACACCAGTGCCATCGCCAGCGGTGCATAGACCCCTACCGCGCCCGCCAGGATAGGCACCATCACCAGGAAGCCGCTGCCGAAGATCGATGCCAGCGGCGTGGCGGTCGCCCGTATCAGTGCGCGCGGTTTGCCGCGGTGGCCCAGCGCGGGTTTGCGATGCATGGCTGATCCTCTATCGGTTCTAACTCCCGGCAGTTACCTGATAGTTTCGACCATCAATGAGAGAGTGCCAGTAACAAAAAACCCGGCTTAAAAACCGGGTTTTTTCGTTGTGTACGACGGCGAGGGCGGTGGGGTCAATGTTTCGGCTTTTGCGGGCGAAAGACGCCGACATTGCGATAGCCCTCGTCCAGCAGGTGCGAGGCATGCAGCTGGCTCATCACCCCGCGGGCGCAGTACAGCAGGTAGTGCTTGTCCTTGTCCAGGGTCTGGAACGCGGTGCTGAGGCGGAAGAACGGGATGGTTTCCACTTCCACGTTGTCCAGTTCCAGCGGATCCACCTCCTCCTCGGTGGGGTGGCGGATATCGATGATGGTGGCGCTGCCCGGTTCGCTGACGATTTCCACCGGCGGTACGTCCTCGTTGAGATCGGCCATTACCTCGTCGATATTCTGCATCACCCGGTTGCCGATGGCGCGGTCGAGCACGGTGAAGTCGAAGCGCGCTTCCTCGTGTTCCACTTTTTCCATTTTCGCGCGGGTGGTGGGTTTCACCGAGATCACGCCGCAGTACTCCGGCATGTTTGCGGCAAACTCCTCGGTGCCGATGGCGCGCGCGGTGCGGATGATGTCCGTCTTGTCCGAGGTGATCAGCGGGCGCAGTACCAGGGTGTCGGTAACGCTGTCGATCACCGCCAGGTTTTTCAGGGTCTGGCTGGATACCTGGGCGATGGCCTCGCCGGTCACCACCGCGTCCACTTCCAGCTCCTTGGCCACCGCGGAGGCGGCGCGCAGCATCATGCGCTTCAGGGTCACGCCCATATAGGAATCGTCGACCCGTTCCAGGATCTCCGCGACCACCTCGTCAAACGGCACGGTGATAAACCGCACCCGGTGGGAGGCGCCGTATTTGTTCCACAGGTAGAAGGCCACTTCCTTGACCCCCAGCTCGTGCTGGCGCCCGCCCAGGTTGAAGAACAGGAAGTGGGTGCGGATGCCGCGCTTCATGGTCAGGTAGCTGGCCACGGTGGAGTCGAAGCCGCCGGATACCAGCGACAGCACCGGGTCCTGGGTGCCCAGCGGGAAACCGCCGAGGCCCTGGTGCAGTTCTTCGATCACGTTCAGCTTGTCGTGGCGGATCTCCAGCTTGACGGTGATATCCGGGTTTTTCAGTTTAACCCCGGCGGCTTCGGTGTTCTGATTGAGGCCGCCACCCACGTACTGTTCCACATCCAGGGACTGGAAGTCGTGCTTGCCGGTGCGCTTCACGCGCACACAGAAGGTCTTGCCGGTGAGCTGCGGGCCCCAGATGGCCAGGGTCTTGTGGTAGATATCGTCCAGGTCGCCGAGGGGAAACTGCTGTACCCGGGCAAAGTTGGCAATGCCGGGAGTGTGCGCCAGTACCTCCTCGATGCGCTCGGAAAGGTGGGATACTGCATCCGGCGCCTGTGTTTCATCGAACACCACGTCGATCTTTTCCCAGTCCTTGCGCACCTGGATGCGGTCGTCCAGCTGCCGCATCAGCTTGCGCAGGTTGTCCGCCAGCTGGCGCGACATGCGTTTGCGCACCGGGTTGCTCTTGATGGTGATCTCTGGGAAAAATTTGACGACGAAGTGCATAGGGAGTGTGCCGGCTACCGCGAATAAATTGATGGCCTCTGCAGCGGCGGTGGATTGCCGGCTGCCGGGGCATTAAGGGTGGCGAATTATAAACTCGCCGACAGGAATTTGCTTGTTGCACCAAACTGGTGCTGCCAGAGAATTCATGGTCTCATTTTGGTGCAATTGCGCTTGTGGCTGCCCCGAATCCGAGGCTATGCTGGCGTCGCGAGTACCGAATTTATGGCGCTGCGCCAGTGATCGGCTATTCCGGCATCCTTTCCAGTGCTTTCGCCCCAATTTGGCACACTCCTTGCTTCGTCAGTTGCCACAAGATAAAGCGAATTGGCGCGACACATAACTTTTCATTCTTGGAGGACTGCAATGTCAGCGAAAACGCTCGGACTGATCAAAGAGAGCGAAGCCAAATGGGTAGACCTGCGCTTCACCGATACCAAAGGTAAAGAACAACACGTTTCCATTCCTTCCAAGGAAGTTGACGGCGAGTTCTTTGAAGAAGGCAAGATGTTCGACGGTTCCTCCATCGCTGGATGGAAGGGCATCAACGAATCCGACATGATCCTGATGCCGGACGACGAGACCTCTTTCCTGGACCCCTTCACCGACGAAGCGACCGTTATCATTCGCTGTAACATCGTCGACCCGATCACCGGCCAGGGCTACGAGCGCGACCCGCGTTCCATCGCGCTGCGCGCCGAGGAATACCTGAAGTCCACCGGTCTGGGTGACACCGCGCTGTTCGGCCCGGAGCCCGAGTTCTTCGTATTCGACGACATCACCTGGGGTGCCGAAATGGGCGGCGCTTTCTACAAAATCAACTCTGAAGAAGCGGCCTGGTCCTCCGGCGCCTCTTTCGCAGAGGGCAACATGGGCCACCGCCCGGGCGTGAAAGGCGGCTACTTCCCGGTTCCGCCGGTCGACTCCCTGCACGACGTGCGCGCCGCCATGTGTTCCGCCATGGAAGCCATGGGCCTGGAAATCGAAGTGCACCACCACGAAGTGGGTACTGCGGGCCAGTGTGAAATCGGCGTTGGCGCCAACACCCTGACCAAGAAGGCGGACGAAGTTCAGATCCTGAAGTACGCGGTACACAACGTGGCCCACGCTTACGGCAAGACCGCCACCTTCATGCCCAAGCCGCTGGTAGGTGACAACGGTTCCGGTATGCACGTGCACCAGTCCTTCAGCAAGGACGGCGTCAACCAGTTCGCCGGCGACGCCTACGCAGGCCTGTCTGAAACTGCCCTGTTCTACATCGGCGGTATCATCAAGCACGCGCGCGCCCTGAACGCGATCTGTAACTCTTCCACCAACTCCTACAAGCGTCTGGTTCCGGGCTTCGAAGCGCCGGTTATCCTGGCCTACTCCGCGCGCAACCGCTCTGCGTCCATCCGCATTCCGTTCGTGCCGAGCCCGAAAGGCAAGCGCATCGAGACCCGCTTCCCGGATCCGACCGCCAACCCGTACCTGGCGTTCGCCGCCCTGCTGATGGCCGGCCTCGACGGCGTGAAGAACAAGATCCACCCCGGCGACGCGGCGGACAAGGACCTGTACGACCTGCCGGCGGAAGAGCTGGCCGAGTATCCGACCGTTGCTTCCAGCCTGGAACAGGCGCTGGATTGCCTGGATCAGGACCGCGCCTTCCTGACCGAAGGTGGTGTATTCACCGACGACGCCATCGACGCCTTCATCGACCTGAAGCGCGAAGAGGTGCAGCGTGTGAACATGACCACTCACCCGGTCGAGTTCGAACTGTACTACTCCGTATAAGCCGTAGGCACCTCAATCCGAGGCGCCGCAGGCCCTTCCGTGTAGCTCGCTTCTGGCGATCTTGCACGGGATGAAAAAGCCCGCACCTTATGGTGCGGGCTTTTTTTATGCCGGTAGCTCGAGTCGGAGTACACTAGCCTTTAATAAGTGACCAAGGAGGCTAAAGCACCATGGAAAGCATTCTGAAGCGCCGTATAGTGGCGCTGTTCCTCGGCGCCAGCCTGGCTGCCGCGCTGTCCGCACCGCTGTTCGCGGCCGGTGACGAAAAGGTCGATGCCGAGGAGCCGCAGACCGACACCAAGACGGTGTACAAGGTGGTGGGACCGGACGGCAGCGTGACCTTCAGCGATTCGCCACCCCCTGGCAAGAAGTCGGAAAAAGTCACCATCGGCCGAACCAATGTTCAGCCCATCACTTTACCCCGGGACCTGCCTACCCGCCGCCTGACCCCGGATGACCAGCAGCAGAGGGACCGCCGCGATCAGGGGCCGATCAGGTTCGCTATCGTCAGCCCGGCCAACGATGCCACCATCCCACCCGGGCAGCGCTTTATCGTGCTGCAGGTGGCGATGAATCCGGTGCCGGTCGATGGCCATGAATTCTTTGCGGTGGTCGACGGCCAGCGCTGGGCCGGTACCTCCAGCGGCACCAGCCTGGATATCTCCGCCCTGGAGCGCGGTACCCACACCATTCAGGCGGTGTTGCTGGGGGCCGGCGGTCGTCCCCTGGCCCAGTCGCAGGCGATCCGGATTCACGTGAAGCGACCGGGCGGCCAGGTTCCGGACTTCCCCGCCGAGCAGGCCCCGCAGATGCCGAAAACGCCCCAGGCCCCGGGGGTTCCAAAACCGCCGCAGGCACAGCCGCGCCGCTAGCGGGGGACCATGCGGTGCGGAGCCGAGGCTCCGCCCGCTCTTCTGCGTCACCGCTCCCGTCATCTTCTCCCCGTTGTTTCCCGGTTTTCCTCTCCCGGTCCGCCCCAGGTTCGTACCCGCCCGCCTCCCTCTGCCCCGTTGTGAACGCTCAGGCTGGCCATTTTTCACTCAGTGCACAATAATGGTGCGCTGTGACAGGGGCTCTGCCGCCACTGCCCTGTAAGGGGCTCCAGAGCCCGCCTTTCCTGCGCCATTTTGGTTTGCTTTTTGCACTTCCAATTGGCGAACGAACCATAAAGCGAACCGGACACCCGCATGCTCAACGACCGCCAGTTACGCCTGCTGCTGGACAACCTTACTTCGGCCGTTCTGGTGCTGGATGAAAACCTGGGGTTCTGTTACCTCAATTCCGCGGCGGAAGACCTGCTGGCGACCTCCAACGCGCGCGCCCAGGGCCAGCCGCTGGCGGAAGTGGTGCGGGAATCCCACGCCTCCGAGCGCGCGTTGCGCTCCGCCCTGGCCAGCGGGCAGAAATACACCGTGCGGCGGGCGCTGTGGACCCTGCACAACCTGGAAGAGACCACCGTCGACTACTCGGTGACACCGTTGACGGAGCTGGGGCTTTTGCTGCTGGAAGTGCAGTCGATGGACCGGTTGTTGCGTATCGCGCGGGAGGACGCTTTGATCTCCGCCCAGGAGACGACCCGCAATCTGGTACGGGGAATGGCCCACGAAGTGAAAAATCCCCTGGGCGGAATTCGCGGAGCGGCACAGTTGCTGCAAAGGGAATTGAAAGACGTGGAGATGGGCGCCCAGCCGGAAGAGGGGCTGGCGGAGTACACCCAGATCATCATCGAGGAGGCAGACCGCCTGCGCAACCTGGTGGACCGCATGCTGGGGCCGCGCAAGCCCATGCAGTTGCGACCCGTGAACGTGCACTCGATCACCGAGCGGGTGGCGCAGCTGATCGAGGCCGAGTGCGACGGCGCGCTGACTATCCAGCGCGACTACGACCCCTCGATCCCGGATATTCCCGCGGACAGCGAGCAACTGATACAGGCGGTGCTGAATATCGTGCGCAACGGGATGCAGGCGATCGACGAGAGCATCGGCCTCGCCGCCGGCAGTATCACCATTCGCACCCGGGTGCAGCGCCAGTTCACCATCGGTCGCCGCCACTGTCCGCTGGTGTGCCGGATCGACATCGTGGACAACGGCCCGGGGATTCCGGAGGACATCCGCGAGCGGATCTTTTATCCGATGATCTCCGGGCGCGCCGAGGGCTCGGGGCTGGGGCTGTCCATCTCCCAGCACGTGATCAACCAGCACCGGGGACTGATCAAATGCGAGAGCGAACCCGGGCAGACGGAATTCCAGATTTATTTACCGCTGGTGGATGACTGACCAGCGCAGCGAACACAGAAATTGAGACGCAGGCCGGAAAATTATTATGAACAATCGCGTTTGGATTATTGATGACGACCGTTCAATCCGCTGGGTGCTGGAGCGCGCGCTCTCCCGCGCCGGGATTGAGACCACCTGTTACGAGAGCGGCGACCGCGCACTGGACGATTTCTACAGTGAGCAACCGGATGTGGTGATCAGCGATATCCGCATGCCCGGTTCCGACGGCTTCAAGCTGTTGCAGCGCTTCCAGGCGGAGCGCCCGGCACTGCCGATCATCATCATGACCGCGCACTCGGACCTGGACAGCGCGGTGGCGGCCTACCAGGGCGGTGCCTTCGAGTACCTGCCCAAGCCGTTCGATGTGGACGAGGCGGTAGCCGTTACCCGCCGCGCCCTGGCCCACGCCAACGAGCAGGAAGTGGAGGAGCCGGTGGTCATCGACAACGGCACCAGCTCCAAGGAAATCATCGGCGAGGCGCCGGCGATGCAGGAGGTGTTTCGCGCGATCGGCCGCCTGTCCCACTCCAATATCACCGTGCTGATCAACGGCGAGTCCGGTACCGGTAAAGAGCTGGTGGCGCAGGCACTGCACAACCACAGCCCGCGCAGGAGCCAGCCGTTTATCGCGCTGAATATGGCGGCAATTCCGAAGGACCTGATGGAGTCGGAACTGTTTGGTCACGAGAAGGGCGCGTTTACCGGCGCCAGCAGCCAGCGCGCCGGCCGCTTCGAGCAGGCCAACGGCGGCACCCTGTTTCTGGATGAAATTGGCGATATGCCCGCGGAGACGCAAACCCGTCTGCTGCGGGTGCTGGCAGACGGGGAGTTTTACCGGGTGGGCGGCCACACCCCGGTGAAAGTCGATGTCCGCATCATAGCCGCCACCCACCAGGACCTGGAACGCCTGGTGCAGGAACACAAATTCCGCGAAGACCTGTTCCACCGCCTCAACGTTATCCGCATCCATATCCCCCGCCTCGCCGACCGCCGCGAGGACATCCCGCGCCTGGTGCGCCACTTCTTCAACAGCGCCGCCAAAGACCTGGGGGTGGAGCCGAAAATCCTGCTGCCGGAAACCGAGGAGTACCTCTCCGGTCTCGACTGGCCGGGCAACGTGCGCCAGCTGGAAAACACCTGCCGCTGGATTACGGTGATGGCGTCCGGCCGCGAAGTCCATGTGGATGACCTGCCGCCGGAGCTGAACCAGCAGGTCGCCAGCAGCGAGGCGCCTCAGGACTGGCAGAAGGCCCTGCGCCTGTGGGCCGATCAGGCACTGGCCAATGGCCGCCGCGAAATCCTCAGCGAAGCGGTGCCCGCGTTCGAGCGCGCGCTGATCGAGATCGCCCTCAAGCACACCGCGGGGCGCAAGCGCGACGCCGCCGAGTTGCTGGGCTGGGGGCGCAATACCCTGACCCGCAAGCTCAAGGAGCTGGGCATGAACGGCGGTGAGGACTGAGAGGATTCGCACCACCGCCAGCAGCGCGAGACGGGCACCTGGGGGTGCCCGTTTTCGTTTGCGGAGAGTGAGGAGTATAGTGCGTGGCTCGTTTTGGCTGCGCAGGCTCCATCTCTGCTTTAATGCCAGTAACCCATTTCACAAATCGATGTAATACGGAACGCGAAAATGAGTGAGATCCCAAGCTGTCCCCAGTGCCAGTCCAGCTACGCCTATGAAGACCGGGGGCTGTTCGTGTGCCCGGAATGCGGCCATGAGTGGTCTGCCAGCGACACCGCGGCACCGGCGGAGGAAGGGCTGGTGGTCAAGGATTCCAACGGCAACCTGCTGCAGGACGGGGATACCATCACCGTGATCAAGGATCTGAAGGTCAAGGGCTCGTCGTCCGTGGTGAAAGTGGGAACCAAGGTGAAAAATATCCGCCTGGTGGAAGGTGACCACGATATCGATTGCAAGATCGACGGTATTGGCCCGATGAAACTGAAATCGGAATTCGTCAAAAAAGCCTGACGTTTTTTTGGACTTTGGCCTGCCTGCGGAATCTGAACCAAACTTGGTGAAGGATCCCGGGGCAGGCCATGATTGCTGACGAACTATTCCACACAATTCCGCTGGCGGTGATTTATCTGTTCACCGTTACTCTGGTGCTCTCCACCATGGGGGTGGGGCTGCTGCTGGGGCGCCACTATGTGCGCTCCCTGGCTCCGGGCAAGGAGCCATCCGTCGGCAGTGCGGTAACCGCTACCCTGGGCCTGCTGGCGTTTCTGCTGGCGTTTACCTTCAATATGACCGCGGCCCGCTACAACGACCGCAAGGCGCTGTTGCTGGATGAAGTGAACGCCATCCACGCCGCCTACCTGCACGCGGATTTCCTACAGCCGCACGCGGCACGCAAAGCCAAATCTCTGCTAATCGAATACACAGAATTGCGCGACTTTAAGGTTTTTGAAAGCGAAAAAGTCGCATCGGCGCTGGTAAAAAGTGTTGAGATACAAAACCAGTTGTGGAACCTGGTGGATCAGCATGTGACACAGGGTTACAACCCCGGCTATTTGCGCCATTTTGTCGAGCCGGTGAGCAGTCTCATCAATTTCCACAATTCGCGGGTTGTGGTCGGACTTGAATACCGCATCCCCGGGCCTATCTGGATCGCGCTCTACTTCCTCACCGGACTGGCGATGGTTGCCATCGGTTTCCAGTTTGGCGTCAGTCGCGGGGGCTCGATGCAGCTGGCACTGACCCTGGGGCTGACATTCGCCACCGTGATTCTGCTGATCGCGGATCTCGACCGCGCCACCGAGGGCGTGATCATTCTCGACCAGGGGCCGATGGCGGAAATGAGCCGGATCCTGAAGGCGTTACAACAGGGCCAGAATTAAAGCGCTGGTGAAGTTGCAGCGGCTGTCCGGAATTATTCCTGTGGGGAGGCGATAGTTGACTGGCGGCGCTTCTGGCGCAGCTTGGCCATAAACAGGGATTCCCCGGGCGGCTGTATATTTTTCAGCAGCGCCTTTACGAATGCGTCGGGGTTTTGCGCCTCGATACTGTTGTCCTCGAGGGTGGGAAATACCGCGCGCACCCGCACGAACTTGTCTTCCTTGGTGAAGATGTAGGTGGCGGTGCGGCCGCTCTGCCCTTCCAGGTCGGTGAGGGTGCCGGTATAAAAAATGCCGCGGTAATTCCGGCCATCCATACGCCAGTGGCGCGGTTCCACCGCCCCCAGGTCGAGGGACTGTATTTCGCCCTGGCGCAGCATCAGATTCAGTTCCGCGCGCAGGTTTTCCGCTTCACTGGCGCTGAGGGCGCCGGCGTCCTGCCAGTCTGTATTGCGAATCGGGTACACAAAAACTTCCGCGCGATCGAATGCAAACTGCTTGTGCTGGAACGTCAGCAGTGCGCCGTGGAACGGATTGTTGAGAATGTATTTTTCATCCAGAAAATAATCCTCAACTGCGTCTGGCACCACCAGGTCGTGCTCGTAGTCGCTGGCGTCGAGAGCGGCCATCAGGTAGCTGCCGGAAAAAATGTTTTCCTGCTGCAGGTCCGCCAGCAGGTGCTCGCCAATATTTGCCGTGAGTTTTTTGTCGTAACTGTTGGCGCCGTTAAACAGCGAGGCGGAAAATTCAAACGGGATTGTGTAGTTGTACTGCTTGATTGGCAGCTGTTGCCAGGTCACCACCACTTCGGCGCGCAGGGTTTTCTTGGTGACCATCGGTAGCATCATCAGGGTCGCGCCGGAGAGTGCGGCATTGCCCAGCTCGTCGCCGGTTTCCTGGTCGAGTACCGCGATGGATGTGAGTACCTGGTATTGCGCTGCGTTGTCTGCCAGTGACACCTGCTGAAATTTTCCGGACTGCTCCAGGTTCTGCTGCAGGGCGTGCAGATCAAACCGGTTGCTGTTGCAGTGGTGCAGCAGCGACTGGCCGTCAAACGCGCGACACTCACTGTCGAGGCTGTCGCTCGGATGCTTGTAAAACAGGGAGACCGGCGGGTAGTCCGGCACTGCCTGGCGGAGGTCGCGGCTGTCTGGTTGTCCCGGCTGACCGGCGCAGGCGCCGAGCAGCAGGGTACTGCCGGTGAGCGCGAGCGCGCTGGCCAGGGTGCGAAGATGTAGTGAAAACATGGGTGCTTACTCCGGCGGGATCTGCTCGATTTTTTCCGGCTTCCGCGGCGGCAGCAGGGGCTGCTCTTCACTGATAAATTCCCGGATGAAAATTTCCCAGAACGCCATAAACAGCGCGGCGAGCAGCGGCCCGATGGCGAAACCGCTGATACCGAACATGATCAGGCCACCGACGGTGGAAAACAGCACGATATAGTCCGGCAGCTTGGTGTCGCGGCCCACAAGAATCGGGCGCAGCAGGTTGTCCACCAGGCTGATGACCGCGATGCCGTATGCCATCAGCACGGTGGCCTTGACGCCCTCCCCGGTGGCGTACAGGTACAGCGCCGCGGGGAACCAGATCAGTGCCGCGCCCACCGCGGGCAGCAACGACAGCATGGTCATGACCACGCCCCACAGCAGCGGCGCCGGCAGGCCCAGGGCCCAGAAGATCAGCCCGCCCAGGGTGCCCTGGGTTACCGCAACCACCAGGTTGCCCTTGATGGTGGCGCGGGTCACTTCGGCGAACTTGGCGAGTAGCAGTTTTTCCCGTTCGTCACCCAGCGGCAGTGCGCGGATCAGCAGCGCCACCAGTGCGTTGCCGTCGCGGATCAGGAAAAACGTGAGGTACAGCATCAGCCCGAGGCTGACAAAAAAGTTGAGAGTATTCTGGCCCAGGGCGAGCGCGTTCTTGGCGAGAAAGCTGCCGGCGGTCATCAGGCCGCCCAGCAGTTTTTCCTTGAGCCCCTGGAAGTCGATTCCGAATCGCTCCAGCGCGGCGTTGATACCCGGGAAGGCTGCGCGCACCTTTTCGACCTTCTCCCCCAGGTTGATTTCACCGGACTGTACCCGCTGGTAAAGCCCCGCGCCCTCGCTGATAAAAGAGCTGGCCACCAGCAATACCGGAATCACCACCACCACGATGCACAGCATCAGGGTCATCAGGGCGGTGAGGTTTGGCCACCTGGGGTAGCGCTGGGAAAAGTAGCGGTATACCGGGTGAAAAATCAGTGCCACCGCGCAGGCCCAGAAAATGGGCGTGAAGAACGGCTTGAGCAGGAAGGTAAATGCCACCGTGACCAGCAACAGGGCAAAAATGAATGAACGCCTTTCGAGTTTTTCCTGCACCAGCGGGACCCCGGGGAATTGTTGTTATCAGGGCGGCTATGTAACCAGATAGGGTGCGCTTTTACCAGTGTGCGGCCCGGCGCTCCCGGTGGCTACCAGCGCCGGTAACCGCAGGTGTCCACATGGAAGCGGATGCCGCTGTAGATGCCGAGCCCCATGTGGCTTTCCGGTCCCAGGCGCGCCTGCAGGTTGCGCAGTTCCTCGATCAGTTCCGGGCGGCTGATATTGGACACCGGTACCAGGTCCAGGCCACAGAAGGTCTTGTGTTTACTCTTGCCGGAGCCGCCGGCCTTGCGGTTGTAGCGCTCGGTGCGGAATGCGGAAACGATGTCCACCGGGCCGATCACCGGTACCAGTTCGTCGCGGATCAGTTTCAGGGTGGGCAGTATGTTGTTCCAGTAGTCTTGGGGTGGAATCGCAAATGGCGGTTCGTGGATATCCAGCCAGTCGCTGCCCTGGCGCAGCAGGTTTTCCGGTTTGGTGGCGTCGGCAATACCGGCCTCTTGCAGGAACTTCGCCAGCTGCGCCAGCGCGCGCCGGTTGTCACCCTCGCGCAGGAACTGGTTGAGGCTCGCAGTGGTGGCCACGCGGTAGCCCTTGAGTTCGTAGTAGGGTTTTTCGATCGCCTTGAAATACAGGTATAACCACAGCGTCAGCAGCAGCGCCAGCAACAGCGCAACCACGCCGACGCACACCCACCAGTTGGTCTGCTGGCTCGGCGACAGTTTGCGATAGTGGCGTGTGAACATGGATACAGGTTTGCTGGTGGTGTACCCGCGGACCGGTTGGTCGCGTTATTGTGTTTCCAGTTGCCCGGCGGGGCAGCTGGCCCTCCATACACTATAGCCACTGTAGCGTACGGCGCCGGGCCGGTGTCCGCGGTTGCCGCGGATTTTTGGCGGACACAAAAAAGGCGGCCGGTTGGCCGCCTTGGGAAAGCTGCAGGTTGTGATAACCCGTGGGCTTACGCCCGGGGGCCTGCCGCTTTCACGTCGTCGCTGACGCTGAACTTCTCGATGTTGTCCGCGAACAGCGCGGCCAGCTTGCTGGCGGCGGCGTCGTAAGCACCGGCGTCGGCCCAGGCGTCGCGCGGGTTCAGGTAGGACTTGTCCACACCGGGTACATTCACCGGGATATCCAGGTTCATGGTCTCCAGGTGCTGAGTCTCGGCATTTTCCAGCGCGCCGCTCTGGATCGCCGCGATCACCGCGCGGGTGACCGGAATCGGGAAGCGCTTGCCGTTGTCGCCGGAGCCACCGGTCCAGCCGGTGTTGACCAGGTACACTTTTGAGCCGAAGTCCTCGATACGCTTCATCAGCAGGTCCGCGTATTCGCGCGGTGCGCGCGGCATGAACGGCGCGCCGAAGCAGGTGGAGAAGGTCGGGTGGATACCCGCTTCCGCGCCCAGCTCGGTGGAGCCCACGCGGGCGGTGTAGCCGGACAGGAAGTGGTACGCGGCCGCTTCCTTGGACAGCACGGATACCGGAGGCAGAACGCCGGACACGTCGCAGGTCAGGAAGATCACGTTTTTCGGTTCGCCGGCACGGTTCTCCAGCTGGCGCATTTCCACGTGCTCCAGCGGGTAGGAGCAGCGGCCATTCTCGGTCAGGCTGGTGTCGTCGTAGTCCGGTACACCGGCTTCATCGATTACCACGTTCTCGATAATCGCGCCGAAGCGGATCGCGTCCCAGATCACCGGTTCGTTTTTCTGGCTCAGGTTGATGGTCTTGGCGTAGCAGCCGCCTTCCATATTGAACACGCCGCCCTTGGCCCAGCCGTGCTCGTCGTCGCCGATCAGGTAGCGCTCCGGGTCCGCGGACAGGGTGGTCTTGCCAGTACCGGACAGGCCGAAGAACAGGCATACATCGCCATCTTCGCCGACGTTGGCGGCACAGTGCATCGGCATCACGTCTTTTTCCGGCAGCAGGAAGTTCTGCACCGAGAACATGGCCTTCTTCATCTCACCGGCGTAGCGCATGCCCGCAAGCAGGACCTTGCGCTGGGCAAAGTTGATGATCACGCAACCGTCGGAATTGGTGCCGTCGCGGGAGGGGTCGCACTCGAAGTTGGCCGCGTGCAGGATGCGCCACTCTTCCTTGCCCTTGGGGTTGTAGTTCTCCGCGCGGATAAACATGTTGCGGCCGAACAGAGTGTGCCACGCGGTCTGCGCGGTGACTTTCACGGGGATGTAATGGTCGTCGTCCTGGCCCACGTGCAGCTGCTCTACGAAGCTGTCGTGGCTGGCAACGAAATCTTCCACGCGGTTCCACAGGGCATCAAACTTTTCTGCCGGGAACGGACGGTTTACCCCGCCCCACTCGATGCTGTCGGAAGTGGAGGCTTCTTCGACCACGAAGCGGTCAGCGGGCGAGCGGCCGGTGCGCGCGCCAGTGACGGCTACCAGGGCACCGGTGTGGGACAGATGGCCCTCACCCCGTTGCAGTGCCTGTTCCACCAATTGCGCGGGCGCCAGGTCTTTGAATACCTGCACCGTGTCGTCTTTCTGTGCCATTCGTTGATTACCCGTGAAAGTTGTATCAGTCAAACAAATAGTAGGGGGTGCCGCCAAAAGCGACGACCTGCCTAGCCGGGGGCGCATTATGGCAAACTTCAATTTAGTCCGGTAGGAAAACTGTATGTTTTTTGTGCATTTGACAGCGCTGTCGGGTACTTTTTTGCAAAAATTTAATTTGTTTGGGTGATGTAGTTTTTTTACTTCATAAATCGGGGAAATATTTACTGGGCTACAAGAAAATTTACAGGATGGCCATGCGCTGGCTGTGGCGATGATCTGTTCATTTGGTTGAACTTGCTGCGAAGGTATCGATGCCGGGTGCAGCTTTGTGAGACCTTCCGCGAGAGGGACCTCGCGGAAGAGCCCCCAGGGATGGGTTTACGGCGTGTCTCACAAAG
>NZ_CAJXKH010000062.1 GCF_913055755.1 uncultured Microbulbifer sp.
GAGCCGCACCATAATCTCCAGGCTGCGGCGGCGTTGTTCCAGAGCAAAGCGATACACCGCGCGCACCAACAAGGCCGCCACCAACAGCGCCAGCGCGCCCAGTGCATTGAGACTCAACAGGAAGGCATCCACCAGCGGATCCGGTTCCACGCCGTAGTCCTGGATCTCGCCACGGTAGCCCGCTGGCAATGGGATCTTTTCCACTTCCGTCGACGGCATCAGGATCGCGAGCGTGCCACGCCCCGAAGATGCCAGTTCGGCGGCAATAGAGATATCCGCAAGCAGCTCCCCTGCCGGCAATCCATCGGCTTCGATCAAACGATACTTGCCGGTACCCGGCGGCGACAGATCCCGCCAGCGCACCAGATCCCCGGCACTGCCGAGCAGGGTTGGATGATCGAAGCCTGTTATCAGGTCGGCGATCGCCTCTGCGCCCGGATCTTCCGCGCCGCGTTGTTCGCGATACTGGCGCAGACAAGCGGCACTGAACGGATCGATACCGACGACGACCGGTGCCTCGGGTGTGTTAAAACGCACTTCCAGACGCGGGGAGGCGCAGAATCCTGCTCGCCGCAGGCGCACAAAATCCCCCACGGTCAGTAGCCGACCACCGACACGCACGATACTCAGCAGCGGTTCCAGCGCCGCACGGGAGCGGTCAACCGCCTTTTCCGCAGAGCCTGTCAGGGAGCGGACGCCGCTCCACAGCATCGCCGCACAGATAAGGATGAGCAGCAGGCCCGCCAGCTGCAGGGGATGGCGCCGGTAATGGCTCAGGAAGACACTGCCGAGTCCCATGGACGCAGGGCTCCTTCCCGCAGTTCAAGAATCCGGTCGCAGCGCTGGGCCATCTCCGGATTGTGGGTGACGATCAGCGCGCCCAGCGCGCGCTCGCGGATGGCGTCAAAGAACAGCGGTGCAACACGCTGCGCGGTGTCGTAGTCAAGGCTGCCGGTGGGTTCGTCGGCGAGGATCAGTTCCGGCTGCATCACAAAGGCACAGGCCAGTGCCGCGCGCTGCCGCTGGCCGCCGGAGAGCTGATCGGGATAACGTTGCGCGGTGTCGGCAATGCCCAAGCGCTGCAGCAGCGCGTCACCGTCGTGTTGCTGCAGGCCGGCGAGGCCGGCGCGAAAAGCGATATTGCGTTCAACAGTAAGCGTGGGAATCAGGTTGCTGTCCTGGAACAGCGTGGCAATACGGGTGCGGCGCAATTCGGCCCAGTCGTCGTCATCCAGCTGGGTACTGTCGCGCCCGAATACCCGCAACTGACCACTGTCCGGGCCCAGCAGGCCATTGAGCAGGTTCAGCAGCGTGCTTTTGCCGGAACCCGAAGGACCAATAACCGCCACCGCCTCACCGCGCTGCAGCTCGAGCGACAATCCGCGCAACACCGCAATCTGTTCGCGGCCATTGCGGTAGGATCGGCTGAGATCGCGGGCGTCGATCAGCAAGTTGTTCATAGTTTGCCACGGGCTGCCTGACAGGTAGTGCCTGATAGCTTATCTCACAAATCACGCCGGTGACGATTCCGCGGGCAGTGCACGCAGCATGATATCCACCACTTGCCCGTGATAGTCCACAGTCCTCACCAGGTCCCAGCCCAGGCGCTCGTAGTACTTGCGCGTGCTTGGCGTAAATAGATACAGGTGTGGAATCGACCTGGAGACACAGTAGCCCAGCAATGTTTCTATCAATTTATTCCCTATACCGGTACCGCGGCACTCCGGCTTAACATAGAAATTCGCCAGCCACGGCCCCCAGGGTTCATCGATATCCATATCCCGGGCGAGGACACTGATGGACCCCACCGGCTCGCCGTTTTCCACGGCTACGAAGGTGGCCGGGACACTCTCCGGCCCAATGCATTTTCCCAGCTCAGATTTGAAATCCTGCAGGGACTCATCCGGGTACAGACTGCCCCACTCCAAATAATGCCAGGACGCCAGAATATCGATCATTTCTGGCTTGTGTGCCAAGTTCAGAATTTCCATCGTTCAAGACTTCAAATGTACGTAAGGGGATTACCCGACGATTAGATGCCACCGGGAAAAATACTGCCAGTGCGAGCAAAAAAATTCGCACTGAACCCTCAAAAACCAGAATTACTTCGAGCCTACAACTTAGGTATGTAATACGAAGGTACCACAGCAAAACGATTTACGCGTAAACCTGCAGCAATATAATGGCGCCGCCGATAGTGAGAGACTTCATGTGCCTTTAAAGGGAAGCAAGATGGTCATAGAGCAACTCTGAAGCGCACCAATCTAAGCAATTGTCATTTAAAGGGAGTATGACATGAGATTGTGGGTCACGTTGTGCCTTATAACCACGCTGCAGCTTCTACCCAATCGCATTCTTGCAGCAACAGAAGCCGAAGCCACTACCACTTCACTGCCAACCATCACCGCGGCAGATCTTGCCAACCGTCAACTGCTGGTAAAATTTCGCGAAGGCTCAGGGAAAATCCTGTGGAGCCAGCTACTACAACCCTATTCATTCACATCAATGCAGGTGCTCTATTCCCCTACCAAATACCTGCAATCCTTCAGCCAGCAACTGTCTCCCTGGCAACTGATCACGTTCGATAGTGTCACCGCAGCGGGAGACAGTTTCGATGCACTCCGGAACAACCCCGATGTGGAGTATGTGGCTCCAAACTGGAAATTTGACTTTCAGTCACTACCCAATGATTTGGTCCCAGAACAGTGGGGGCTCCGCAACGAGGGGCAAGATGGTGGCGCTGCCGGCTCAGATATCGATGCAGAGCTCGGGTGGTCTATTCGTTCGTCCGCCAAAGACGTGGTCGTTGCGGTAATCGATTCCGGCATCGACTATTCTCACCCCGATCTCGCTGCAAACATGTGGACCAATCCCGGGGAAATCCCGGGTAACAACATCGACGATGATGGCAATGGGTTTGTCGATGATGTACACGGCTATGACTTCGCAGATAAAGATTCAGACCCGATGGACGTCAACAGCCATGGCACCCACGTTGCCGGCATCATCGGTGCAGTCGGTGATAACAATACCGGTATTACCGGCGTTGCGTGGGAGGCCAAATTGATGGCTATCAAGATATTTGGCGATGAGGCCAACGTGGCCTATACGTCAGATATCGTACAAGGCATCCTCTACGCCGCCGACATGGGTGCCAGGATATCCAACAACTCCTACGGCGCGACCTTTACCGATTCCGTAGCAGAAAATATCTTTAATCGCCCCATCGCAGACGCCATTGACTATGCAAATAAAGCCGGAATGCTATTTATCGCAGCGGCGGGCAATAACGGGGTGAATTCAGACAAGTCCCTACAAGTAACCTCCCCTGCAACCATCGACCACCCGAATGTAATCTCGGTCGCAGCGAACACCCGCAGTGATCGCCGGGCTTCCTTTTCCAACCATGGTGAAACCGGTGCCGATATCTCGGCACCCGGGGCGGATATCCTGTCCACGGTACCCGGTGGCGGCTATGACAGTTACAGCGGCACCTCCATGGCTGCACCGTTTGTTACCGGGGCCGCAGCGCTTGTCGCCGCTGAATTTCCGGATGTCAGCGTCGAGGAATTACGGGCGGTGCTGATCGGAAGTGCCGAACCGGTGGCGAACCTCACGGGTGTGACGCTTAACGGTGGACGACTTAACCTGCACCGGGCACTGACTCATATCCCTTCCGGCGATTGCCCGAACTTTTCGGCAACACCGATGAATCACTACCTGAATGGACGCGCAGACTATTGCGCAGGCACCTACATCAATTTCTGCGCCCGCGGCAGTAACGAATATATCGGGACTAACTACCAGACCCAGCAAGTTGTGCTATTTAATTCCGAACCCGACTTTTACAGTACCACCAACAATTGCCCGCCCGCCAATACGCCACCGTCCCTTGTGAGTGATGACCCTCAACAAGTGCACCTGCGTGTCGGCGGTAGCGCACCTCAGCCACTGCTCTCGGCCACAGACAATCAAGATGGCGATATCTCGGCAGCGGTAGGTGCCAGTGGTATTCCGGATACCCAGGAAGCGGGCCACTACCTGCGTCGCTTTACCGTAGCAGATTCCGGCAAACTGAATGCCGTACCGTGGGTACAGAAAATCACCGTTGTTGCCAACGATGAGCCTCCACGGCTTGCGCTGCTGGGCCCTGCCTGTAACTTTTGGTGGTGTGATGCACTCCTACACCCTGCCGGACAACCTTGGCAGGATCCGGGTTATGTAGGCTGGGATATTCTGGATGGCGACCTTACCGATTCCGTTACCTATACACCGGTTGATACCAACACCCTCGGCATCCAGGCTATTTACTACAGCGTTGCGGACAGTGCTGGCAACGAAATACAAAGCAGTGCATTTCGCCTGGTCGGCATTCTCGGCCCGGAAGAACCGGCGATAGAATTTGAAGCAAAACCCAACGGTAAGTCTCTGCACAACTCTACAACCGCCGAACGTCTACGCATACGCACGTATCGCCGGGATGATTGGACATTCAACCCCAGTGCCTACGTTCTCGACATGGCAGACGGATTCCAGTACCTGCCGCAGGAGAGCTTCACCCATAATGTCGATCCGTCCCGCGACGGAGACTACCTCGTCACTGCAACCTTTACCGACAGCGACGGCAACACCGTCGTGGCCGAGCAACGGGTAGAGATTGTCACCGACACCGAGGCCCCCACACTGTCACTCATTGGGTCGTCCACCATGGAGATCGAGATAGGCGACGATTTCGCCGATCCTGGATATCAGGTTAATGACAACCTCGATCCCTATTCGTGGGTCACTCGCAGTGGAGATCCCGACACCAACACAGAAGGCGCCTACGTCAAGACCTACCAGGCCATCGATGGCAGCGACAACGCCAGTCCCATTCTCCAGCGTACAATCAATGTAGTTCGAAGCCATTGGAACCACGCCCCGCGAAGCAGTCGCTTTGGCTGGAGTCGCTACGAGCCCAATAAGGTACGCATTGAAGCGACGTTTTTCGATATCGACGATGACATTGCAGGGATTGAGGTCGAATACAACCGAGGTGGCAAGTTACAGCCAGAGAATGGAATCGCATTTGACCCGGACAATCACACCTTCAGCGCGAGCTTTACTCTGACCGGTACTCCCGGCGATTATACCTTTTTCGCCATTGCCCGGGACGCCAATGGGAATGAAGCCACCTCTACCGATTTTAGTGCATCGCTGTTCCCGGCATCCGAACCACCGGTGATCGACACGCTGGAACTCGCGGTAGCAGGCTATGAAGTTCGCGTCCTCGGTAATACCAGCGACCCGGACGAAGACATTTCGGAAATACGGATAACCTCCGAACTCGACTTCACCTGTACGGGTACTGGAGCGTTTGAATGTGTGGCAATCGCCCCAGAAGCCGGCAGCTACGAGATCAAGGTTCAGGCGATTGACGAAGCCGGGAATGCGAGTGAACTCCAGGTCCTTTCCGCACAAATTGCGATGGCTTGTGAAACCGCAACCAATACCGCACATATCAATGCGGGGCGCGCGGTAGAGTGTGGAACGCTTTTCACTTCCAGCGCGTGTGCGGTGGGCTCGGGCGATGCGCTGGGGTCAAGCTCGCTGTGATTCGCGGCGACCTCTACATTGCTGGAGTCCAGCCCCGGCTACTGGGAAAAGGTCTCTGTCTGCCCGTAAACTGAGTTCTAAATTTGACGGCGTTCGCTAGCGGCAGCCCGTGGGGCTGCCGCTTTTTTATTGCCGCCGGAAAAGTCACACGCCCACAATGCGCGCGCGGAACTTGCGGCCCTTGATTTTGCCATCGGCAAGTTTTTTCAGGGCCTTTTTCGCAACCGGGCGCTCTACCGCAACAAAGGTGGAGAAGTCGAACAGCTGGATCTTGCCGATCTGTTTACCGTCGATGCCACCTTCGCCAGTCAGGGCGCCTACCACATCGCCGGCGCGTACCTTCTGCTTCTTGCCGCCGTCGATCTGCAGGGTGGACATTACCGGTCGTGTAGGCGTGAACGCCCTCGGCAGATCCGGTACCTCTTGCAGGGTAATTTTTTGCTGTATCAGCTCTTCCAGCCGTTCCAGCTTGTAGATCTCCTTCTTGCTCACCAGCGACAGCGCCACGCCCTTCTGCCCTGCCCGCCCGGTACGGCCTACCCGGTGCACATGCACTTCCGGGTCGCGGGACAGATGGTAGTTCACCACTACCGGCAGTTCCTCGATATCCAGCCCGCGCGCGGCCACATCCGTCGCCACCAGGATGGAGGCGCTGCCGTTGGCGAACAGCGCCAGGGTGCGGTCGCGGTCCTTCTGCTCCATATCCCCATGCAGCGCGAGCGCGGCGAAACCGGCGCGCTTCAGGGCCTGGGCGGCTTCTTCCGTTTCCTTCTTGGTGTTGCAGAACACCAGCGCGGAGGATGCATCGTAATTGGCCAGTAACTGGTACAGCGCCCCGGGGCGCGCCTCGTTATTCTCCACCCGGTAGTAATTCTGCTCGATGGTGCTCTGGGTGTGCGCCGCAGCCACCTCCACCTTCACCGGATCGCGCAGCACCCGGGTGGCCAGAGCGTCGATGGTCCTGGGGTAAGTGGCGGAAAACAGCAGGGTCTGGCGCTGCGTGGGCAGCGCCGCGAGGATCTGGTCCAGCACCGCCTGGAAGCCCATATCCAGCATGCGGTCGGCTTCGTCCAGTACCAGCGTATCCACATCACTCAGGTCAAGGTTGCCCTTGCGCAGGTGGTCTTCAATACGGCCCGGGGTGCCCACCACGATATGGGCGCCGTGCTTGAGCGAGCCGATCTGCGGCCCGAACGGCATACCGCCACACAGGGTCAGGATCTTGATGTTGTGAATGGCCCGCGCCAGCTTGCGCAGCTCCCGCGCCACCTGGTCCGCCAGCTCCCGGGTAGGACACAGCACCAGCGACTGAACCCGGAAGCGCTCCACACGCAGCTTGTGCAGCAGGCCGAGACCAAACGCCACCGTCTTGCCCGAGCCGGTCTTGGCCTGACCGATCACATCCTTGCCGGCCACAATCGCCGGCAGCGCCGCGGCCTGAATTTCCGTCAGGCGCATGTAGCCCAGGTCTTCCAGGTTCTTCAGCAGGGGCTTTTGCAATGGCAGGGACTGGAAATCGCGGGGATGGGTCTCAGGGGTAGTCACAACAGGGGCTCGATTGGAGAAATAGCCGCGTATTGTAGGCAAGCACAGGTCGATTTCCCATCGAAATCGCCTCTGACATATCAGCCCACGCGGGAAAACACTTGGCACATGTACCGCAGTACTAAGGCTTCCACCACCCAGTTCTCAGTATATCCCTGGAATCAACCGATAGCGCACGCGTCGTGCATAGTCTCGATAGCCCGGCAACTCCCCCTGTAAAGCCTGATCTTCAAGCGCGGTTCTAATCACAGCGATGACTAAAGCCACCGCTGCAGGAATCAGCGACCAAACCGATCCCAGGGCAAGCACAATACCGAATAGTGCAAGAATATTTCCCGCATATCCGGGATGCCGCACAAACCGGTAAGGGCCGCTGTCACACACGACCTGCCCGCGATCGAGCCGAATCTGCACCACGCTGTAGAAAAAGCGGTTCTCCACCAATGCCCAAACCGCGTAAGCGTATCCAAGCGAGATACAACTAAAGCCCAACAGGACGAGCCAGAGCGGAAACGCAAAAGACCAGCTATAGCGGTGGTCGAGCCCAGCCACGACAACCATAGGAAACCCGATACTTAGCGCCATCAATGGTGCAAGTACTTTGTCCCAGGTTTTTGCATTTTGGAAATTTTCAATATTTTGTCTTTCGGACATGAGCCCAGGGTGCCGCTGTTCCGCCCATATGCGGCCGCCGACACCCGCAATCAGGATCAGTGCGGAATATAGCCACGCCTGCCACCAACCCAAATCCCCACCGCATATAAACAAAATCAGCGGGATCAGGAGATAAACAACAACTATTCTGATCCACTGCCGTGGGGCTACGGTTTTATGTACATCTTTATTTGGGGCCTCTCCACGCATGTCACTTCCGGATAAAAAGGGACTTGATTGTCTAGCTAACGTTGCAATTAAGCCCTGGCATTTAGCGTCACCAGATCGAGGGGTTCGCCATGTATATTACTTCAGCACTTCAATTTTCACTTTGGCGAGGCCCAGCGAAGCACTGGCAATACGACTGAACGCGGACTTTGAAAGGTCAATTATCCGCCCCTCGACAAATGGGCCACGGTCATTGATTTTCACAACGACACTTTTTCCATTCATTATGTTTGTTACTTTTACCGTTGAACCAAACGGTATTTTTTTATGTGCAGCTGTATGAAGCTCGTGCTTATAAAGTGCTCCACTGGCGGTTTTTCTGTTCTGCAGCATATCCGCATAAAATGATGCTTGCCCGGTTTCCGTGAAACCGCCCCAGCTTCCTCTACCTACCGGCTGGGCGTTTGAACACGCGGCTATCATGCTGAAAAATACAATTGGCAATATATTTCCTGAAGCGGCCAGCATAATATGCGCCTGTATTCTTTGCCGATAGCGCAGCGCCTTTTCAGTGCTTGGTCAGCCTGATCGGAACTGGTCTGTCGCTAGGCTTTGCGGTTGCTAGAGCCATAAATATAACAGACCAAATTACCCCGCTACGGCGAAGCCAGTCACATGGCCAAGATCATTCCAAAGACAATATCAGCCAAATCCCCGTGCCCGAGTTACATCGCGGGTTAGGTGCCTGGGATACGCGTATGATCCTGCGCCGTTTACTGGCGTAAATTGGCTTTTTGCAAGGCCACCATGTATTCAAAGGGTGCCAGCATGGTCTTGAAATCCCGTTCAGGCTCAAGCTGTGCCATTGCCATCGCAACACTCTCAATCGTCGACAGACTGTTCTCCAGCGAGGAATGCCGGATCTGGTAGTTGGAACTCAGCGCCCCCTCAAAGCTGACCCGCGGCAACTGCTGTAACGCCGGATGCAAATGCAACATCTTCTTGGACTTGCGCCATGTAGCATCAATCACTACCAGCTGCTCCAGTGCCTCGGCCTGCGGGGTTCCGGGGGCCACCTGCTCCACTTCCGGCAACCAACCCAGGGAAGGATAGAGCAACGCAGACCCGGGTTTCAGCAGCTGCGCCAGCTTCTCATCCGACAGGTTCTCAGCCACGATCAATTCACTATTCTCCAGGCACAGACGCGCCATGCGCCCGGTATTGAACGGATGCTTCTCCTCCAGGGGGTGCTGTATGATCAGCACCTTGATGCGGTTGGCGATATGCACCAGTGCGCTGCAGTAGCAGACTTTGAGTGGACGTTGGCAGGTTGGGCAGATTTGGCGTGGCATAGAAGATGGTGATTGATGATCTTTCGGTACAGTGGCTCTCTGACGCAGAGATGCCATTGGCCAACAAATTCTACCGTGCACACAAGTTTCGCGGAAAGGCGAAACGGCATGATCCCTGCGCCGTGGTCAGGGACGTTCAGAATACCATTATTGCCTGCGGTTGCCTGCGGCAGCTGACGGACAGCCAGCTATTGGCGGGGGTTGCTGTGGCGCCGGACTGGCGGGGTCGCGGTGTGGCGCGACTGTTACTAAAGAATATGGCGGAGAAATATAACGACTCTACTTATACCTTCCCCTACCGGCACCTGGTGCCGTTTTACAGTTCGTTGGGATATGTAGAGGTGCCGCCCGAGGGGCAGCCTTCCGCTATCGTTGATCGGTTCCATACCTACGAAAAACAAGGGCGGGATATTGTGGTAATGCACTATCGGCCTGATGCTGGCAGCTAGATCCTAGATCACGAACAGATCCATAAATGCATTGACCGGCGTTGCTTCCAGCACTTTCTGGTCCTTGCACAAGGCGAAGATCTCCTTGCAGCGCCCTGGCGGGAACCGGGTTGCCAGGTTGGCCCGGAACTTTTCTTCCAACAGCGGTATGCCCTCGTCCCGGCGGCGCCGGTGCCCTACCGGGTATTCCACTTCCACCTTCTCCGTGGCGTTGCCGTCGGAAAAGAAAACCTGTACCGCATTGGCAATAGAGCGCTTGGCCGGATCCAGATAGTCCGCTGAGTAGCGGGGCTCATCCACCACTTCCATCTTACCCCGCAGCCGATCGATCTCCGGGTGGGCCTGGTGGAAGCTGTCTTCATAGTGCTCTGCCTGCAGGTTGCCGAAAATCAGAGGCACCGCGGTCATGTACTGCAGGCAGTGGTCGCGGTCTGCGGGGTTCGCCAGCGGGCCCGATTTGGAAATGATGCGGATGGCGGATTCGTGGGTGGTGATGACGATGCGCTCGATCTCATTGATGCGATCTTTCACCAGGCGGTGCAGGGTTACCGCGGCCTCGCAGGCGGTCTGGGCGTGGAATTCGGCGGGGAACAAGAGCTTGAACAGGATGTTTTCCATCACGTAGCTGCCGTAGCCCTGGGGAAAGCTGAACTGGCGCTCGGCCTCCGGCTTCAGCTGCTGGTCCGCTGCAGTCTTGCTGAACAGCACATCGTAGAAGCCCCACTGCCCGGCGGTAAGCGCACCGGGGATACCCATCTCACCGCGCATGGTGATATCCGCCAGGCGCACACCGCGGCTTGTGGCATCGCCGGCAGCCCAGGATTTGCGCGAACCGGCATTGGGGGCGTGGCGGTAGGTGCGCAGCGCGCCGCCGTCCACCCAGGCCTGAGACAGTGCCGCCATCACCTGCTCGCGGTTGCCTCCCTTCAGCATGGTCGCCACCGCCGCCGAGGCCACCCGCACCAGCAACACATGGTCCAGCCCTACCCGGTTGAAGCTGTTCTGCAGTGCCAGCACGCCCTGGATTTCATGAGCGCGGATCATCGCATCCAGCACCTGGCGCATGGTAAAGGGTGCTCCCCCCTGTGCGAGGTGCTTCTGCGACAGATAGTCGGTCACCGCCAGAATCGCACCGAGATTGTCCGAGGGGTGGCCCCACTCTGCGGCCAGCCAGGTGTCGTTGTAATCCAGCCAGCGGATACAGCAGCCGATATCCCACGCGGCCTTGATCGGGTCGAGGCGCAGGTCCGTGCCCGGCACACGGGCACCATTCGGCACCAGAGTCCCGCTGACAATCGGCCCCAGGTGCTTGGTGCATTCCGGAAAACGCAGTGCCAGCAGGCCACAGCCGAGGGTATCCATCAGGCAGCTGCGGGCGGTATCAAAGGCCTCTGCGGAGGTGATGGGGTAATCCAGCACATAGTCGGCAATATCCTGGATAACTTGATCGTAATCAGGACGGATGTTTTTGGCGACGGTATCGTGCATGTGCGTTTTCCTTCGATCACTGCCAATTGCAGATAGAAGGATAGCCATGGGTGCCGGTAGCCCGGCCCCACACCTGAAATGGCGCACAGATGGTCCCGACTAAATAGATCGTGGCATGTAGCGCCGGCAACTGTGGCGGGGAGACCTGGAGTCTGCTCTGCTTAACTTAGAAATTTGATTGTTGGAGGTTACGTGGACGCATTTCCCCACGAATACAAGGTCGCCGCGAATGCGGCAAGTGAAGGTGAAATTACCCTGACCGCTGAAGGCATCGAACCCCTCGCCTCAGCGGCCCCCGCCCAGTTCGACGGCCCCGGCGACCGCTGGTCACCGGAAGACCTGTTGGTGGCCTCTGTGGCGGACTGCTTTATCCTCACCTTCCGCGCTATCGCCAAATTCTCAAAACTTGAGTGGACATCACTGGAGTGCAGCGCCACCGGCATCCTGGACAAGGTTGAGCGCACAACCTGCTTCACCGCTTTTACCATCAATGCCAAGCTGCAGGTGCCCGAGGGCACCGATACGGACAAGGCCCGCAAGCTACTGGAAAAGTCCGAGGCGAGCTGCCTGGTGACAAATTCCCTCAAGTCCACCGTGACGTTAAATGCAGAGGTCACGGTTTCCTAAATTCTTACCGGTGCGCCAGCGCGTAGTCGATCGCGGCACACACCGCGACCGCCTGCGCGCCATTGCATTGCTCGGGGGTTGCGCGGGGGCTGTCGGGGTAGACCTCGGTGGTGGTCTTGTACTTAGCATTGGTGACGCTGGCACACAACCCCAGCTGCTTGAGCGGGTATTCGATCACGCCCGACGCCACCACCGGTGAACCGATGATCTCGCCGTTGTCGTCCGCCGGTGCGATATGGGTCACCTTTTCTACCGCTGCAATCACTGCCTGCTGGAACTCGGGCTGCGGGTTCTCGCTGTCGTCCACCAGATAGAAGCCATCGGGGATCCCGCCGGGCGTGAATGGCTTGCCATCGCGGGCGGCCAGTGCGGGGCGGAACTCGGTTTCATCGGTATCGGTGGTCTCGTGCAGGTCGATATGCATCAGTACACGATCGCGTACGGGCGCCACCAGCCGCATCAGCGCCGCCGACTCCCCTGCCGGGCTGTCTTCGTAAAACGAACGGTTCGGGTCGATGGCATTCGGGTTCCAGCGATGGATGCGCTCGTAACCCCAGGGGCTCACGCAGGGTGCCACCAACAGGTTGACACGGCCGGCATAACCCGCGGCATGTTGATCGACGAACTGCAGCGCGCCATGCACGCCGCTGGTTTCATAGCCGTGCACCCCACCCGTCACCAGCACAACCGGTAACTCATCGTTCCAGTCTTGGCTGCGAATCGCGAGCAGCGGAAAACTTTCGTCGCCGTACTCCAGGCGCCCGTACTCCTCCACGTCGAAGCGCGAGCCCAGGCCCTCAATCTTGCTTAATACCTCAGACTCGTAGCTGCGATGACGGGTCTGGTGCGACAGCCACTGGTTGCGTTCCGCGTCGCCCCAGGGCGTGCCGGGGGTACCGATTGGGTAGAATGCGGGGGCGGTGTTCATAGCGTTTGTACTCCGGTGATAAGCGAGGCAGGCGGGCATTCTACACCGGGAGCGAAATTTGCCAGAGCCCGCCAGCGCTATTCTGGGAGGCTTTCCCCTGAGCCACCCATTTCTGCCGGGAAATCCTTCAATTTCGGCAGCCCGTCGTGGATGCGCAATACGGCTTCCTGATAGTTCACATGCACGCCAGGTTTATAGGGAAAGGTCGGTATTACTGCCGCATAAACATCCGTCAGCCCCATTGTCGGGTGTTCACTCAAAATGTGGCCCCCGCAGGTTTTGCACCATTTGCGATAACTCTGGGGGGACTTGTTGTATGTCCCGATGTTATCTGCGCCCTGGGTGATCTTCACCGCCTCTGGCTTCCACAGGATGAACGCATTTACGGGGCCCGCAGACCAGTGCCGACACGACTCGCAATGGCAATAGCCCATGGCGGCTGGCTCGCCTTCGACGGTCAATTGCACCGCGCCACAAAAGCAGCTTCCCTTGTACGTCTTGTCATTGCTCATGATGCACCCTTTACGTTAATCACCAAGCCACAATGCTAGAACAAATTCGAGCTACCCAACCGCTCCACCGGAAATTATTTGGCCTCACTCGTTAGCAAAATTGGTAAGAGCGTCACCGGTCAGGCGATACCCCACCCATTCACTTTGAGGCTTGGCGCCTATCGACTTGTAGAAATTGATCGCCGGCTCATTCCAGTCCAGTACGTTCCACTCAAACCTGCCGCAGTTATTTTCCACGGCCAATTTGGCTAAATGTTTCAACAACCTTTTCCCCGCGCCAATGCCTCGGTGATTGGGTGAAACATACAAATCCTCAAGGAAAAGGCCATTCTTACCCAACCAGGTAGAATAATTGTAGAAATAGACCGCAAAGCCTATTGGAGTAGCATCGAGGTAACATATCAACGCGTAGGTGCTTGAGCCGGGTCCGAAAATGGTTTTCCTTATATCCTCTTCGGTCGCAACGACTTCTCTTTCTGCTTTTTCATAGATGGCGAGCTCACGAACAAAATTTAAAATGATCCCGGCATCATCTATTGTTGCATCTCTTATTTCTATTTTTGCCATTTGTCATCTCGACCTTTTTTTGAATTGGCTTTACCCACAAAAAGTAGACACCCTATTCAACAGCGGCACAGGGCATCAATATTGTGCTCTTACCCCATTCTCTCACTCAATCGGCCACTCCGAACAGCCCCAGCTGGCCATCCACCAGGCTGTCAAAATCGAGATCTACGAAGGGCAATACGGCATCAGCCACCGGGTCGAGCGGCCGGCGGCGCCGATTGGATAGAAGGCGGTTGACCTTAAACTTAACTTCAAGGTTATAGTCAACCTCGTACTGATTGAGAGCCAAATTGACATGAACATCGGTGAATTGGCAAAACGCACCGGGCTTGCGCCCTCTCGAATCCGTTTCTATGAACGGATTGGCCTGTTAACGCAGGTTGAGCGCCTGCCTAACGGCTACCGCAGTTACCCGCCCGAGGCGGTCACCGCATTGGAACTGATTACAACCGCCCAGACGGCAGGCTTCAGCCTCGACGAGCTTCGGACGTTGCTGCCTACAGATTTGGCGGAGTGGGACCACGCTTCGCTGGTTGATGCCCTCCATCAGAAAGTGCATGACATAGAGAATATTCAGGAAAAGCTCGCCCAAAGTAAGGCGCAGCTCCTCGAAGTACTCGGAGAAATAGAGGCCAAGCCAGAAGACATGGACTGTGCAACCAATGCACGGCGGGTTCTATCACGGTTTGGACTTATGCGGACTAAGGAGCAATAAATGATGCAAACCATACTGGGCGCAAGCGGGCAAATCGGGCGTGAGCTGGCCCTGCACTTAAAGCGCGACTTCACCAGCGATGTCCGCCTGGTGAGCCGTCGGCCGCAAAAGATCAATGAAACCGATCAATTGCTGAGCGCCGATTTGCTCGATGCCGAGCAGACCTCAAAAGCGGTAGAAGGTTCGGACATCGTCTATCTGACGGCCGGGCTGCCAATGGACACCCAGCTATGGGTGGAGCAATGGCCCGTTATCATGCGCAATGTGATCGACGCCTGTGCGGCCCACAATACCAAGCTGGTGTATTTCGATAACACCTATATGTATCCGCAGACGGACAAGCCCCAGAAAGAAGACGCCCCGTTCGAACCCAATGGCGCGAAGGGCCGGGTGCGCGCGGACATCGCCACCATGCTGCTTGATGCCATGGCGCAAGATCGCATTCAGGCCGTGATCTGCCGGGCACCGGAATTCTATGGGCCGGGCAAAACACAAAGCATCACCAACTCAACCATCATCGACAACCTGCTGGCCGGGAAACCGGCAAAGGTGTTCCTGCGCGACGATGTGTTGCGAACGCTGATCTACACCCCGGATGCCAGTCGTGCCATGGCGCTGCTCGGCAAAACTCCCGACGCCTATGGGCAGACCTGGCACCTGCCTTGCGACGATAACCGGCTGACCTATCAGCAATTCATAGAACTTGCGGCCGATATTTTTGGTGTCGAGGCAAACTATACGGTGCTCAAACACTGGCAGCTCTGGTTGGCTGGATTGTTTAACAAAACGGTTCGGGGTGCAGCTGAACTCCTGCCGCGCTATAAAGCGGACAACATTTTCCTCTCGGATAAATTCAAGTCACGGTTCCCTGATTTTCAGGTCACCTCTCTACGGCAGGGCCTGAGCACAATCTTCGAAGAGCGATCCCGCTCTTCAGAATGACGCTCCCTTCCCCGCCTTTACCGCTTGCAAGCTAGACCTTAAAGCCCGGTTTAATCCTACACTGGACAACGGCAGTGCCAGGTAATCAGTGTATCTGGACGACGGGTCCACACCTTGAAACAAACCGGGTGATTCACCTGTCGTCCTGCAAAGGAGAGCGGGACATGGGATATGTCACAACAAAAGACGACGTAGATATTTTCTATAAGGACTGGGGCCCGAGAGACGCGCAGGTAGTCTTTTTTCACCACGGATGGCCCCTGAGTTCAGACGACTGGGATCCGCAGATGCTGTTTTTTCTGCGGGAGGGATTTCGGGTAGTGGCCCATGACCGCCGCGGCCACGGGCGGTCTGGCCAGGTCTGGGATGGACACGATATGGACCACTATGCGGATGACGTCGCAGCAGTTGTTGACCATCTGGACCTGAAGGATGCATTCCATGTCGGCCACTCCACCGGCGGCGGTGAAGTTGTGCACTACATCGCGCGCCATGGAGAGGATCGCGTTTCAAAGGCGGCCATCATTGCCGCCGTGCCACCCCTGATGCTAAAGACAGACAGCAATCCCGGCGGCCTACCCAAAGACGTCTTCGACGATATGCAGGCGCAACTTGCCGCGAACCGTTCGCAGTTTTACTACGATATTCCCGCCGGGCCCTTCTATGGCTACAACCGCCCCAATACAAAACCCTCGGAAGGCATTATCTGGAACTGGTGGCGTCAAGGCATGATGGGCAGCGCCAAGGCACACTATGACGGTATCGTCGCCTTTTCACAGACGGACTTCACCGAAGACCTTAAGAAAATATCCGTTCCTGTCCTGGTGATGCATGGCGACGATGACCAGATCGTTCCCTATGAAGATTCCGGTCCTCTGTCAGCCAAGCTGCTGAAAAACGGTACTCTGAAGACCTATTCCGGCTTTTCCCACGGTATGCCCACGGTCAATGCCGATACCATCAACGCAGACCTGCTGGCGTTTGTGCAGGGATGAACAGAAACCAGCCACACAGAGGTGTGGCTGGCTCTCCTTTATATTGCAGGTCAATCGCTTTCAAGCAGCGTGCTCAATGGTTTGGGCGCATAGAGTGCACTTTGGAAATTCGGTACGTACTCATACTTGACCAGTGAACCCAGATTCAGAGATTTTATATAGTTGGACAAGCTTCCGTCGCTTAACGTCAAGGTTACAGCATCGTCACTGGTGCTGGAGGCATGGCGAAGCTGACGTGACACCGCATAGCCATAGGTCAAAGAGCCTTCGTGATCTATATTGGTAAAGCTATTGGTGACCATGGCAACATCGGTGGAAACATCGGCAAGTTTTTTTCCGCCGAAGACAACATCCACCTTGCCTGTCTCGCTATCGGTGATTTCAAAGGTCAGCGACTCATCTTCGTCACGATAGTTAATTTCCGTCAGCCATTTCGGCAGGTTATAGCCAACGACGCCCCGAACCCTTGCCAGCTCGGTATTTACTGGAAGTTTCAGCACATAACCCCAGAAGCTTTTTGCCCTTATCTGGCTCAGCAAGGTAATGGGGCCCAGGTTCGACCCTCCAGGCTTGTTGGTAATGATGGATATCGCAATTTCGTTGTAACTGTCGTTATCGCAATAGTGGTATGCATAGGCGGTCAATGCGATCAGCCCCCTGCCCGGCCATATTTTCAGTGGCCGCACCTGCTCCAAGACTTCTGCGGGCATCAACTGCCGCAGCCTGTCCAGGTCTGCCGTATAAATCGCGGTCACCCGACTGTTCTCGTAATAGAAATTTGGTGAGTAAGATTCAAAGCCGATATCGACCTTGGTTTTTTCCAGCGTCTTAAACCAGCTCAAGTCCGTTTCAGGCGACTCAGCGGCCACTACCGATAGCGGCGGGTTAGACCGATAGCGGTCGTAGAGCCCGCCTTTCATAACAGGCACTTCATGGCCCGCAACATTGATGATGGTTTTCTCTGACTGCTCGGACTCGCCTGTTTCCTGGGCCCAGGAAGCGGTCGCAATGGTATTCAGGAATATCGCTGTTACTACTGCAATATTTCTAACCTTCATGTTCTTTGCCTCGGTTGATTCACATTTAGTGCCGTCTGTTTTCACCGGCACTTTGCGAGGTCCGCTCTCTAGCTGAGCGATTCCTTCATTCTCCTTACTGACCACTTGCTCCGGATAGTCGAGCCCGCAAGCAACCCGGGACCATGCTCCCCTGCAGCCCGGCACGCGAACCATAAGGTTGAATCCGGCTTTAAGGTCAAGCGGCCAATAGTTGTTGACATTAAAGCTAGCTTAAAGGTTAGGGTTCGCCCACAACCAAACGAGGTGATGCCCTGTGAATCTATTCGATAACCTGACTCTACCCAACGGTACAACCATTCCTAACCGTATCGCCAAAGCTGCCATGGAAGAAAACATGGCCGACACTAACTTTGCGCCGTCGGACAAGCTGATGCGGCTTTACCAGGCTTGGGCCGATGGCGGTGCCGGCCTGCTCATTACCGGCAATGTGATGATTGACCGCCGTGCTATGACAGGCCCAGGCGGTGTGGTACTGGAAGACGAGCGGCAGCTGGCCAGATTCAAACACTGGGCGCAGACGGGCCGCTCCCGGGGCGCTCAGTTCTGGATGCAAATAAACCACCCGGGCCGCCAGATGCCCGGTGACCTTGGGCAACAGACCTGGGCGCCCTCCGCGGTGCCTGTCGACCTCGGCAAGCTGTCAAAGCATTTCAATCCCCCACAGGAAATGACACAGGAAATCATCGAAGAGGTGATTCAGCGCTTTATCCGCACCGCGCGGCTCGCAGAGCTGGCCGGTTTTAGCGGCGTCCAGATTCATGCGGCCCATGGTTATCTGTTGAGCCAGTTCCTTTCGCCCCTGACCAATAAGAGAACGGATAAGTGGGGTGGTTCCCTGGAAAACCGGGCCCGTTTACTCCTGGATATCGTCCGAGGCGTTCGCACGGTGGTGTCACGGGGGTTTACGGTTGCCGTGAAACTTAATTCTGCTGACTTTCAACGGCGTGGGTTCAGCTCTGAGGATGCGCAGAAAGTAGTGAAAATGCTCAATGCCTTGCAGGTTGACGTCGTTGAATTGTCGGGCGGAAGCTACGAGGCACCCGCCATGCACGGCCGCTCTCGGGATGATCGCACTCTCGCGCGAGAAGCCTATTTCCTGGAGTTCGCGCGCGACATACAGTCCGTAGCCGAAATGCCTATCATGGTCACGGGCGGCATCCGGCGGCAACTGGTGGCACAGGAAGTTATCGACAGCGGTGTAGACATGGTCGGTATCGGTACGGCGCTGGCCATCGACCCGCATTTACCCGGAGATTGGATGCAGGGAAAAGACAATGCACCGGAACTGTCGCCCATCACATGGAAAAACAAGCCATTGGCTTCACTTGCCTATATGGCGGTGGTCAAATATCAGCTGTACAGGCACAGTGTAAATGGAAGCCCGAATTCGAAAGTTTCACCTCTGTGGGCTTTAATTCGGGAGCAGGTCTGCAATGCATTGCTCGCCCGAAAATACCGGCGTCGTTTGGTTGAATTATCGCAATAGCGGCGAGCTACGGATCAACACAATCAGCGTATCGGCACTGATCACCGTATGGATCGCGCCGGAATTTTATGTGGGGTGGAGATCTCTGAGAAGGCAAGGAAAATATTTACAAAGGCCACTCATAAAATGAGTGGCCTTTGTAATAAAACCCAACCGTCAATTATCGATCTACAATCGAGGTGGTCACGCTTTCTATCTTCTGGTTAAAGATGAACGGCGCCTGATAGGCTTTACTTACAGCACCACCTTCATCTTCACCGACACCAACACCGTCATCTAACGAATATAAGCTGGCAATGGTATTGGGAATGAACCTCTTCGCAACGAGATCACCGTTCAGGTACAAATAAGCATTACCACCTTTACCCATGCCTACATTATTGCCCTTACCACCTTTGCCATTTTCATCGTAACGAAATTTAACCACAATTTCGTTATCCCCTTTTTTAAGCGCGGATTTACTGGTAATCGACGTATATTCATACCCCAACCAGTTGTATTCAAACGTTGGGACGCCATCTTTAACATAAAGCGTCCAGCCCGCGAAGTTACCACCCTGTGCGATAATGACACCGTTGGTATCTTTCACATTATCTGTGGATATTTTCGCGGTAAGGTCAAATGACTTGTTCTTGATATTAAGGAATGAGTTTTCAGGTATTCCCGTGGCACCTGAGTATAATGTCAATGTTGTCTTGCCAAACATGGCATCCGGACGACCGGCAATCTCCGCATTCATACGCTCCAGGGTGCGGTCATCGATCGGATAAACGTGGTAATCAAACGCCTCCTTGGCGAACAGCTCCTGCATCTCTTTAAGCTTTTCCGGATGTTTATCAGCCACATTGTTTGCGAGGGAGAAGTCCTTGGTTATATCAAACAGTTCCCATTTATCTTCCTGGAGCGTACTAAATTTTTTCGTATCTTCCCAAAGCGGCCAGTGGATAACACGAGCCAGCCAACCATCCTTGTAGATGGCACGGTTGCCTGCAAGTTCGAAATATTGCACTTTGTGCCTGCTTTCGGCATCGGGCAGGTTAAACGACTGCATGAAGCTCTTTCCCGCGATTGGTATTTGCTTCACACCATCTACTTCTTTAGGCTCGGGCAACTTGGCAGCATCAAGCACCGTAGGGGCGATATCCACGACATGAGTCCATTGCTCGCGAATAACGTCTTTACCCTTTTTAATACCGTCAGGCCAGCTAACAGCCATTGCGTTGCGCGTACCGCCAAAGTCCGATGCCGTTCCTTTCATCCAAACAAAAGGCGTATCCCCTGCTATAGCCCAGCCTTTCGCGTAATGACCAAAGCTATCTTCACTGCCGAGCTTATCTACATTTTCTGAAATAAACTGCAGATCCTCTTCTATACCGTTGTAAAAGGCTAAAGAGTTTAAACTTCCATTGCGGTTACCTTCGGCACTGGCGCCATTGTCACCGACAACATAGAAGATCAGCGTGTTATCAAACTCCCCGGTTTTCTTCAGACTATCGACGACACGGCCAATCTCGTGGTCGGTATGTGCCAAATAGCCAGCAAACACCTCCATTTCTCGAGCGAAGATTTTCTTTTCATCGCTGGTTAATGAACTCCAACGAGGGACACCGTCCGGCATTGGTGGCAAGACGGTATCTTCAGGGATGATGCCAAGCTTTTTCTGACGCGCGAATACTTCTTTACGAAGCTCATCCCACCCCATGTCAAACTTGCCTTTATATTTATCTATCCACTCCTTTGGCGCCTGATGAGGGGCATGGACAGCCCCAGGTGCGAAATAGACAAAAAATGGCTTATCTGCATTGTAACTGTGCTGCAGATTCAACCACTCAATGGTTTGATCCGTCATATCGGTTGTGAAGTGATAATCTTCGGTACGGGGTGTTTTGATACGCGTTACACCATCAACCAAAACCGGTTGATATTGATCCGTCTCGCCACCAAAAAAACCATAAAATTTCTCAAAGCCCACCTGACTTGGCCACAACGTTTGATCCCCCGCAGGGCCAGTTTCCCATGGTGGGATCTCGTGATTTTTCCCAAACATCGCAGTTTTGTAGCCGTTGTAACGTAATATTTTTGGCAGGGCGGCAATGTAATTCGGCCTTACACCGGTGTTTCCGGGAAATGCAGTGGCTGTTTCGGCAATGGATCCCATATTATTTTGATGGTGGTTTCGACCCGTTAGCAGGGCCGTGCGCGTAGCAGAACACACACCTGTTGTGTGAAATCGGTTGTAAACCAGACCCTGCTCGGCAATGGCGTCAAGGGTTGGCATTTCAACCAAACCACCAAACAAAGAGGACTGGCTAAAACCGACATCATCTAATAAGAACACTAGTACGTTGGGCGCACCTTCCGGTGCCTGTATCGCCTTATAAGGTTCGGGACGTTCAACATTTCTGACATCCAGCTCTGTGTACCCTTTCGGCTCCACATCAGGGATCGGCAATTGGGTGCGGTCAACCTTACTATCCGCCAAACAGTGCGTGGCAATCAGCGCAAACATCCCGGTCAGGAACATTGCCTTCTTGATGAAATTCATCGCATAGGACCCATTTCTAATGAAAAAACACATGTACACGTACTGTTGAAAATAGGCCATCACTCGGGGAGCAATGTCATATTTTGTGCCTATCGTGCTTTTCCATGCTCACGGGACAAGTTGTACGCCACGACAGCCCACAAGACGCATTTCATGCCAGTGCTCAATCGGTCACGCCAAACAGACCCAGCTGGCCATCTATGAGAGAGTCAAAATCCAGGTCGATGAACGGCAATATGGCATCCGCGACCGGCTTGAGCTGCCGGTCGATATAGTGCTGGTAATCAATCGGTGACTGGCGGTGATCAACGGGCTCCGGGCCGTTGAGGGTGATCACATAGCGAATCCAGCCCTTGTTCTGGTAGCGGGGTGCCAGCCCCTGCTGGCGACGGTGTCCATCGGCCAGTCGCGCCGCCCGCACGTGGGGTGGCACGTTTTTTACGTATTGCTCCAGCTTGCGCCTGAGTCGCTTGCGATACACCAGCTGCTCGTCCATCTCCCCTGCCCGGGTTTTCTCCACCGTCTCGCGGATAGTGTCAGACGGATCAACACCCTTAAACACCATCCCGTAGAGCTGGGTCTGGAACTGCTTGGCCAGGGCCGTCCAGTCGCTGCGCACGGTTTCCAGACCCTTGAATACCAGCTTCTCCTCATCCCCGTTCATCACCAGACCCGCATAGCGTTTCTTGGAGCCGGCCTCGGAGCCGCGAATGGTGGGCATCAGGAAGCGCTGGTAGTGGGTTTCGAACTCAATCTCTAGCTCGCACTCCAGCACCAGCTCGTCTTTGAGCTTGTTCTGCCAGCGCGTGTTGATCTCGATGGCCAGGCGCTTGCCGATCGCATCGGCCTCCTCGGGGCTGGGGTGGCCACTCAGCCACACAAAGGGGGAATCGGTATCCCCCTAGATGACCTGGTGCTTCCCTTCACCGATCCATCGCGCCGTCTGCTGCATGATCTCGTGACCGCGCAGGGTGATGGAGCTGGCCAGGCGCGTGTCGTAAAAACGACAGCCCCCACTTCCCAGTACCCCGTAGAAGGAGTTCATGATGATCTTGATCGCCTGGGAGCGTGCGGCATCCTCCTCCTGCTTGGCAATATCCCGCTGGGCCCAGAGGTTGGTGATGATGTCCGGCAGGAAATGCTTGTCACGGGAAAAGCGTGCACCGCGAAAGCCGGGAATGGCATCGTCCTCCGCCAATCCCTCAACCAGGCCCATGGGATCTATCTTGAAGGTACGGATAATGCTGGGATACAGGCTCTTGAAATCCAGCACCAGCACGTTGTCATACAGGCCGGGCCGGGAGTCCATCACATAGCCGCCGGGGCTGGCCAGGCCGCCGTCGGCCGGCAGGTTGGGCGCCACATAGTGGCTGCGGTGTAGTCTGGGCAGATAGAGATTGGTAAAGGCCGCCACAGATCCGCCACTGCGGTCGAGTTCCAGGCCGGTGAGCTGGGCCCGCAGGCGCAGGTAATCCAGCAAGCGGGTGTGCTGGTAGATATCCCAGACCAGGCGGCAGTCTTCCAGGTTGTAGGCGGCGAGCTTGGGTTTGTTGTGGCGAAAGTCGTGTTCAATCGCCGCCAGGCGGTTGTCCACATCTTCGGTGTCCTTGCCCCTGCCCAGCAGCGTCTGGGACACGAATT